>CAYVUD010000096.1:0-5084 GCA_964454725.1 uncultured Lachnospiraceae bacterium
CGTACCTACATCGTATTCAAAACCGGTTTCCGAGCTTCTCCTGCGCGCCCTCCCACAGCGCGCGGCTGACAATCGGCTCGTGGTGATTTCTGATTATAACCATTTCCTCCTCGCCGTGATTATACCTCTTTTCGTGTGTCAGGTAATCGGGCGTAAACGTCTTTTTCTGTACCAAATCGCCGCAATATTTCTCATTACGCAAAATCTTCAGCACGACCGTGTTCGACCACACGTCATTCCCAGTAACCGTTTTGTACCCCGCCTCGCTCAGCTCGCGCGCTATTTTATACGTACTCTTATCCCCGTTTACGAATTTATCGAAAATCAATCTCACCACCTCCGCTCCGTCCGGATTTACAAGCAGCCTTCCGCCCCGCACGTCGTAACCGAGCATATCGCGTCCGAACACGACTCCCTGCTCCATTCTTCTCCGCTGTCCCCACTTAACGCGCTCGCTCGTTTTGCGGCTTTCCTCCTGCGCGATTGACGCCATAATCGCGAGTCTAAGCTCCGCGTCGGGGTCAAGCGTGCTGATATTGTCGTTCATAAAATACACCCCTATGCCCAGACGCTTCAATTCCCTTGTATATTGCAGCGTGTCAACGGTGTTGCGCGCGAAGCGGCTGACCTCCTTGGTGAGAATTAAAGAAAACCTGCCATCTCTCGCGTCGTCTATCATCTGATTAAAGGCTTTTCGCTTTTTCGTGCTTGTACCCGTAAGCCCTTTATCCGCGTAAATCCCCGTCAAGGACCAATCGGGATTTTTCCCGATATATTCCTTAAAAAACCGTTTCTGGCTCTCAAACGAATTTGCCTGATCGGAGCCGTCCGTCGAAACTCGGCAATACGCCGCCGCGTAAATCATTTCACATTCCCCCCGCACAATTATATGAACGGAAGGCTGTCCCGTATAACAAAAAAACGGCTTTACGTATTTGAAGCCGCTTTTTTCCTTAAATATATTTTTTTATAATTTCCGTAAGCTCCTCCGTCCGCGTTTTCGCGAACTCATCGTAGCTCATTCCCGCCGCCGTAACGGTCTTGCCAAGCTCAACGATAAACTTCGGAATATCCTCCGCCGCCATAACGCCAAGCTCCTCGCCGAAACGCTCGCGACCCTGTTTGTCACAGCCGTTTATGTTAATCGTGAAGCCGGCTACCGGCTTTTTATCAACCATTTTAACCTTGCCGTGGAAGCCTATTTTACCGATTTCGTGAGTGCCGCACGAGGACATACAGCCGCTTATATGAACGGGCGGCAAAGCGTCCGGCGCGAAGCCGCACGGCTTAACCGCTTTTAAAATTTCCGCCAAAAGCGACTGCGAATCGCGCAGTCCCTGCTGACACACGGACGCGCCGATACACGCGACCGACTCCTCAATATCGCTCCTCGCCCCGTACTCCGTCGCGTCCAACACCGTTTTCGCCTCAGAGCCGTTACAGTTTACGATATACATCGTTTCGTCGGGCGAAACGCGAACCGAAACAGCCTCCATATCCTTTATCGTTTCGTAAAGCGATTTGAGCGTATCGGGCGTAAGATTGCCGCCTATCGGGTGGAATTTGACGGCGTACAAGCCGTCCTGCTTCTGCGGGATTACGTAGGCGGAATCAATATCCGTCTTAACGCCCTTTTTCGCGATTTCGGTTTTTCCGGCCTCAACATCAAGTCCGCCCTCGTCAAGCGCGGCTTTAAGATGCTTGTTAAATTCGCCGTAAAGCGCGCCGCCGAGCGTGTCCTGCATATATCTTGTTCGGGCGCGGGCGCGGTTTTCGTAATTGCCGTGTTCGCAGAAAAGCGAAATCATAGCCTTTATATAGTAAAGCACCTTTTCCCCGTCAACCGCCTCCGCGACCTTAACGCCAAGCTTGGGGAACATTCCCATTCCGCCCGCGCAGTAAACGTCAAACTTACCGTCGGGGCGCGAAACGAAGCCCAAATCGCGGAACGTCGCGTGAACGGCGTTCGCGGGCGAGTTGGAAAACGCGACCTTAAGCTTGCGCGGCATTTTCACTTTATCTATCCGCGATATAAGATACTCAGCCGCTTTCTCGGCATACGGGAAAACATCGAAATTTTCGCCCCTCTCAACTCCCGAAAGCGGCGAAACCATAACATTTCTCGGAAAATCGCCGCCTCCGCCGAGCGTGTAGAAGCCCGACTCTATCGCGTCGGTCATAATGTCGGCAACCCTGTCAAACGGCAAATCGTGAAGCTGTATCGTCTGGCACGTTGTAAGGTGCATACGCTCTATGCCGTACTTTTCGCATATGGCGATAATTGATTTTATTCTGTCCTTTGAAAGCCGCCCGCCCGCCATACGCAAACGAAGCATAGCGTTTCGCGCGCCGCGCTGAGCGTAGCTGCCGAATTTGCCCGAAAAGCCCTTGTAATCCTTTACGCTTATATTTCCGGCGGCGAACTCGGCGGTTTTCTCCCTAAACTCATCTATTTGTTTTTTCAACTCTTCCGTCATATTTTTTCTCCCTTGTCAACATTAAAAAGAGAGGCGGAAATTATTCCGCCTCAAACTGATCCTTACCGGCAGAGCAAAGCGGACACTCAAAGTCCTCGGGGACGTCCTCCCACTTTGTTCCCGGCGCGATGCCGCCCTCGGGATAACCCTTTTCCTCATCGTACTCCCAGCCGCATAACTCGCACTTATAAACCATTTTGTTTCCCTCCTTAGATTTTATATAATATTGCAGCATTACAGCAAATGCTTTTCGATTATTTCGGCGCAGCGGTAAACGCATTTCGGACACGGCCGTTTTTTGTAGTATTCCGCCGTTCTCGCTTCGGGGACGGAGCCGTTGTCCTTGGGCATAGCCGCCCCGAGAAGCTCGCCGCACACGATAGAGCCGTTTTCCTTCCTAAATTCCTCCGCCATTTCACGCACCTTCGCGTAAACCTCGGAGCGTGTTTTTAAGTCGCCCGCCTTTCCGGAGCTGAGCTTAAGTCCCGCGACAAGCGACATTGACGCGACGGCTCCGCAGGTAAGGCGCATACGCCCCATACCTCCGCCGAGTCCCTCCGAAATACGCGCCGCCGTTTCCGTGTCCATACCGAATAAATCGGCAAACGCGCACATAACCGCCTGCGAGCAGTTATAGCCCGAAAAAAACAGCTCTTCCGCCTTTTTTGCTCTCTCCCCCATAAATACACCGGTCCTTTTCCCTTGCTGTTATATATTATATACTTATTGAACGAAAAAAACAAGCAAAACGAAAATTTTTATTCTTTTATTCCGCGCCTTTTTTAACCTCCGCCGCGTGTTCCGCCTGTATTTCGGGGTCCATTGAGAGCATAGGCTCAACGTCCTTGTGCCTGAGATGCCTGTCAACATAATTTTTGGTGCATCTGTAAACCAGCGGCGAAAGAACGAGTACGCCTATAAGGTTGGGGAGCATCATCATACCGTTGAAGGTGTCCGACAAATCCCACGCCAAATTTTCTCCCATCGTCGCGCCGCCGATAACGGCTATTACAAATATCACTCTGTACACAATGGTCGATTTTGTTCCGAACAGGTACTCGCAGGCTTTCGTGCCGTAATGACTCCAGCCCAAAACGGTGGAGAACGCGAACAGCAAAAGCGCAATCGCTATAAAAATGACTCCTACCTGACCGAAGGTCTGACCGAACGCCTGACCGACAAGCGAGCCGGTGTCCGCGGTCTCAACCGCGAGCTTGCCGGTTTCAAGATTTATAAGTCCCGACGAAAGAAGCGAAAACGCGGTTAGCGTGCAGACAACTATGGTGTCGGCGAATACCTCGAAAATTCCCCACATTCCCTGACGTATAGGCTCTCTTACGTTTGAGTTGGAGTGTACCATAACCGACGAGCCGAGACCCGCCTCGTTTGAGAAAACGCCGCGCTTCATTCCCATTTGAACCGCCATTTTGACTCCCGCGCCGACGATTCCGCCGCCTACCGCCTTAAAACCGAACGCGCTTTTGAAAATCGACTCAAATACCGCGCCGAATTTATCTATATGCAAAATACAGATTACGATCGTGCCTACGAAATACAGCACAACCATTACCGGCACAAGCTTTTCCGTAACCGCCGCGATACGCTTTAATCCGCCCACGACAACGAGTCCGACAAGAATCATAAGTCCGATTCCCGTAACGATTTTGGGGATTGAAAACGCCGTGTTCATATTGGTGGCGATTGTGTTTACCTGCGTCATATTTCCTATACCGAAGGAAGCCATAAGGCAGAAGATACTGAACAGCACCGCCAAAACCGCGCCTATTTTCTTGCAGTGCTTCTTTGAGCCGAGACCGTCGCGCAGATAGTACATAGCTCCGCCCGACCATTCGCCTTTATCGTTCTTTTTTCTGTAGAGAATACCCAAAACATTTTCGGAATAATTCGTCATCATTCCGAAAAACGCCATAACCCACATCCAAAGAACCGCCCCGGGACCTCCTGTGGCGATTGCCGACGCGACGCCCGCGATGTTGCCCGTTCCGACAGTCGCGGCAAGAGCCGTGCATAGGCTCTGGAACTGGGAAATGGACTTGTCCTCCGTATGCTTTGTTACGTGCTTGTCCTTAAAAATAGCGCCTATGGTGTTCTTAAACCAGTGACCGATATGCGAAATCTGAAAGAATTTCGTAAGGCACGTCATAAGAACGCCGACAAACGCGAGCAAAATCAATGCCGGCCAGCCCCACACAAAGCCGTTGACCTTGTCGTTGACGAGAGTGACGATCTCCAAAAATTTTTCCATATGTATTACTCCTTTTTTCTTTCGGAACTAAAAAAGAGCCGAACCGGTAAGGTTTCGCTCCGAAAACAGGGTGGATAAATGCGGCGGCGAAAGCCGTCCGAAAATATCTCCGTCCTTTTGCCTGAGAGATCTGCGCCCGCGCGCATTACACCTTCGGCACTCAATATGTTTGAGCTTCTCCGGAGCGTTACCGCCTTCCGCCGCGCTCTTTCGCGCGCCGCGCCCGCGGCAGTCCACCCCCTTTGCTTATGCCGAAAGCGCCGTAAATATTGCGGCAACTCTTAATTTCCCGAATTAATAATCTTAATAATTATATCACTGTTTTGTCGAAATTGCAATAC
>CAYVUD010000097.1:0-4891 GCA_964454725.1 uncultured Lachnospiraceae bacterium
TCGGCATTGTTTTGCAGGACGTAAATCTGTTTACGGGAACGGTTATGGATAATATCCGCTACGGCAGACTCCCCGCGACGGACGAGGAATGTATTGAAGCGGCGAAGCTCGCGAACGCGCATAATTTTATAATGCGTCTGCCGGACGGCTACGATACTATGCTCACGGGAAACGGCTCGCAGCTTTCGCAGGGACAGCGTCAGCTTATTTCTATCGCCCGCGCGGCGGTAAACAACGCGCCCGCTATGATATTGGACGAGGCGACCTCGTCAATCGACACACGCACGGAGGCGATTGTTCAGGCGGGAATGGATAACCTTATGAAGGGGCGGACTGTATTTGTAATCGCGCACAGGCTTTCAACCGTCAGAAATTCGGATATGATTATCGTTTTGGATCACGGACGTATTATCGAACAGGGTACGCATAACGAGCTTATCGCGAAAAAAGGCACGTATTATCAGCTTTACACCGGCGCGTTCGAGCTTGAATAAGCCGATTGCCCCGCGAGTCTGTAAAAAAGCGAATAATTTTAAAGGAGTTGAGTGTTATGTGCGATATTAACGAGTACGCTAAACGTCAAATCGGTTTATGCGCGAAAAATAATTATCTGAATAAGGCGCTGTTTGAGGAATACGGCGTGAAAATGGGACTACGCAACGAAAACGGAGAAGGAGTATTAACGGGACTTACAAATATTTCGGATATACGCTCGTTTGAAACCGTAAACGGCAAAAAAGAGCCTTGCGAAGGAAAGCTTTTATATCGGGGTTACGATATAAAAGATTTAATAAACGGCGGTTACGGAAAAAAGTTTCTTTTCGAGGAGGGCGCGTATTTATTGCTGTTCGGCGAGCTTCCGACGGAAAGCCGCCTGTCCGAGTTCAGAAAAATATTAACGGATAATATGCGAATGCCCTCCGATTTTACGCGAAACGTCATTATGAACGCGCCGAGCGGCGATATAATGAACTCTATGTCAAGAAGCGTTCTCACGCTTGCGTCTTATGACGATAGGGCAAACGATATAAGCGTTGACAATGTTTTAAGACAATGCCTGCAGCTTATAAGCATTTTCCCGATGCTGGCGGTTTACGCTTATCACGCGCACAATCATTATAATAATGACGAAAGTATGTATATACACAGACCCGACGCGAGCTTATCCGTCGCGGAAAATATTTTGCGTATGCTGCGCCCCGACAAGCGGTATACGGAACTGGAGGCGCAGGCGCTTGACGCGGCGCTGCTTCTCCATATGGAGCATGGCGGCGGCAATAATTCTACCTTTACCACCCGCGTTGTTTCCTCCTCCGGCTCCGACACATATTCCGTAATCGCGGCGGCGATGTCCTCGCTGAAGGGTCCCAAACACGGCGGAGCCAATATTATGGTTATGAAAATGATGGAGGATATAAAAAACAATATTCCGGACTGTTACGATGAGGGCGCGATATACTCATACCTTGAGCGCATTTTAAATAAAGACGCTTTTGATAAAACAGGTCTGATATACGGAATGGGACACGCGGTATATTCATTGTCGGATCCGCGCGAAACGGTTTTTAAGCAATTTGTGGAAAAGCTCGCGGCGGCAAAGGGCAGGAATGAGGATATGGCGCTATACAACAATGTCGAGAAAATAGGTATCGAACTGATACTGAAAAAGAGAAAAATTTTCAAGGGCGTCTGCACCAACGTGGATTTCTACAGCGGCTTTGTTTATGATATGCTCGGAATACCGCAGGCGCTGTTTACCCCGCTGTTCGCCATCGCGAGAATTGTCGGCTGGAGCGCCCACAGAATCGAGGAGCTGCAATCGGCAAGTAAAATAATCCGACCGGCGTACAAGAGCCTTGTAAAGGAAAAGCGGTATATTCCGCGTGAAGAAAGAAGGTTATCGGAATGAATAATAATTATAACGCTGAGGATTTCTTTTTCAGACTTCCCGATATGGACAGATTATATCAATCTCTCGAAAAAGCGGATTACACGATTTTATATGATATTCTGCGGCTTCAGAGGACTAAGGGAGAAACGGAGAAAATATATTTGTCGGAGCTTGCCGAGTTCCTGAATTTATCGGTTACGGATACGTCAAAGATAGTAAAAAAGCTGCAAAACCGCGGATATGTCGATTGGAGTACCACCGAAAACAATGAGCGGACATATATTAAAATTACAAGCTACGGTGTGGAGCTTATGCAAGACGAGGCGCGCAGAATGAAAAAATGCTATGAGGAAATAAAGAAAAAAATCAGTCAGGAGGATATAGATAACGCTGTCGGCACTTTTAAGAAAATCAGCGCGATTATAAAAAGCGTTCAATAGCGTTACAAAAACCGAATTTTAAGCGATTTTGATAACCAAGCCGTTTTAAAGAATAAAATTCCGAAAAATGGCTTGGTTATGCTTTTTTTCGCGTATATTCCGCGGCGCTCGCGTTCCGTTTCCCGCTTTGCCGCGTTTATTGCTTATTCCTCGCCGTAACAGCTCGCGAACCCCAAATCCTCCTCGATTCTGAGAAGCCGGTTGTACTTCGCGACTCTGTCTGTGCGGCTTGGCGCGCCTGTTTTTATCTGACCGGAGTTCACCGCGACCGCGACGTCCGCGATCGTGGTGTCCTCTGTTTCGCCGCTGCGGTGCGATATAACCGCGCTGTAGCCCGCCTTGTGCGCCATTTCGATTGCGTCAAGCGTTTCCGTAAGCGTTCCTATTTGGTTGACCTTTATAAGAATTGAGTTGGCGACGCCTTTTGAAATGCCGTCGGCAAGACGCTTTGGATTTGTGACAAACAAATCGTCTCCCACAAGCTGCACTCTGTCCCCGATACGCTCGGTCATCTTTTTCCAGCCGTCCCAGTCCTCCTCGTCCAGACCGTCCTCTATTGAAAAAATCGGGTACTTGTCAATTAATTCCTCCCAGTAGCCTATAAGCTCATCGGCGGTCTTTTGCGCGCCCGACTTAGGAAGCTTATACATATTGTTTTCGCCCTTCCATTCGGAGGAAGCGGCGTCGATCGCTATTTTGAAATCCTCGCCGAGCTTATAGCCCGCCGCTTTTATCGCCTCGGCTATGACCTTTAACGCGTCCTCGTCCGCCGATAGGTTCGGCGCGAAACCGCCCTCGTCGCCAACCGCGGTTGTATTGCCGCTATCGGCAAGAATTTTTTTGAGCGCGTAAAATACCTCGCTGCACCACCTCAGTCCCTGACGGAAGGACTTTGCGCCGAACGGCATAATCATAAATTCCTGAATATCCACATTGTTGTTCGCGTGAGCGCCGCCGTTTAGAATATTCATCATAGGCACGGGCAGCCTGTGACCGTTTACGCCGCCGATATAGCGGTATAAAGGCATTTTAAGGCTTTCCGCGGCGGCGCGGGCGACAGCGAGCGAAACGCCGAGAATGGCGTTGGCGCCGAGCTTTGATTTATTTTCCGTACCGTCGAGCGAGAGCATCTTCATATCTATCGCGCGCTGATCGAGCGCGTTCATACCGATAATCTCTTCCGCGATAATGTCGTTTACGTTCTCTACCGCTTTTTTTACGCCCTTGCCGTTGTAGCGTTTCTTGTCGTTGTCGCGAAGCTCGACAGCCTCAAACACTCCCGTTGACGCGCCCGACGGCACGCTCGCGCGTCCTGCCGCGCAATCGGTGTGAACCTCGACCTCAACGGTGGGATTCCCGCGCGAATCCATAATTTCGCGGGCGAATACGTCAATAATTTCAATATAGCGCTTCATAATTCATTCCTCCTTAAAATTAATCCTATTATTCTCAAATTTAAGGCAAATTATACTTTGGCAGGATAATACATTGACACACGGTCATTTTAAAGATATAATTACAGTGTATAAATTTTAGGAGGAAACAGAAATGAAACGAATAATCGGACTAATACTTACAGCCGCGATAAGCGTATCTTCCGTTACGGCTTTTGCCTCGGGCGCTATTCCCGACCACAGAGGCACAAGCCTTGACAGTTTCCCGATAGGCGCCGCGGCGCTTGGAAATAAGGTTAAGCAGTACAGTGAGCTGTTTAAGAAGGCGGGCGACCAATACGGAGTTGACCCGAATTTGCTGGCGGCGATATGTATGCAGGAGTCGTCGGGAATAAACTGGAGCTACCGTGACGACGGCACCGAGATGCCGGCTTGGGGCATTATGCAGATTGAGTATACTCTCGAGAAGCAATTCGCTCGGTTCGGACTTGATACGACAGGAGTGGAGTGGACGCTTCAGGACAGACTCGACCCCGAAAAAGCGATACCCTTCGCGGCGTATCTTATATCCGAATCCCTGATAAAATATGACTGCGACTACGCTAAAATGATACAGTCGTATAATTTCGGGCAGACGGTGCTTGACAGAATACTTGAGGCGGCGGGCGACGCGTGGCTTGACGAGCGCAAAAACGCGGCAAAGTACGCGACAAACTGGAATTATCCGACCTACGGCGACGCGGAGTACATAGAGCATGTGCTGCGGTATTATCATAACGATATTGACTATATCGGCGCGAAGGTCAGGGTTGACGGTAGATTGATTAAGTTTGAGGATCAATACCCGATAATTCTCGACGAGGGCTATACGTTTGTCCCCGTGCGCGGAGTCGCGGAGGCGCTTGGCGCCGACGTTGACTGGGACGATGAAAATTATTGCGCGGTTATCGAAAAAGACGGAGTGGAGATAGTTATTCCCATAGATAATGATTACGCTTATGTTGACCGCGAGCCGTATCTTCTTGACAGCCCGTCAAGGCTCGTAAACGGGCGTACAATGGTTCCGCTTCGGTTTATCGCCGAGCGCCTCGACTGCGAGGTTGACTGGGACGGCGACACAAGGACTGTTATAATAACGGAGTAATTGAGGGACGCAAAATGCGGCG
>CAYVUD010000098.1:0-4854 GCA_964454725.1 uncultured Lachnospiraceae bacterium
CGCATTTTTTTATTTAAGGGGGTGAATTTAATGAAAGACCGCGTAACGCGCAAGCTTGACATTTCGGAGGAGTCGCTCAAAAAGCTTAAAGTAATATCGGAATATAATAACCGCACGGTTGAGGAAGAGATTATCTTTTTGATTAAGAAATGCTGCGACGAATACTTTGACGAGCATAAAGACGAGCTAAACAGGATACCGGAGCTGTAAGACGCGAAAAAATCCGCCCGAAGGCGGATTTTATTTTAATCAATAATCCGTAATTCCTTTTCCGGTGTTGGGAACGAAATGCGAATACGTCTGGTCGCACAGGAACAAGGTCACGAGCGCAACGCATATGGTAATTTTTATCTTTTTCGGTATTTTGCAAAACAGATTGTCGAGCGACGGAGCGATAAGGTAAATCGCCGCGCTGCCGCCCAGAGCGAACACTATGAGTCCCTCAAGGCAAATTCTGCCGTTTAAATTCAGAAAATATCCGCTGTAATCCCACCATCTCATTCCTCTGCTCCATTCCAGATACCACGAGGTGAAATACTCCACAATTCCGCATAATACCATTGTCGCGAGGAAGGTAAGCGCGGGCTTGTTTCTCAGCTTTTTTAACACTATCAGCACCATAACTCCGCCGGTTCCGTAAATCGGCAGCCACGGACCGTATGAAACTCCGCGGTTGACGAACTGTCCCGTTGTGAAGAGGTGCAGTCCCACCTCCCACAGCCAGCCGATAAGCGAAAACGCAAAGAATATGAGTATCAGCGACGTTATACTGTAATTTCTGTTATAGTCGGCGTGCGCCCAGAGTCTTGACGGGTGAGGCGGTATGATATATTCGTCCACGGGATATTCGCCGTCCGTTATGCCTGCGTCTAAGAGCGTGTCGCACAGCTTATCGGCGTTTACAAGCTTTTCCGCCTTAGCCTTTTCGCGAATAGACATATACAATTCCGCGTCCGTAAGCCTTGTGTACGGTTCGATAAATAAAACATTAAGGAAATTCAGCGTTAAGACATTCAATACGCGCCAAGGCAGGAACGATAAATCGAGAATGAACGTCCGCCACTTGTTTCCGTTCATAGCGCGCCGCGAAAGCGTGATGGCGTCATTGGCTTTTATGTCGGGGTTTTCGGCGGCTATGTAAGGTACGAGCCTATAGGAATATCGTTTAATTATACCGCCTATAATCGTGAAATTCCAAAGGAATTGATACAGCATTTTCAAAAATGTTGTTTTCGCGACTTTTCTTCCGCGCTTTATGTGCCACGGAAACAGCACGCGGTCTAAACGCGTCCGGCTGTATGCGCGAACCTCCAAAAGGTAGCGGCAAAAGCCCACCTTTAAGACATTTTTCAGGAAAATCAAAATAAACAGGCTTACAAGGACTCCCAAGCTTATGATGATTCGCGGGCTCAGCCTGTCGCCGAAGGCTATTTGGTTTACCGAATTTATTACTCCGTACATAATGTTGCCCGCGCCTTCGGTATTTCTCGCGAATATGGACAATACGCCCGCCGTCCACTTTTTCGCGCCGTCGTTTTCCATTCCGATACCGCCCAAAAACTTATCGACTATTTCCGTATTGCTCACCGGCTCCTGACGGGCGGTATCAGCCATAACAATATCGGTATTCGCATCGGCGATATATCCGCTGCTTTTAGCCGCTTTTTCGATGCTTGTTATAGGATTTGTGAAATATCCCATAACTATCGCGATAAGCGCGCAGGTTATAACTATTCCCCAATAATTTCTCCTTAGCGCGCCCTTGGCGCTCTTCTTTAATTCTTTTCTGTCCCGCATATTTTTTCCTCCCTTTGGACTTTATTGTTTTCGGTTTATATATGATTTATCATACTCGCCAGATAGCCCGCGCCGAAACCGTTGTCGATATTTACCACGCTCACTCCGCTCGCGCAGGAATTGAGCATCGAAAGAAGCGCGGAAAGTCCGCCGAACGACGCGCCGTAACCGACGCTTGTCGGCACGGCTATCACGGGGCAGTCCGCGAGTCCGCCGATAACGCTCGCGAGAGCGCCCTCCATTCCCGCGACCGCGACGATGACCTTCGCTTTCATTACGTCCTCGCTATGAGCCAAAAGGCGGTGTATTCCCGCGACTCCCACGTCGTAGAGTCTTGTCACTTTGTTCCCCAAAGCCTCCGCGGTAACCGCCGCCTCCTCAGCCACGGGTATATCGCTCGTGCCGCCCGCCGCGACGACTATCGACGTATCCGAGCGCGGCTCGCTCATCTCGCCCGCGACCGCTATGCGCGCGCTTTTGTGATACTTTATCCCGACGGCGGTATTCACCCGCTCCGCCTTTTCCTCCGACAAACGCGTTATCAAAACGGTTTTTTGCCCGTTTTCAAGGAGCTTTTCGGCGATTTTTACAATCTGCTCAGCGGTTTTTCCTTCACCGTAAATCACCTCGCCCGCCCCCTGCCTGAGTCCTCTGTGCAGGTCGGGCTTGGCGAAGCCCATATCCTCAAACGGCTTCATTTTAAGCTCGGTTTCCGCCTCCTCGGGCGATATTTCGCCCGAGGCTACTTTTTTCAGCAATTCTTTCGTATCCACAATTATTACCCGCTTTTCTGTTCTTTTTAACCTTAATCCGCGTTTATCAGTTCATATTCTCTCGAGCCCAACCCAATCTCTGCCGCGGCTTCAACCGTATGAGCGCCGTTTCTTGACTCTATCCTCTCGATAAGATGATCTCTGCCCTTATCGTCCGACGCGTAAACCAAGTCCAGACACGCCTGATCTATCGCCACGGGGTCAAGCGATATAAGCATACCTATATCGTCCATACACGGATCCTCCGCAACCGCGCAGCAGTCGCAGTCTACCGACATATTTTTCATCACGTTTATATAGACCGCGTTGCCTTTAAAGTATTCCGCGACCGACAAAGCCGCGTCTGCCATAGCCTCCAAAAACCTGTTCTGCTCGGCAAGGTTATCCCAGACAATGCCGCTGTCGCGGGTTTTGCCCGCCGAATGGATATTCGCCTTTCCCGCGCTTGACGCGCAGCCTATCGCAAGCTGTTTAATCGCGCCGCCGAAGCCGCCCATAGGGTGACCCTTAAAGTGCGACAGCACGAGAATGGAGTCGTAATTTTTGATATGCCCTCCGACATAGTTTTTCTTTATCGCTTTTCCGTTTGGAATTTCAAGCGTCAAATCGCCGCCGTCGGCGTCCATTATGTCCACGTCAAAATATTTATCCCAGCCGTGGTCGCGCATCAGCTTTTTGTGCTTTTCCGTGGTGTCGCGCGCGCCGCCGTAAGCGGTATTACATTCGGCTGCCGTGCCGTGTACATACTCAATCATCGGCTTCCAGAACTCTGGCTTTAAAAAGTTTTGGTTGCCCTCCTCGCCCGAATGTATTTTAACCATAACTTTCCCCGTAAGCTCCTTGCCGAGAAGCTTATAGAGATAAAGAACCCTTTCGGGCGAAATTTCGCTTGTAAAATATACCTTCGATTTCATAATATCGCTCCCAAATTTTAATATTTAAATATATTTTACCATATTTTTTTCGTTTTGTATACAAAAAATTCCCGCCTGAGCGGGAATTTTTAATTATTTTATTATTCTTACCCTTATAACCGACTCCATACCGTCGAGTTTTTCAACAACGTCCGCGGGAATTTCGTGGTCGGTGTTGATAATCGTATACGCCAAATCGCCCTTTGACTTATTAATCATATCCGAAATATTTACGCCCGAGAGCGCCTCGGTATATTTCGCGATTACGTTAGGCACATTCTTGTGCGCTATCGCGATTCTGCCGACATTGCCGCCGGGAAGCGAGCAGTTGGGGAAATTTACGGAATTTAGGATATTTCCGTTTTCCAGATAATCCGCTATCTCCTCCGCCGCCATAACGGCGCAGTTATCCTCCGACTCCTCCGTTGAAGCGCCCAGATGCGGGATATTTATAATTCCCTTCTGATTAACCGTTTCGCTGTCGGCGAAATCAACAACGTATTTCGCGACCTTGCCGTCGGCTATCGCCTTTTTAATATCGTCGTTATTTACAAGACCGCCTCTCGCGAAATTGAGGATTATAACGCCGTCCTTCATCACCGCAAGCGTGTCCTTGTTAATCGTATTTCTCGTCGCGTCCGTAAGCGGAACGTGAATTGTGATGTAATCAGCCGCCGCGTAAACCTCGTCGGGCGTGTTGACCTTCTTAATATGTCTTGAGAGCTTTAAAGCGGAGTCAACCGACAGATAGGGGTCGTAGCCGATTACGTCCATACCGAGCGCGTATGCCGCGTTAGCGACAAGAATACCGATAGCTCCCAAACCTATAATGCCGAGCGTTTTGCCCTTTATCTCGTGTCCGGCAAAGTTTGACTTGCCCTTTTCAACCTGCTTGTCAACATCGTCGCCGGTAAGCGTATTTGCCCACGCGCTGCCGCCGATAATGTCGCGCGACGCCAGAAGCATACCCGCTATAACAAGCTCCTTGACGGCGTTGGCGTTGGCGCCGGGGGTATTAAACACAACGATACCGTTTTCGCTGCACCTGTCAATCGGAATATTGTTCACTCCCGCGCCCGCTCTCGCGACAGCCTTCAATGACTTGGGGAACTCCATATCGTGCATTTTGTAGCTTCTTAAGATGATACCGTCCGCGTCGGCGTTCATATCGTCCGTAACAGTGTAATTTTCGCCGAGCTTGTCCAAGCCGCACTTGGCGATTTTATTTAAAGTCAAAATCTTAAACATTCCAATCTCTCCTAATCTGTATCTGATTACTTATTTTCCGCTTCAAACTTTTTCATAAACTCCACAAGCTTTTCAACGCCCTCGACAGGCATCGCGTTGTAGATGCTCGCTCTCATACCGCC
>CAYVUD010000099.1:0-4814 GCA_964454725.1 uncultured Lachnospiraceae bacterium
GCGAGGGCGGACACCTTCCGGGCGGCAAGGTTTATCCGTGGATCGCCAAGGCGCGCCACTCTACGCCCGGCGTCGGACTTATTTCGCCGCCGCCGCACCACGATATATATTCAATCGAGGATTTGGCTCAGCTTATCCACGATTTAAAGAACGCCAACCGTGACGCGAGAATAACCGTAAAGCTTGTTTCGGAGGCGGGCGTCGGCACGATTGCCGTAGGCGTTGCCAAGGGCAGAGCGGACGTAATTCTTGTTTCCGGCTACGACGGCGGCACGGGCGCGGCTCCGAAAACGAGCGTTCGCCACGCGGGACTGCCGTGGGAGCTGGGAGTCGCCGAAACACATCAGGCACTTTTGATGAACAACCTCAGAAACAGGGTAGTCATAGAAACCGACGGCAAGCTCCTCACCGGACGCGACGTCGCGATAGCGGCGCTTCTGGGCGCGGAGGAATACGGCTTCGCGACGGGTCCTTTGATTGCGATAGGCTGCGTTATGATGAGAGTCTGCAACCTCGACACCTGCCCCGTCGGAGTGGCGACGCAAAACCCGAAGCTCCGCAAGCGTTTCTGCGGCAGACCGGAATATGTCGAGAACTTTATGCGCTTTATCGCGCAGGATCTGCGCGAGTGGATGGCAAAGATAGGCGTAAGAACGGTTGACGAGATGATAGGACACGTGGAGAGACTTTCGCAGAAGCATATCGAGGATAACTGGAAGGCGAAAACGGTCGATTTGTCCTCGCTTCTCTATCAGCCGAAAATCTGTTCAAACGACTACGAGCGTTATCATAATGTTATGCAGGATCACGAGCTTGAGAAATCGCTCGATATGAATACCTTGCTGAAGCTTTGCGCTCCCGCGATAAAGAACGGCAAAAAAATAGAAGCGCGGCTCGAGATAACCAATATAGACCGCGTTGCCGGAACGATACTTTCGTCGGAGATTGCGCGCGAACACGGAGAGAAGGGTCTGCCCGAGGACAGCATAAATCTGAGCTTTGTCGGGAGCGCGGGACAGAGCTTCGGCGCGTTCCTCGCTTCGGGCGTTACTATGCGGCTCGAGGGCGACAGCAACGATTATATAGGAAAGGGACTTTCGGGCGGAAAAATTATAGTCGTTCCGCCCGAGGAAGCGAAATTCAACCCGAGCGAGAACGTAATAATAGGAAACGTCGCGTTCTACGGCGCGATTAAGGGCGAGGCGTATATCCGCGGCAAGGCGGGCGAACGCTTCTGCGTGAGAAACTCCGGTATGACGGCGGTTGTGGAGGGCATAGGCGACCACGGCTGCGAGTATATGACCGGCGGCTGCGTCGCCGTTATCGGCGAAACGGGCAGGAACTTCGCGGCGGGAATGTCGGGCGGTATAGCTTATGTTTATAACGCCGGCGGCGATTTTGAGAAAAACTGCAATATGGAGCTTGTGGGGCTTGAAAAGCTGAGCGCCAAGGACGCGGAAAAGCTCAGAGAAATGCTCGAAAACCACGTTAAGTATACAAATAGCGGCGTCGCGAAGAAAATTCTTGACAGCTTCGAGAGCGAAGCGGAGAAATTTGTCAAGGTGATACCCAACGACTACAAAAAGGTAATAACCGTGCTTGACGAGGAATTGTCAAAGGGTACGGACAGAGATGAAGCGATGCTTATCGCGTTTGAGAACGTAACGGGCAAGAAAGTGGAAATAGCGTAAGGAGGAAATAAGGCTTGCCAAAATCGCTTATATCACCGCTTTTTGACGCGGGCGGTACACTCGTACAGCACCCCGTCCGCAAAGCGGCAATCTAAACGATTTTTTCCGCGCCTTAGTCTGTGAGAAAGGAAGATGCAAATATTATGGGAAAACCGACAGGATTTTTAGAATATCAAAGACAGCTCCCCAAGGACAGACCTCCGAAGGAGCGAATGAAGGACTGGGAGGAGTTTCACACCCATATGGAGCTTAAAACGCTCCGGCTTCAGGGCGCGCGGTGTATGGACTGCGGAGTGCCGTTCTGCCACGCGGGTAAGCAGATAGGCAGAACGTCGATAGGCTGCCCCCTAAGCAACCTCATTCCCGAGTGGAACGACCTTGTTTACCGCGGCGATGTGTACGAGGCGTACAGACGGCTCTCGCTTACCAACAATTTCCCCGAGTTTACCGGCAGGGTTTGCCCCGCTCTTTGCGAAGGCTCGTGTACGCTCGGTATGCACGACCCGCCGGTCACTGTAAAAAATATCGAATGTCATATTATAGACACAATGTTTGCCGAGGGAAAGGTCAAGCCGAGAATACCGCAAAAATCAACCGAAAAGCGCGTCGCCGTGGTAGGCTCGGGTCCCGCGGGACTCGCGTGCGCGGACAGCCTGAACCAAATGGGACACCGCGTAACGGTGTTCGAGCGCGCCGACCGCGCCGGCGGACTTCTGATGTACGGCATACCGAATATGAAGCTCGACAAGAAGGTTGTGAAGCGGCGCGTGGAGCTTATGGAAAAAGAGGGAATAGTCTTTAAGACAAACACCGAGATTGGCAAGAACTATCCCGCCGTTAAGCTTGTAAGCGAATTTGACGCGGTTGTGCTTTGCACGGGCGCGGCGAAGCCCAGACCGTTGACGGTTGAGGGCGCGGATTTAAAGGGCGTGTATTACGCCGTGGATTTCTTAAAAGCCAACACAAAGAGCCTTTTGGACTCCAACCTTGAGGACAGAAGATATATAAGCGCCGCGGGCAAGAACGTAATCGTCATAGGCGGCGGCGACACCGGTACCGACTGCGTCGGAACGTCGATAAGACACGGCTGTAAAAGCGTGGCGCAGCTTGAGATTATGGGCGAGCTTTCGGAGGAAAGACAGCCAAACAATCCGTGGCCGGAGTGGCCGAGGGTCAAAAAGACCGATTACGGTCAGGAGGAAGCCATCGAGCTTTACGGCAGCGACCCCAGGGAGTACCTCACGACCGTAACGAAAATCGACGGCAGCGAGCGCGGCGAGGTGAAGGCGGTGCATACCGTCGAGGTTGACTGGTCAACCGGCGCGCCCGTTCCCGTAAAGGGTACGGAAAAGGTCAGGGAGTGCGAGCTTGTGCTTGTGGCGATGGGCTTTTTGGGACCCGAGCAGGAGCTTATAAATCAGCTCACCATATCCACCGACACACGCTCCAACATAGCCGCCGGCGAAACCGACCATAAAACGAGCCTTCGCGGAGTGTTCGCCGCGGGCGACTGCCGCAGAGGACAGAGCCTTGTGGTATGGGCGATACGCGAGGGACGCGAGGCGGCGGACGCGGTAGACGAATTTTTGATGAAATAAAAAAAGCTTGACGGCAAAACCGCCGTCAAGCCAAAACCGGCGCTTACCGGCGCTGATTTTGAATATTCAAAATGAAGCAGCGCTCACGCGTTGCTTTTTATTTGCCGCTTTCCTTTTTTCTTATTCTTCCGGCACGGCATATGGCAGCCGGGATAAAGGCGGCCGACCTCTATTTCAAAGCACTCCTCGATTTCGCCGAGACTCAGCAGACTGTAATCGTCGATTATCCTGAGAAGAGCCGCGGCGCAGGCGTAAGCGTCGTCATAGGCGTGGTGGTGATTGAAGCTGATTCCCAGCGCGTCGCAGAGCTTGTTTAATTTATGACTCTCAAGCTCCGGATACGCCTTCTGCGACAGCTTGACCGTACATATATAGTCAAACGTGGGGTAGGGGATTTTAAAGTAGTCGAGCGTGGCGCAAAGCGCCCCGACGTCGAACTGAGCGTTGTGCGCGGCAATGGTTTTGCCCTCCAGATACGGACGCACCTCGTCCCAGTACATATCAAACGTCGGCTTATCCTCTACCATTTCGGGCGTAATGCCGTGAATTTTTATATTGTAGTCGTTAAACTCAAACGGAACGGGACGAATAAAAATCTCCTTCCGCTCAACTACGCGGCTGTTTTCGACAACGCATATCCCCATACTGCACAGGCTTGTAAAGGCGGACGTCGCCGTTTCAAAATCAATAGCGGTAAAATCCAAGAGAGATCCCCCTTCCACACAAAATACGCACCTATTATACTACTAATCGTCAAAAATGTCAAACGCCTGTTTTAATTGACAATTCTCCGCTCGGGCGTTATAATAAACATATAATTTTTAATTAAGGAGCGGAATCGATGAAAATAGGAATAATAGGCGCTATGGAGCTTGAGGTGGACGCGCTCGAGGCGATGACGGAAAACGCCCGAATACAGAGAATTAGCGGCATTGATTTTTACAGCGGCAAAATAAACGGCGCAAAAACGGTTGTGGCGGCGGCGGGAGTGGGCAAGGTAAACGCCGCCGTGTGCGCCCAGACAATGATTTTAAAATACTCTCCGGATATTGTGATAAACGTCGGAGTCGCGGGCGGACTCGCGCCCGATTTGTCGATCGGCGATATAGCCGTGGCGGACTCGGTCGCGGAACACGATATGGACACCTCCGCGATAGGCGACCCTCTCGGCTTCATATCGGGCATAAACAAGGTCTATATGGACTGCGATAAAAATATCGCCGATTTAATGGAACGCGCCGCGAAAAGCATAGGGCTTAACGTCAAGCGCGGTGTTATCGCTTCGGGCGATCAATTTATATCGACTCGCGAGCGGCGCGATAAAATCATAGAAAACTTCGGCGCGATAGCCGCCGAAATGGAGGGCGCGAGCATAGGACACGTCTGCGCGATGAACGGAGTGCCGTTCGGAGTGCTTCGCGCCATATCCGACGGCGCGAACAGCGGCAGCGTGACGGACTATCCGGCATTCGCGAAAACTGCGGCGGCAAACAGCGTAAAAATAATAACCTATATGTTAAAGGAG
>CAYVUD010000100.1:0-4679 GCA_964454725.1 uncultured Lachnospiraceae bacterium
AAATTATGCAGCAAACTTTGACTTTTACGGTCGGGAATAAAAAATATGTGTCCCGTCCGTTTGACTTTGAGACGATGTGCGTTATAAACGACGCGCATAACGACAGGGAAAAGCGCGGTCCGTTAAATATATGCCGCGGCGCGGTCGATTATATTTTCGAGGGTACGGACGCTACGCAGGACGTTATCGACGGTCTGGACGCGGCGACGAGAGCAAGGCTCTGCGTTACGCTCTGGGAATTTTACATTGACGCGATTTCCTCAAAAAACGCGGCGGGTCGGGCGGAAAAGGACGGCTGAGAGATATTTATCCGATGCTTTTCAAATGCTGCCGTCTTTTGCCCGACGAGGTAGGGAAACAAAGTCCCCGTCTGCTCTTCGGCCTGCTTGACGCTCTCGGTGAAGATGACGGGGAAAACGATGATTATTCGGATAACGAGTATCTTATGATGTTTTACGGGAGGTGAGATTATGGTTACAAGCGAGCTGTTTAAAATTGAAAAGTCGGATTTTATACACACATTAAACTCCTCGAACGTTCCTTATTCGGCGCAGATAGAGAAGTGGCAGGAGCTTATGGAGAAATACGCCTACGACAGCGAAGCGGTAAAACAGTGCAACGATGAAATATTCAAAGTCACGAGAAAGCTCGCGGAAAGTATAAACAACCTGTCGGAAATTTATGTCGGGGACAGAGCGCACCTTAACGATTTTGAAAAATTCGGCGACACCGCTATTGACGCTTTTGACAGAATTAAAGAGAGAAATTACGCCGATATGCGGTCGGGGCTTATAACCTGGGAGGAATACACCGAAGCGCTCAGCGGCGCGGGAGAGATTATGTATTCCGAACGGCTCGCTCAGTCGGAGCGGTGGCTTGAGCAGGAGAGCGAATATAACAATCTCTCGCTTGAGGAATATATCGCGGGACTTGAGAGAATGAAGGCGTACACGGAGGAATATTACCGTCACGGCATAATCTCTTACAGAGATTACTGCGATAATATGCGGGAGCTTTCATACGATATTCTGGACAAGGAAAAGGAAATCGAGGAGCGTGAGGCGGCGGAGCATAGAGCTGTTTACGAGAGCTGGCTCTCGGACGCGGAAAACTGGAAAAAGCTAAGAGATACATACGGCGACTGGGGTGATTACGACGACAGTCCCGTTAAGTTTTACGAACGCTGTATCGAACGCGTAAACGAGCTTTATCGGGAAGGTCACATAGGCTGGCAGGAGTATATGGACAGCGCTATGAATTACTCGATGGATTTGTACAACGCGCAGCTTAGCGAGGTTGACGAGCTTCTCGACGCGCAGGCGGAATATATTAAAAAGGTTAAAGCCGAGGCGGAGGACAGCGTTTCAAAGCTGAAGGAGTCTTGGGAAGTGTCTGACAGGAAAGAGGAAATTTCCGAGGTTAAGCGTCTGATGCGGATTTATAAAAACGCGGTTACCGAAAAGGGTACGAGCAGGTACGCCGAGCTTGCCGAGCAGCTTAAATCGCTTCAGAGGGAAGAGCAGCTTTACGCGCTTCAAAAATCCAACAACGCCGCCATTACCGCTCTTGAAGAGGAGTACGCCGTTATGGAGGAAAACAAGCGGCTTACGCTTTCCTCGATAGAAAACTCCGGTTTCGATATTGAAAAGCTTCTCAGCGGCATCAGCAGCGGTATGAGCGGGATAGAGAATGTTATGACGAGCATCGCTTCGCAGATAATTAAAGCGATAAATTCCAGAAGCACTTATTCCGACAACAGAAGCTACAATATTTCCGCGGCGGACAGTTCGGATCTGAAGCAGTTTACCAAAAACGTCGAGGAGACGATTGCGAGAGGAAGGTACTATTGATGAGAAAAGGATTTACATTTAAAAACAGACATTCCTCGGAGTTTGGCGCGGTTGCCAGAACCAAATCGCGGCCGGTCCTGCCGGAAATGAAAAGCTGTACGTTTGACTCGCCGCTTATCGACGGTGTGTACGACTTTTCGGAGTCGAACGAGTACGGACGCGCGTTCTATAACGACCGTTTTTTTGAAATCGAATTGCAGGTGAGCGCGGACAGTCTGAAAACGCTTGAAACGAAGGCGTCGAAAATCGCCGTCTGGCTAAAGGGAAGCGGCGAGCTGATTTTTGACGATATGCCGCTCGTCAAATGGAAAGCGAGGGTTGTTTCGGAGCTTGGGTTTGTGCCGGAGCTTAGAGGAAAAACGACGGTTATGACCGTGACCTTCCGCGCCGCTCCGTTTAGCGAATGTGTTTTTGACACCGTTGACGGTCCGATTATTGACGCGGCGCTTGAGCTTGATACGAACATTCCGCTCGATGTTCCGGAACGGTTTATATGGAGCGTTACGGGCGGAGAGAGCGGTTACGCGGCGGCGGTAAAAACAATTAACGTAATTAACGCGGGTAATGTGTACGCAAGACCTGTTATAAGGATAGAGGGTACGGTTAAAAATATTTCAATCGCGCTCGGCGATAAAACGCTCTCGGTTCAAACAAGCGGCAGCGGGTTTATTATAGACCTTGAAAAGAAAACGGTGACGGATCTGTCGGGACAAAACGCTATGACGAGCGTGAGCGGCGATTTTTTCGAGCTTGAAACGGGCGTAAATGAAATTACCGTTTCGCTTTACGCTATAGGCGAAGCGAGCGTCGCGGCGGAGTACACGCCGAAATTCGTTTACGATTTCGATTTGGACGACGCGGATTGGAGTGAGAGTAATGCTTAGATTATTTCCGTATAACGCGCAAGCGTTTGAGTCGGGAGCGGTCGCCGCGCTTGACGGCGCGGTTAATGTAAAGGTTACTCGCGAGATAAACGGCGCGCATACGCTAAGCTTCGATTATCCGATGACGGACGCGAGGTCGGCGGAGATCGAGGAAAATATGCTTGTAGAGTGCGAGGGACAAGCCTACAGAATAGTTAAGCTTGACCGTGAATACGACGGGAAAAGGGTCGTGAGCGCCGAGTGCAGGCATATCTATAACGCCGACGCGGTGAAAACGCATATACAGAATATTCCGGATATGATAGGCGTTCTGCCCTCGGAGGTTATAAAAAAGGCGTTTGACGGCTCGCCGTTTACGCTCTTTACCGACAGCGAGCTTCAAGCGCGCGGTCTGCGCCGCGTCGATTATGACGGGTTTTTAATCGATTTCTTTTCGGTTGACAAGACCAATCCTTACGACGTTATGCAGGAGGTTATAAGAAACTGCGGCAAGGGCGAGATTTATACCGATAACTACAGGCTTGCGCTCGTGGAAAAAATCGGCGGGGACAACGGACTGCGGCTTTCGCTTGACAAAAATCTGCAAAATCTTAAGGTGGAGCGTAATTGCGCGGACTTGGTAACACGGCTTTATCCGTATGGCTTCGAGGACGCGCATATCGGCTCGGTAAACGGCGGGATTCAGTATATAGACAGCGAAAATATTTCGCTCTACGGCGTTCGCGAGGGTTACGCGGACTACAGCGACTATTCGGAGCCGGAAAAAATTTACAACCGCGCGCTGTGGGAGTTTGACGGCGATAATGCCGAGAGAATCGATATTCCCGATATCAGCATATCCGGAAGTCTTGTGGATTTATCGAAAATTTCGGAATACGGAAGCGCGGAGAATATAGCTCTGGGCGACACGGTTTATGTGTCGGACGGCGGCTCGGTTTACAAGGAACGCGTCATAAAAATCGAGCGTTATCCGTTTGAACCGCGCCAGACGGCTGTTTCGATAGGCAGGGTCAAAAAGGATCTGTTCTTTTACTTTAACCAGATAGGCGCGCTTTCGAGTAAATATAAAAGGGTTTCCTCGGGAAGCGGAAAAATAAACGCTTTGTCTATAACGGGAAACGTAAAAGTCGCGGGGATTTCGGTAAATTCCGACGGCGAGCGGGAGTTTAGCGGCGTTCTCGACGCTCCGCGCATTAAGCTGTCGGGAGTGGAGCTTACGGTAACGGACGGAGAGCTTTACGCGGACGGCAGGAAAATATTAGTGGAGGAGGTAAGCGATGAAGCTTAAATTTGATTTTGACGGTAAAACGCTGCTTCGGAACTGGTGGAAAATCGTAAGAGAGAATTTCGGTACGGTCGAAGAGGAGTTTAACGGTCACGTAAGCGACTTTGAAGAGGCGAAAAAGACGCTTCAGAGCAATATAGACTCGGAGGCGTCGGCAAGAGCATCGGCAGACGAGGCTCTGAGCGAGGACATAGACTTGGAGGCCTCGGCGCGTTCGTCGGCGGATACGGCGCTCGGAAGCCGTATAGATTCGGAGGCTTCGGCAAGAGCGTCGGCAGACACGGCTCTGGGGAAACGCATAGACTCGGAGGTTTCGGCGCGTTCCTCGGCGGACACGGCGCTCGGAAGCCGTATAGACACCGAAGCGACGGCGCGGGCAAGCGCGGATTCGGCAATAAGCGGCAGAATTGATGAAATAACGCGGGAGCTTGACGAGGCGGTCGGGTATCTCGAGGAGATATGCTTTGGTTTGGAAACGCAGGTCGAGCTGCTTTTAAATGCCGCCGGTGTTGTAACATATAACGGAGGCTGGTTCGGTATGGAGCAAGACGAAACGGCGCTTGACGGCGGCGCGTTTGACGATACGGACTTAACGGCGTTCGACTGCGGCGGCTTTGAGCCGATAACGATAGGCGGTTTCGACGAAATAGACGGAGGAAC
>CAYVUD010000101.1:0-4625 GCA_964454725.1 uncultured Lachnospiraceae bacterium
CCCATATCGTTCATACCGCTGGGCAGACAAATTTCCTTTCCGTGATCGACAATCTTGCCGACAGGCGAGATAACCGCCGCCGTGCCGCAGAGTCCGCACTCGGCGAAATCGCCAAGCTCCGAGAGGTAAACCTCTCTCTCCTCGGTTTCGAGTCCGAGATACTCTTTCGCGACATACATAAGCGAACGTCTTGTTATTGACGGAAGAATACTGTCCGATTTCGGCGTTACGACCTTGTTGTCCTTTGTTATGAACAGGAAGTTCGCGCCGCCCGTTTCCTCAACCTTTGTGCGGCTGCCGGCGTCGAGGTACATATTCTCGTCATAGCCCTCCTTGTGCGCCGAAACGATAGCGTGCAGGCTCATCGCGTAGTTAAGACCCGCCTTGATGTGACCCGTTCCGTGCGGAGCCGCGCGGTCAAAGTCGGAAACGCGGATCGTAATCGGCTTCGCTCCGCCCTTAAAGTAGGGACCTACCGGAGTGGAGAATACTCTGAACTGGTACTCCGAAGCCGGCTTAACACCGATTACGGGGTTAATTCCGAACATATACGGTCTTAGGTAAAGCGTCGCGCCGCTGCCGTAGGGCGGAACGAACGACTCGTTCGCCTTAACGACCTTTAAAACCGCCTCAACGAACTTGTCCTCGGGATATACGGGCATTTCCATACGCTTCGCGGAGTTTGTGAAACGCTCCGCGTTTAAATCGGGGCGGAACACAACTATGTCGCCGTTCTCGGCGGTATACGCCTTCATACCCTCAAATATCGTCTGAGCGTACTGAAGAACGCACGCGCACTCGCTCATTGTTATCATATCGTCCTCTATAAGAGCGCCGCCGTCCCACGCTCCGTCCCTGTAAGAGGAAACAAAACGCTTGTCGGTCTTGATATATCCGAAGCCGATATTGCGCCAATCTATATTTTGCTTTTCCATTTAAAAAACTTCCTTTCATATGTTTCGCTTTTTTTATTATAGTCCTTTTTTTTATTCTTGTAAAGTAAAAAACGGGAATTTTTTTGTATAATTTAAAAAAAATCATTATTTTACCCCGATAATTAAATTTTAAACGCCAAAAGTGACAATTCTAATGAAAAAGAGTTGACAATCGCGCTTTTCGCTGATAAAATATACTGGTATAATAATATATGTCCGGATAAAAGGCGTATGATACAACGCCGGCGGTCACACGCCGCCGGTACGGAAACGTCCGCTTATACTTGGCGGACGGCGGTAAGCACTGAAAAATTTAAGTGTGATTGCTTTATACATTATTACTATAACAAAAGGAGGAGTTACCCTTGAAAATGACCGGTGCACAAATGGTTGTTAAGACCTTGGAGCAAAACGGGGTAAAGGTAGTATTCGGTTATCCGGGCGCCGCGAACGCCCCGATTATCGACCGGCTCTCGTTTTCTTCCATTAAGCACATTTTAACGCGTAACGAGCAGGGGGCGGCGCATATGGCGTCGGGTTACGCGAGAGTTACAAAAACCGCGGGCGTTTGCACCGCGACGTCCGGTCCGGGCGCGACGAACCTCATAACCGGTATCGCGACGGCGTATATGGACTCGATTCCAATGATTGCCCTTACCGGACAGGTGGCGACGCATCTTATAGGCAAGGACGCGTTTCAGGAGGTGGATATAACGGGCGCGACGCTTCCGTTCACGAAGCACAGCTATCTCATAAAGGACGGACTCGATATACCGAAAATTGTAAACGAGGCGTTTCATATCGCCAATACAGGCCGCCCGGGACCGGTTCTTATCGACTTCCCGATGGATATTCTCAAAAAGGAATTTGATTATCCCGACGAGGAGGAGGAACTAAACGTCCGCGGCTACAAGCTGTTGCAAAAAGCCAACGAGTCGCAGATCAAAAAAGTCGCCGAAGCGATTAAAAAAGCCAAGAAACCCGTCATTCTGGCGGGCGGCGGAATAGTCATCTCGGACGCTGTGGCGGAATTTCGCAAATTTGTAAAGGATACCGACATTCCCGTTGTTTCGACTATGATGGGTATAGGCGTTCTGCCCTCCGACAGTCCGCGCTACTACGGTATGGTAGGCTCTCACGGCGCGAAGCGGGCGAATATGATTATGAACCGTTCCGATTTGCTTATCGTAATGGGTTCAAGGCTCGGCGACCGCTCGGTTGCGAACGCGAAGGGACTTGAAGAGGCGGATAAGCTCGTTCATATCGACATCGACCCCGCGGAAATAGGCAAAAATATTCAGCCCTATATACCGGTTGTCGGCGATATAAAGGACGTTCTTGAGCAGCTTCACCCGCTTACCGAGGGCTACAGAGCCGAAAAGGAATGGATAACGGAGGCGGACGAATTAAAGGCGCGCTTTACCCACAAGCCGTTTGACGAGGATAACGGCTTCGTAAACCCGCGCTATTTCCTAAAGGAGCTGTCCGATAAAACGGACTCCGAGGTATATCTCTCCACGGAGGTGGGTCAGAACCAGATTTGGTGCGCGAATTATTTCGTGTTTAAAGACCCGCGCTCGTTTATAACGTCGGGCGGCTTCGGAACAATGGGTTACGGTCTCCCCGCGGCGATAGGCGCGTCGGAGGCGATAAAGGACAGCGGAATCGTTCCCCAGGAGAGACCGGTTGTAGCCGTTATGGGCGACGGCAGCTTTCAAATGGACTTGCCGGAAATGGCGACAATGAACCAGTGGGATATTCCCGTTAAAATGGTAGTGTTTAAAAACGACCGTCTCGGAATGGTTCACGAGCATCAGTTCCTTTTGTACAAGTCGAATTATCAGGCTGTTTCTATCGAGGGCAGTCCCGATTTCAATAAGCTTGCCGACGCTTACGGAATCAAAAACGGTTTCGTAACGGAAAACAGCAAAGTCGGCGAGGCGATTGACAATATGATGAAGGCGGAAGGCTCGTATCTTCTTGTTGTAAACGTAAATCCTTACGAGCCTACGGGCGATTCGCTTAACGAGTCCGCGCTGCCGAGGAAGGAGGAGACTGAGTAATATGGAAAGATATACATTATCGGTTCTCGTTGAAAATCAGCCGGGCGTACTCTCGAGAGTAGTCGGACTGTTCTCAAGACGAGGCTTCAACATTCACTCGCTCTCTGTCGGCACGACGCAGGACCCGACCGTTTCGCGAATTACGATCGAGGTGAACGGCGACGCCACGACCGTAGAGCAGGTTTCAAAGCAGCTTTCAAAGCTCGTGGATATAATTAAGATTAAGACTCTGCGCGACCACGAGATAGTAAAGCGCGGACTCGCGCTCATAAAGGTCAAGGTGGGACCCAAGACCAGAAGCGAGGTTATAGAGATAACGTCGGTATTCCGCGCGAATATCGTGGATATTTCGCCCAACACCCTTACGGCGGAGATAACCGGCAACAACAGCAAGATAAAAGCGTTTATCGACCTTCTGGAGCCTTACGGAATAGAGGAAATTTCCCGTACCGGTATGACGGCTCTCGAGAGAGGCGCGAATACATTAAAGCTTGATAAATAATTAAATTTATTTATAAATAATTTTAAATAAACGGAAAGAGGTAATCTAAAATGGCACAAGAAGCAAAAGTATTTTATGAGAGCGACTGTAATCTCGGTTTATTGCAGGGCAAGAAAATCGCGATTATCGGTTACGGCTCGCAGGGACACGCTCACGCGCTCAACCTGAAGGATTCGGGCTGCGACGTAATAATCGGTCTTTACAAAGGCTCGAAGTCGTGGGAGAAGGCGGAGAAGCAGGGACTTAAGGTTTACACGGCAGCGGAAGCCGCTAAGCAGGCGGACATCATTATGATTTTGATAAATGACGAAAAGCAGGCCGATTTATACAAGAACGAAATAGAGCCGAACCTCGAGGAAGGCAATATGCTTATGTTCGCTCACGGCTTCAACATTCATTTCGGAACGATCGTTCCTCCGGCAAATGTTGACGTTACGATGATCGCGCCCAAGGGCCCGGGTCACACGGTAAGAAGCGAGTACCTTGAGGGTAAGGGCGTACCGTGTCTTATCGCGGTTGAGCAGGACGCTACGGGCAAGGCTCAGGATTTGGCTCTGGCATACGCGCTTGGTATCGGCGGCGCGAGAGCGGGCGTTTTGGAAACGACATTCAGAACGGAAACGGAAACAGACCTGTTCGGCGAGCAGGCGGTTCTCTGCGGCGGCGTAACCGCCCTGATGCAGGCGGGCTTTGAAACGCTTGTCGAGGCGGGCTATGACCCCAGAAACGCTTATTTCGAGTGTATCCACGAGATGAAGCTTATCGTTGATTTGATTTATCAGAGCGGTTTCCAGGGAATGAGATACTCAATCTCAAACACTGCCGAGTACGGCGACTATATCACGGGTCCGAAGCTCATCACGGAGGAGACCAAAAAGACAATGAAGAAAATCCTTTCCGACATTCAGGACGGCACATTCGCGAAGGAGTTCCTTTTGGATATGTCGCCGGCGGGACGTCAGGTTCATTTCAAGGCTATGAGAAAGAAGGCGTCCGAGCATCAGCTTGAGCAGGTAGGCGCTGAGATACGCAAGCTTTACAGTTGGAACAACGAAGAGGATAAGCTTATCAATAACTGATACGCGTAAAAACGCGCCCGAACGGCTGCGCCGTTGCAACCGTTTG
>CAYVUD010000102.1:0-4617 GCA_964454725.1 uncultured Lachnospiraceae bacterium
AGGTACAACATTATGCGCGCAAGCGGTATATTAATGCACATTTCCTCGCTGCCGTCCGATTACGGAATAGGCACAATGGGCGGCGAGGCATACAAATTTGTTGATTTTTTGGCGGAGGCGAAGCAGACCTATTGGCAGATACTTCCAATCTGTCCGACAAGCTACGGCGACTCGCCGTATCAGTCGTTCTCGACTCACGCCGGCAATCCGTATTTTATCGACCTTGATATGCTTGCCGAGGAGGGACTTCTGGAAAAGAGCGACTACTCAAAAATCAAATGGGAAACGGACAAGCATCGCGTTGACTACGAGAACCTTTACAAAAAACGCTTCCCCGTACTGCGAAAGGCGTTTGAAAGCTTCAAAAAAACAGATATGACGAAATTCAATATTTTCCTTGAGGAAAACGAGATGTGGATTTCAAACTACGCTCTGTTTATGAGCATAAAGGACGAAAACGGCGGCAAATCGTGGCTCGAGTGGGAGGACGGTCTGAAAAGGCGCGATTCGCACGCGCTCTGGAAGTTCCGTTCCTCGCACGAGGACGACGTTATGTTCTGGGAATTTTTGCAGTTCAAGTTTTTTGAACAATGGAAAAAGCTCAAAACTTACGCCAATGATAATGGAATACGTATTATCGGCGACATTCCGATTTATGTCGCGCTCGACAGCGCGGCGGTGTGGGTTTATCCCGACCTGTTTGAGCTTGACAAGGACCTTAACCCGACCGCCGTCGCGGGCTGTCCGCCCGACGCGTTCTCGCCGACGGGTCAGCTTTGGGGCAACCCGCTCTACAACTGGCAGCGCCACAAGGAGACCGGCTATAACTGGTGGATCGACCGTCTGCGCGCCTCGGCGGAGCTTTACGATATGGTTCGTATCGACCATTTCCGCGGGTTTGACGGCTACTACGCTATCCCCTACGGCGACAAGACCGCCGAGCGCGGCGAGTGGCGCGACGGCCCGGGAATTGAGTTCTTCCGCTTTATCGAGAGCCGGCTCGGCAAGCTGCCGGTTATCGCGGAGGATTTGGGATTTCTTACTCCGTCGGTGCTGCAAATGCTCTCCGATTCCGGTTTCCCCGGAATGAAGGTGCTGGAATTCGCGTTCGACCCGAGGGAGGAAAGCGATTATCTCCCGTACAACTACGGCAAAAACTGCGTGGTTTACATAGGCACTCACGATAACGATACGATTCTTGGGTGGGCGAAGGATACGGATAAGGAAGCCGTAGATTTCTGCAAAAAGTTTCTTGACGTTGATGGCGGCGACGGCTCCGAGCTTGTTTGGAAATTCATAAAAACGGCGTTTGCCTGCGTAGGCGACACGGTTATTATCCAGATGCAGGATTATCTTGAGCTTTCGAGCGAGGCGCGAATGAATATACCCTCCACCCTCGGCGGCAACTGGGAATGGCGAATGGGCAAGCGGGCCTGCACAAAAGCGCTCGCGAAAAAAATCGCGGACATAACCCGTACTTACGGCCGCTGCCCGAGATGATATAAAAATCGCAAGCAAAAAGGCGGCTCGTAAGAGCCGCCTTTACGTTATAAATTTATTCCTTGCCGCTCCAGCAATAGGTGCAGAGCTTGCACTCGGGGAGTCCCACAGCGTCGATCATATCGTCGAGTCTGTTATAGCGCAGCGAGGTGAAGTTAAGCTCGGCGCATATCTCGTCGAGAAGCTCCTTGTAATTGACGCTTTCCGGATTCGCGTAGTCGAACAGGGTCTCCTCGCTTACGTTCTCGCCCTCGCGCTTCTGAACGATACGCCTTGTTATGAGGTCAAGCTCCGACTTGGAGCGCGAAAAATTCAGGTACTTGCAGCCGAACAGCAACGGCGGGCAGGCGGGACGTATATGTACCTCCTTCGCGCCGCTGTCGTAGAGAAACTCCGTCGTTTCGCGAAGCTGAGTTCCTCTTACGATCGAGTCGTCTATCAGAAGCAGACTCTTGCCGTGTATCAAATCCTGCACGGGGATAAGCTTCATTTTCGCGATAAGGTTTCTCTGCTTCTGGTTCTGAGGCATAAACGAGCGCGGCCAAGTCGGGGTGTACTTTATAAACGGTCTCGCGAACGGTATGCCCGACTCGTTGGCGTAGCCTACCGCGTGCGCCGTTCCCGAATCGGGTACTCCCGCTACTATGTCGGGCTTTATATTGCCGTCGCGGGCGTCGCGCTTCGCCATAGCCGCGCCGCAGCGGTAGCGCACCGTTTCGACGTTCAAGCCCTCGTAGCACGAGGTCGGGTAACCGTAATATATCCACAAAAACGAGCAGATTTTCATCTCCTTGCCCGACGGCGAAACAGTTTCAACGCCCTCGGGAGTCATAAACACTATTTCGGAAGGTCCCAGCTCCTTATAATCGCTGTAGCCGAGATTTAAGTAAGCGAAGCTCTCAAACGAGGCGCAAAAGCCGTTTTCGTTTTTGCCGATTATAACGGGCGTTCTGCCGAGCTTATCGCGCGCGGCATATATGCCCTCCGGAGTGAGAATTAGCATCGTCATAGAGCCTTTTATAACGTCCTGAGCGTGTTTTATACCCTCGACGATATTATCCTTCTGATTTATAATCGCCGCGACAAGCTCGGTCTGGTTTATATTTCCGCCGCTCATTTCGAGGAAATGCGGAGTACCCTCCTTGTACGCCATTTCCAAGAGCTCGTCCTCGTTATTTACCAACCCCACCGTCGTAATGGCGAAATTGCCTAAATGCGAGCGGACAATAAGCGGCTGCGGCTCGTTGTCGGAGATACAGCCTATACCCGAATTGCCCTCCATTTCGTCCGCGTCGCGCTCAAATTTCGTGCGAAACGGCGAGTTTTCGATATTGTGAATCGCGCGGTTGAAGCCGTCCTTTCCGTAAACTACCATTCCTCCCCTTTTCGTTCCCAGATGCGAGTGGTAATCCGTGCCGAAAAACAAGTCAAGCACACAATTCTTCTTTGAAACTACTCCGAATATTCCTCCCATATCGCTGCTCCTCTCCTTCTGTGATGCGTATTTTGTTGTAATTTATATCTCTAACGGATATTTGCCCGAAAAGCACCCGTCGCAGTAACCGCAGCGGGCGTTGGGGATAATCTTTGAAAGCGAGTCCACGCTCAAAAAGCCCAAGCTGTCCGCGCCTATAAGCTTACGTATGCCTTCAAGGTCATAGTTGCACGCGACAAGCTGATCGCGCGAGGGCACGTCCGTTCCGAAATAACACGGCCACATAAACGGCGGCGCCGACGAGCGCACGTGAACCTCCTTCGCGCCGCATTTTCTCAAAAGGCTTACTATGCGTTTTGACGTCGTTCCTCTTACTATCGAGTCGTCAACCATAACAACGCGCTTGCCCTCAACGGTGCTTTTTAAGACGTTCAGCTTAATTCTTACCGAATTTTCGCGCATCGACTGCGACGGCTGAATAAATGTTCTGCCTATATATTTGTTTTTCACAAACCCTATGCCGTAGGGTATGCCCGATTCCTCGGCAAAGCCCATAGCCGCGCTTATGCCCGAGTCGGGAACGCCCACTACTACGTCCGCGTCGGCGGGGTATTCGCGCGCGAGGTACTTTCCCGCGAGCATTCGCGAGTCGTGCGCCGACTGTCCCTCTATAACGCTGTCGGGGCGGGCGAAATAAAGATACTCGAAAATACACATTGTATGCGGCTTCTGACCGATATGGGTCTTTATGGAGCGGATCTCTCCGTCCTTTACGACTACTATCTCCCCGGGAAGCAGGTCGCGCTCGAACTCAGCGCCTATCGCGTCAAGCGCGCAGGTCTCCGACGCGAAAACGACCGCGCCGCCCTTTCTTCCCATACAAAGCGGTCTGAAGCCCCACGGGTCGCGCACCGCTATAAGCTTCTGCGGACTCATAACTATAAGCGAGAACGCGCCCTTAAGATGGTCTACGGTCTTATCGACCGCTTCCTCGACGCTCGCCGAATTAAGACGCTCCTTCGCTATGGTGTAGGCTATCATCTCCGTGTCGGTAGTCGTCTGGAAAATCGCGCCGCTCACGCTCAGCTCGTCGATAAGCTCGTCCTTATTCACGAGATTTCCGTTATGCGCTATTGCGATATTGCCCTTTATGTAACGTAAAACCAGCGGCTGCGCGTTCTCGCGCATACTCTCGCCCGTTGTGGAATAGCGCACGTGTCCGACTGCCATATCGCCTTTAAGCTTATCGAGGATTTCGCCGTTAAAAACATCGTTTACAAGCCCCATATCCTTGTAATGGGTGATGTCGCGGTTGTTGTTTACGGCTATGCCGCAGCTCTCCTGTCCCCTGTGCTGAAGGGCGTAAAGTCCGTAATAAACGCTTCTCGCCGCGTCGCCCTCGGGGTCGTAAACCGCGAAAACTCCGCATTCCTCGCCGATTTTTTTATCACTCATAATTATCTCCCTCTTTACACGAATATCCCAGCTTCGCGTAAATTCAGAAAATTAACGGCAGCAACCCCTCTTGCCGCCATTAAATATTATATACTCTTTTTACCTAAAATTCAACTGTTTTTTACTCTACCGCCGTATTTTATTTCGGAGCGCGCGGGAAAACGCGAAAACGTATTTCATCGCCCTTAAAAGCTTTTCCAAAGAAAAAATCCGCGCCGCGCGCAAAC
>CAYVUD010000103.1:0-4606 GCA_964454725.1 uncultured Lachnospiraceae bacterium
CCATAACGCCCTTCTCCTCCGGCGCGGTCATATACATCATAACGTCCTCGTCATGCACGGTGTTTCTGCGCCAGCCGGATTTGAGCAGGTTTTTGCAAACATTAACCGCCGTCCGCATAAGATACGCCTTAGCGTGAGCGTCGCTTTCAAATCGGGGCGCTTTTTCCATAAGACGAATATAGCTTTCCGAAACGGCTTCCTCCGCGTCGTCCTTGTTTTTCAGATACATCAGACACACGCCGTAAACCGATTTCGAGTGCTTTTCGTACATATCGGAAAAATATTGTTTTTCGCTGTCGGTCATTTTATCCGCTCCTTTCAGCGTGTTATTGTTCCGCATTTGCAAATACATTATTAATACAATTCAGCGGCGCGAATTATCGCGGCTGTGCCGTAATTTTTTTCGATAAGACGAAAAAAGCCGCTCCGCAGCCGCGAAACAGCTTTCAGACTGTTGACAAATTATTGTTTATGAGCATAAGGCTCCCCTAATAGGGGAGCTGTCGCGAAGCGACTGAGGGGTTTCATCGCCCGAAAACAAACCCCTCCACCGCTACGCGGTTCCCCTCCCCTCGTAGGGGAGGCTTTTGAGCGGGTGTGTAGGGGCGACCCTTGCGGTCGCCCACCATATTGCGGCAATTTTATTCAACCGTTTCTTCTTCGCTTCATTTCAGCGTAAATATCCTGCCACGTCATACCGTTATCGACAAGCATTACGGTGAGGTGATAGATGAGGTCGGCGACCTCGTATTTTATTTCGTCCTTACTGCGGTTTTTGCCCGCGATTACGACCTCGGCGGCCTCCTCGCCGACTTTTTTCAAAATCTTGTCCTCGCCCTTATCAAAAAGGTAATTTGTATAGCTTCCCTCCTCGGGATTTTTCTTCCTGTCGATAATAACCGCCTCATCGACCGCCATAACGTCCGACAAATCCTCCGTTTCCCCAACCGGAACGAGGTCTCCGTCCTTAACGGCGCGGTAGAAGCAGGAACGGTTTCCGGTGTGACACGCGGCGCCGGCGGGGTTTGAAAGCAAAACAAGGCAGTCGCCGTCGCAATCGACGCGTATCTCCTCAACATACATATAGTGACCCGACGTTTCGCCCTTGACCCACACCTCGCGGCGGCTTCTCGACCAGAACGTGGCGCGGCCGGTTTCGAGCGTCTTTCGTATGGTGTCCGCGGTCATATACGCGACCATAAGCACCTCTTTTGTTTCCTTGTTCTGCACAACGGCGGGAATAAGACCGTTGGCGTCAAATTTCAGTTCGTCAAAAAAGTTCATAGCTTACGCCTCCATTATTTTAATTTCAATAAATTCCGATTTTTTATCAGATAGTCCGCTCCCGATAAAACCGTAAAGCCAACCGAAATCCAGACCAGAATATTCGTTATTAAAACCGCGGTATTATGCGGAATTACGCTTATGTTGAGCAAAAGCATAGCCGCGATAATCGCCGCCATCTGCGACACGGTTTTGAGCTTGCCCATAAACGACGCGGCTATTACCTTGCCCTCCGTTACGGCTGAAAGACGAACCCCCGCCACCATAAACTCGCGCGCGAGTATTATCATAACCGCCCAGACGTTTATAACGCCCTGCGCGAGAAATACCAAAAACGCCGACGTTGTAAGCATTTTATCCGCCAGCGGATCGGCAAACTTGCCGAACGACGTTATCTGATTATATTTCCTCGCTATCCTGCCGTCGAGCATATCCGTCAAAGACGCTATCACAAAAATCGCGAGCGCCAAAATCTGACACGCCGTTTCCTGCCGAAGCAGGAAAAACATATAAAAAGGCACAAGTATTACTCTTAAAAGCGTCAGTTTATTTGCCGTATTCATTTAATCAACCACCCTTCCGGTCAAGTCATATTCGTCAGCGTCGAGTATCTCGACCTTGACTATATCGCCCTCGTTTACCTCGTCCACAGTCGCGAAATAAACATTTCCGTCTACCTCAATGCTGTCAAAGCGGCTCCTGCCGCGGAATAAAAAGCTCTCCTCGTCGTAGCCCTCGACTATAACCTCGAGCGTTTTTCCAATCTTTTCCCGATTCAGCTCCAGTGAAATCCCCTGCTGAATCGTCATAAGAGCGTCGAGCCGTTCCTCCTTTACCGCCTCGTCAAGCTGACCGTCAAAATCCGCCGCGGCGGTGTCCTCCTCGCGCGAATAGGTAAACGCGCCCAGCCGGTCAAACCCGACCTCCTTAACAAAGCCGCAAAGCGTTTCAAACTGCTCCCGCGTTTCGCCCGGGAAACCGACTATAATCGAGGTCCTTATGGCGCAGTCGGGCATTTTCGCGCGTATAGCGTCTATCTTCTCCTTCATCTGCTCGCGCGACGTTCGCCGCGCCATACGCCGGAGAATGTCGTTATCGGCGTGCTGCACCGGCATATCGATGTAATTGCATATCTTATCGTATTTCGCCATTACGTCTATGAGTCTGTCGGTTATCGCCTCGGGATAAAAGTAGTGCGCGCGTATCCACTTTATTTTATCTATTTTTACAAGCTCCTCCAAAAGCGCGTCGAGCTTGTACTCGCCGTATAGATCCGCACCGTAGCGCGTCGTGTCCTGCGCGATAAGTATAAGCTCCTTAACTCCGTTTTCGGAAAGAGTCCTCGCCTCCTCAACTATATCCTCGATCGCGCGGCTTCTGAAATGTCCGCGTATCTTGGGTATGGCGCAATAGGTACAGTTGTTGTCGCAGCCGTCGGCGATTTTAAGATACGCCGTATACGGAGGCGTCGATAAAATTCTCGGCAGCCGCTCCCGCGGAGTTCTGTCCTTATGACCGCACAGCACCGGCTTTTTGCCGTCGAACGCCTCCTTTATAATCTCCGCTATCTTGTCGTAATCGCCCGTACCCAGAACCGCGTCAACCTCGGGAAGCTCCGTTAAAAATTCGTTATGGTAGCGCTCCGCAAGACAGCCCGTCGCTATTAAAAGCTTACACCGTCCGCTCTTGTACTCCGCCATTTCAAGTATCGCGTCTATCGACTCCCGTTTGGCGGACTCGATAAAGCCGCAGGTGTTTACCACGATAACGTCCGCCTCGGCGGGGTCAAAAACTATGTTGTACCCGTCGTCAGCCAAAATCCCGAGCATTATTTCCGCGTCGGTGCGGTTTTTCGCGCAGCCGAGCGAAACAAGCCCTATATTATAACTCATTCGTTTCCTCCGTTTTTACGCGCTCCACGCACGATTTTATATCGCGGAAATTATAGCCGCGATATATAAAATATCTGATACATTTATCAATGTTTTTCTTCTCAAAATTGCCGCCGAGCTTCTTTAAAACGAGCGGATAGAGTATGTCCTCCTCGCTATCCTCCAAATCAAGGAGCGCGGAAGTGATAAATTCCTCCGCTATACCGTTTTGGCGAAGCTCCGCTATAATTCTTTGCCTGCCGTACTTTTTAAGGTTTCGCAAATCGCGCGCCTTACGCGCGGCGTACCGCTCGTCGTTTACAAACCCGTACTCGCGGCAAAAATCGAGGACCTTTTCTATATCCTCGTCAACCGAACCGGCTCTTTTGAGCTTATCCGCCAGCTCCTTTTCGCTGTGCGAACGAAATTCCAGAAGCCTCAGAGCCTTTTCCTTTGTTTCGTCGTAATTTAAAATTCGCGGTTCCGTTCTTTTTCTCATAGCTTAAAATATCCAAACAATTCAGTAAAGTTTATTCCTCCTATCACCTTGTCGGCATATTTCTTCCGCAGGTGATCGTAGCCGGAAATCATCTGCTCCGACCTCACTCCGTAGCTTAGCGACATATACGCCTCGATATACGCGCTGAGATGATCGCAGCCGCGGATAATTTCACCGTCTATCGGGTCAAAGCCGTCGCTGTTGTATTTCTCGTTTATCTCGTCCGAGGTCACGATCTCAAGCGTGCCGTCGTCGATAATCTTTGACGAAAACTCGTTTTGCGTGTAGTATTCCAGCTCCCTGTGCCACGACGGCGGCAGCAGCGGGTATATGATGCTACGCATCTGCTCGTCCTCTATCTCCTTTAAAATGCCGTCAAGCCCCTTTACCGACTTCTTAACGGGCGACACTATATCGCGCGTCAGAACCTCCGGCAAATCGTGAAAGAGTCCGCCGAAAAAGTTATTTACAAGACGTTTCGGACACGGGTCCTTAAGCTCCAGAGTCATAAAATACGACAAAATCGCGACAACCAGCATATGTCCCATAACGAACGTCTGCGGCATTCTTACGGCTTTCGCCCAGCGCTGCTGATAACGGAGCTTTCCGATAAGCGAGAGAAATTCCTGAAGGTACTCGCTTCCGGCAAAATACCTAAAGCCCTTGAACGTATCGCACGCGGCAAGTCCCTCCGCCATTTCCGTCTTTACCTGCTCGATGCCGAACGTCTGGGTGTTCATCGGATAAATTATTTTAAACTCCCAGTTGCTCGCGTGGTAATGCGCGGCCTTCAGAATCTGTTTTTCAAGCGCGCTGTAGTCCTTGTCGAGATAGTAGCGTTCCATACGTCCGTAGAAGCCGCCGCCGAGACCCTCCATATGCTCCCTCATCTCGTCAAGCACCCAGCGGTCAATCTGCGCGCCCTTTTCCTTCACGAGCTTATGATATATCG
>CAYVUD010000104.1:0-4570 GCA_964454725.1 uncultured Lachnospiraceae bacterium
CGAACCCGGACAGAACGAGTCAGAGTCGTTAGTGCTACCTTTACACAAATCCGCAACGTCAACCGACGAAAACTATAATACCAGAAAACGGCTGTTTTGTCAAGTGTTTCTTTTCAAAATTCCGAAAAATTTTTTCCTTGTGATATTATGCGTTTTGTGGTACAATATTATTCACGGAGGCAATAAAAAATCGGAACAAGCGTAGCTTGTTCCGACGTGGTGCGAGAGACCGGACTTGAACCGGCACGGGGTTAACCACACGCCCCTCAAACGTGCGCGTCTGCCTATTCCGCCACTCTCGCGTGAGTGATTGTTTTCACAACGACAATGATTATACCATACAAATTTTCATTTGTCAAGAAATAAATATAGTTTATTTTAATATTTTTTACATATATTTAAAGATAAGAAATATTTGTGAGAGGACAGCGGTAATATGAAAAAAATTTTGCTGCTTATTATGATATTGGCGGCAGTTGTTCCAAAGACCGTGTTCGCCGCGGACGGCGGCGCGGACAGCGCCTGTGTGATTGAAGCGCTTACGGGAGATGTGGTTTTTGAAAAAAACGCGTATGAAAAAAAGCCTATGGCGAGCACAACCAAAATTATGACCGCGGTGGTCGCGCTTGAAAACAGCAATATGAACGAAATCGTTAATATAAGCGAAAACGCCGCGAATCAGGAAGGCTCTTCAGCGTATATAACTGCGGGAGAGTCTATGTATATGCAGGATCTTTTATACGGTCTTATGCTCAATTCCGGCAACGACGCGGCCGTAGCCATAGCGGAGCATATCGCGGGCAGTTCGGAGAGCTTCGCGGAGATGATGAACAAAAAGGCTCGCGAGATAGGCGCGAAGGATACATCGTTTGAAAATCCGAGCGGTCTTGACAGCGAGGCGCATTACACGACCGCGTACGATTTGGCGCTTATAACGCGATACGCTATGAAAAATCCCGATTTCGCCGAAATCGTTTCAACCGAAGAAATTTTAAAAAATCCGATAGGCTCGCGGGAGGAGCTGTGGTATATAAACCACAACAAGCTCTTAAAGACTTACGACGGTTGCGTAGGCGTTAAGACGGGCTATACAAAAACAGCGGGACGCTGCCTTGTAAGCGCGGCGGAGCGCGACGGCGCGATGTTTATAGCCGTTACACTAAATGACGGCAGTGATTGGGCGGACCACGCGCAAATGCTCGACGAGGCGTTTGCGGAGTATGGCAGCCGTGAAATAGTCGGGAAGGGCGAAACGGTCAAAAAGCTTTCGCTGTCGGGCAAGAGCTATTCTTTCGTAACTGCCGACAGCTTTACTATGCCGTTTCGCGAGGGCAAGATGAAAAAGATAAATGTTACCGCTCATATGGCGGACGGCTTATCGGCGCCGATAAACGCCGGCGAAAAGGTGGGATATATGGAAATAACCTACGGCGGCGAGGAAATAGGAACCGTTGATATAATATCCGAAAAGGATATATACGCCGACGATAATACAGCGGATTACAAATTCAAAAACAGCTTTTTTAATATGTTTATACGCATTTTAAAGCTGCTGTCAGTGTAAAGGAGAAGCTACAATGGGAGAAACAGTCAGATTGCAAAAGTACATAGCTATGAGCGGCGCCGCTTCAAGACGCGCCGCGGAAACTATGATAAGCGAGGGACGCGTCACGGTAAACGGCGAGAGGGTGACGGAGCAGGGAGTTAAGGTAGAGATAGGCGCGGACAAAGTTGCGCTCGACGGCGAAACGCTGGCGGTAAAGGGCAAAAAATATTATATAATGCTCAATAAGCCCGCTGGCTATGTGACAACCGTAAAGGATCAGTTTGAACGCCCGACGGTCGTCGATCTTGTAAAACAGGACATAAGCACGAGGATTTTTCCGGTCGGAAGGCTTGACTATGAGACCGAAGGGCTTTTGCTTCTCACCAATGACGGCGATTTTACCTATCGTGTAACCCACCCTAAATTTCATATGGACAAGACTTATATCGCTATTATCAAGGGCGGTATAACGGTAAACGGCATTAATCGGCTTCGCCGCGGAGTTAAGCTTGACGACGGCTTTAAAACCTCTCCCGCGGAGGCGGAAATACTTGACGCCGCCGACAATAAAACGATGATTAAAATAACCGTTCACGAGGGCAAAAACCGCCAGGTCAGGCGAATGTTTGAGGCGGTGGGTTGTACGGTAACAGCTTTACAGCGCACGAAAATAGGGAATGTGGAGCTGGGAAACCTGCCTCTTGGCAGATGGCGGCATCTGACGAGCCACGAGGTGAATTATTTAATGGGACATTAAATAATCTCATTTTGCGCCAAAGCGCCGAATATTGCGTTTGAAGCTTTAAGGATTTCGCGTAAAACGCGAAGTCCTTTTGTATATCATACACAAATTTTGATAAAATTTTAACGGTTTTTTTAAAGGCTAACATTTAAAAAAGATGTTGAAAAATTTGAAGAATTAAGGTATAATTTAAAATAGGTATAAATTGTACAAATTTTATCTCTTGACATTATTAAAAACGGAGGTTAAATCATGGGAACAGTTGATAAGCTCAACGAGCTTCAATACCGCAGAAGCATTATTGAAAAAGGCGGCGGCGAAGCTAAAATCAAAAAACAGCATGACGCAAAAAAGCTGACCGCGAGAGAAAGAATACATATGTTTCTCGATGAAGGCAGCTTTGTTGAAATTGACGCGTTTGTGACTCACAGATGCACAGAGTTCGGTATGGACTGCGTTGAAGCTCCGGGAGAGGGTGTTGTAACAGGCTACGGCACTGTGGACGGCAGGCTTGTTTATGTATACGCTCAGGACTTTACGGTGATAGGCGGTTCGCTGGGTGAAATGCACGCCAAGAAAATATGCAAGGTAATGGATATGGCGGCGAAAATGGGCGCTCCGATTATCGGTATGAACGACAGCGGCGGCGCGAGAATACAAGAGGGCATAGACGCTCTTTCGGGTTTTGGGGAAATATTCTTCAGGAACACCGCCAACAGCGGCGTTATCCCGCAGATTTCGGTAATTATGGGTCCGTGCGCGGGCGGAGCGGTTTATTCGCCGGCTATTACCGACTTTGTGTTTATGGTCGAAAAGACAAGCCAGATGTTTATTACGGGTCCGCAGGTCATTAAATCGGTAACCGGCGAGGACGTAACGAGCGAGGATTTGGGCGGCGCAAGCGTACACGGCTCAAAATCGGGCGTAGCGCACTTTACCGCGTCAAGCGACGAGGAGTGCATAGCGCAGATTAAAAAGCTCCTTTCGTATCTGCCGTCAAATAATCTTGAGGAGGCTCCTTACACGGTTCCCACAGACGAGATTAACAGACTTTCCGAAAAGCTTTCGACGATAGTTCCCGATGACGCGGGCAAGGCTTACGACGTTAAGGAGCTTATCGCGGAGGTTGTCGATAACGGCGAGTTCCTTGAGGTTCAGGAGAATTTCGCAAAGAACATAGTTGTAGGATATGCGAGAATGAACGGTCAGGTTGTCGGAATTGTCGCAAATCAGCCCAAGTTTATGGCAGGCTCTCTCGACATCAATTCCTCCGACAAGGCGGCGAGGTTTGTCCGTTTCTGCGACGCGTTCAATATCCCGATTATTACGTTTACCGACGTGCCGGGTTATTTCCCGGGCGTTGAGCAGGAGCAGGGCGGTATAATCCGTCACGGCGCAAAGCTTCTTTACGCTTTCTCCGAAGCCACGGTTCCGAAGATTAACGTAATCACGAGAAAAGCCTACGGCGGCGCGTATATAGCGATGAACTCCAAAAATCTCGGCGCGGATACGGTTATGGCGTGGCCGACGGCTGAGATAGCGGTAATGGGACCCGAGGGCGCGGCAAATATCATATTTAAAAACGATATTAAAAACAGCGCGGACCCGATCGCGACAAGAGCGGAGAAAATTCAGGAATACAGAAATAAGTTTGCTTCGCCCTATGAGGCGGCAAGACGCGGTTATGTTGACGACGTTATAGAACCCGACTCAACAAGACCGCGTATAATCGCGGCTCTTGAAATGCTCGCTTCAAAGCGTGAGTCAAGACCCGCCAAAAAGCACGGAAATCTTCCCGTATAATCCAGAAAGGAGATTTTTGATATGTATTCACAGGCTTTAATTTCAGGCGATAATCTATCGCTTGGCGAAGCGCTTTCAACGGGCGGAGAAACCACGGTTATCGGTCTTTCAATCGTATTTGCGGTTCTTATAATACTTATGATAGTGTTAATGCTTTTCAAGGTTATTTTTTATAAAGACCCGAAAAAGGCGGTTAAAACAGCGGAGGTAAAAACCGAAGCTCCGGCGGCGGTTGAGGAAACAGCCGACGATATTGACGAAACCGAGCTTATCGCCGTTCTGACGGCGGCTGTGGCGGCAAGCCTCAACACTTCGACCTATAATTTAAAGATTAGATCCTACAGAAGAACGGATAATAAGGCGCCCGCGTGGAACAGAGCGGGAATTAACGAAACAATAAACAACAGATTTTAAGGAGGTAATGATAATGAGAAAATTTAATATAACCGTAAACGGAAAATCATATGAGGTAGACGTAG
>CAYVUD010000105.1:0-1455 GCA_964454725.1 uncultured Lachnospiraceae bacterium
GCGACCTGCTGATTACAAATCAGCTGCTCTACCAATTGAGCTACACCAGCATATGGTGGGAGTTACAGGGCTCGAACCTGTGACCCTCTGCTTGTAAGGCAGATGCTCTCCCAGCTGAGCTAAACTCCCGTTTTCCGCGTAACAGAAAATTTGGTCGGGATGACAGGATTTGAACCTGCGGCCCTCTGGTCCCAAACCAGATGCGCTACCAAACTGCGCTACATCCCGTCGGTTCTATCCGGTCATCAACATCAGACGACTTGTATATAATAACAAAGGTTATAAGTTTTTTCAACCCGATTTATATATGATTATTCCGAATTAAACTGATATTTTATTTGTTTTTCTTTGATTTGCTTCGATTTTCTTCTTTTTTCGTTCGTTTGCGCCCGTGTATACGATTATAAAAGACATACGCCATAAACACCGCTCCAACGTATCCGCACGCGCGATAAACGGCATTAATTAAAGACGAAAATCCCGCCCCGCTCATACAGAAGCCGGTGAAGGCGACAATACACGCGGCGCTCCTCCTGTTCATTCGCGCGCTCATAATATTTACCGCGCTTATACCGTTTGAGAGCGCGGTCGAAAACACCGCGAGAAACAGCGCCGCCGAATACGCCGCCGCAACCGCGCCGTTTTCGCGCAAAGCCATAGTAAGCATAGGGATTTCGCCCAAATTTATTTTACCGTAATAAATACTCAAAAGTCCCCACATCGGAAGCATTATCACCAAAAGCGCGAACGCCGCCGCGAACGCCGCGAGATACGCGTCGCGCTTGGATTTAAAACGCTTGGACAATTCCGCGAGAATAACTCCGGCGGTGAGAACATTATAGCCCGAATAGCTAACGCCCGAAGCAAGCATTTTCGCGTTGTTTGAAAACGCCTGATGCTCACGGTAGCGGAGGAGATAGAGCGCGCACGTTATAATGCTCACGGTTATAACCGCGCCGATAACAGCGTTTACGCTCAGCGCGCCGTCGGTTTTAAAAAGCATAACGGCGGCGCAAAGCGCGCACATAAACAGCGAGCCGTAAATATTGCGTATCCCAAGAAGCGCCGCGCCCATCTCGCCGCAGCACGCCGCCATAACGCAGAAAACCGACACGGCGAAAAACAGCGTTGCCGCTTCAGCGGCGGCGCGGAGTCTTTTCCCCATAAACCGCGCGAGATATTCGTTATAGCTCCCCGCCCCGCTTTCGACGCACTCTCCCATTACCGCCGCGGCAAATATTCCCAAGAGCGCCGCCGCGATTACAAGTCCGATTACGCTCGTCCTGCCGTAACGGACAAAAAAGCTTATTATCTCCTGCCCCGACGCGAAGCCCGCGCCTATAAGCGTCGCGACATACGCTCCCGCCGCGATAAATATATTCCCCATTTCCACCACCGCCTTCCTTTAACCTTATGAGAAGGCGGCGCAAAAAAGAACCGCCGAAGCGGTTCTTT
>CAYVUD010000105.1:1555-4554 GCA_964454725.1 uncultured Lachnospiraceae bacterium
TTATTTCATTATTTCAAGTATCTTGAACTCAAGCTCGCCGCCGGGCGTCTGCGCCTTTACGGTATCGCCGGCGCTGCGGTTTATACACGCCGCGCCTATGGGCGACTCATACGAAAGCTTGTTTTTATACGGGTCGGCTTCAGTCGTGCCGACTATGGTATAAACCTGCTCGCCGCCGAAAATGTTAAGCTTAACCTTTTTCCCGACCGTCACTATATCCGACTCCTCGTCCTCGATAACCGTCGCGTATTTAAGCATATATTCAATCTGATTAATTCTCGCCTCAACCTCGGCCTGTTCATCTTTCGCCGCGTCGTACTCGGCATTTTCGGAAAGGTCTCCGAACGAGCGAGCCTCCTTGATTTTTTCGCTTACCTCTTTTCTTGTGACATTTTTAAGAGTGTCAAGCTCCTCCTCCAAAGCTGCCTTGCCCTCGACTGTCAATACAAATTCCTTGCTGTTCTCAGCCATTAACCTCATAACCTTTCTTTACTATAGTATCACTTATTATACATTTTTTCCGTTCAAATGTCAACTGTTAAATTAGCCGGATTATTTTTGTTTGTTTACGGGTAAAATATCCGTAAAAGGAGTGATTTTCTTGAATTTAACCGATTTCAAGCAGGATTTCTACAAACGCTTTCGTCCGTCGGGGGACTTCCTCGCCTATTCACGGGCAGGACTTCTCTGTCCGCTTCTGGGCGTAACGTCCGTAAAGCGTTCCCCATCTCTTGTATGCTCGCTTTCAATGAAGGTTCAGGTCTACGGCAGAAAGCTCGCGGGCGATATGATAAAGCTTCAGTCAACCAAAAACAACCTATGCGTGGTTTACCGCTACGGGAGCCGCCTTCCGCCGCGGCACACGGAGCTTTTTGAAATGCTTGAGCGTCTGCGCGCCTACGGCGCGTTCGGCGCGGAGCTGTTCTTCGACTCGTCCGTACCCGCCTTCTTCGATTACGAACGCGAGCTTAAGGCGGCTGTTTTCGGGGTGATGACAAATATCTGCGGCCTCGACGTTCCCGTTTCCGTCTGCGGCGGGGATACGCCGCTCTGCTCCGCCCTGCTCAACGCGAAAAAGAACCGGTGCGTAAAAATTCCCGACGGCAGTCAGCTGCCGCTGCCGCTTACGGGACTTAAGCTGCTCGCGGTTCAAACGCAAACCGCCGACAAAACACCGCGCGAAAAATGTATAGAAAAAGCCTACGGGCGGCTCAAGCGCATATATCCGCACATTCATTCCTTTTCCGACATAACTCCCGACAAGCTCGAATACGCGCGAAACGCCATTCGCGATAAAACCGCGCTCAACTACGCGCGTCACATCGTTGACGAGAACGGCCGTATCGAAGCCGCCGCGGACAATTCAAAGCGTCGCGGCGCAAGCGCGCTCGCGGAACAGATAAATCTCTCGGAGGAGTCGATAGAGAAGCTGTGGAACCCCGCGAAAGAACACGTGTTCCTCGCCCGACGCGCGGCAAAAGCCTCCGGCGCTCTCTGCGCGAGAGTTTGGGAAAACGGCATACTCGCGATAGTTAAAGAGGACGCCGCGGACGACATCGCAAACCGCCTGACGTTCGATTTTGAGGCGGCTGTCGGACAGAAGCCGTATATTTGCGTCGCCGACAGCTTCGGCGGCTGAAAACGCGATACGCGCTTACGCGGCGTTATATATCCCAGCCGGAAAGGTATTTTTCGGTGTTTTTTAACATCTCGCCAAACAGAGCCTTCGCGTCCGCGTATGAGCAGGTCACAAGCGGGTCGTTTATAAACGCGGTAAACGCGAGTTCCTTGTCTTTCTTTAAGGCGGCGTTTAAAATCGTTCTGTGATTTCGCGTATGGCGGTAAACCATAGCGTTTATTTCGCCCGACATCTTGCCCGCGCAAAGCGGCGTTACGGTGTTGTGGCGGAAAACGGCGTTCGTTTCCACGACCGTACCCATAGGCAGGTCGGGAGCCTGACCGATATTGGGCATATTTACGTTTGAAACGAGCGTTCCCTCGCCGGCGAGAGCCTGCATCATACGCACGCCCTCCTCGCCCGTTTTCTTAAGCTCAAACTTTTCCTCGCCGCTCACGAGCCTTTTGCTTCTTTCAAGACGCTTTTTCAAATCGTCCTTTCTCCATTTCACGCTCGTTAAATCAAACAGCCACTCGTGCGCCGTATCGGGGTCGGCAAGGTACATTTTCCCGGGCATAAACTCCGCCAAATGGCGGTCGCCCGCCGCGGCTATGGAACCGTAACGGCGGAACAGATCGAACTTTACCCTGTGCGCGCACGCAAACGAGCTGTTTATCCAGTGGTTCGACTCGTCGAGCATAAAGCCCTTGTCATAGTGCTTATCGACAAACTCGCGGTATACCTCCATAAGGTTAAAATCGCGGTACCAAGCGGACGAAAGCCACGTAAAATGGTTTATGCCCTGGACGTTTACGTTTATGTCGTTTCGCTTGAGCCCCTCTATGCCGCGCGTTTCCTTTAACGCCTGAATTAGAAGCTCCTGCGTCGAGAACACCTCGTGACAGCAGCCGAACGCCTTAATTTTCGGGAACACCTCGTAAAGCGTCTGCACGCAAAGCGTCATAGGATTGGTGTAGTTTATAACCCACGCCTCGGGCGAAAATTCCTTTATCGCCTCGGCGATTTCGACGTACATCGGTATTGTTCTGAGCGCGCGCACGAGTCCGCCGGGGCCTGTGGTATCGCCGACAGACTGATAGATGCCGTATTTTTCGGGCGCGTGTACGTCCGACTCCATTTCGTCAAACGTGCCGGGCAAAATTGACAGCACCGCAAAATCCGCGCCGGTCAGCGCTTCTTTAAGGCTGTCCACGGCTCTGTATTTCCACGCGCTTTTCGCGCCGTCGGCGTACTGCGCCTTATTTCCGATTATCTCGTTCGCGTCGGCGGCGGCGCGGTCAATATCATAAAGCCTTACCTCTCCCGATATAACGTCCTGCGAGGCGAGGTCGCTCATAAGTCCCCACGCCCAGCCGCGGCT
>CAYVUD010000106.1:0-4522 GCA_964454725.1 uncultured Lachnospiraceae bacterium
GTAATTTTTATGCCGCTATAAATGAAAAATAAACAATAACCAGCAGTCCAAGCACAATTCTGTACCAACCGAAGCCTGTGAAATCGTGCTTTCTGACATAGCCTACAAGGAACTTTATCGCCGCCATCGACACAAGGTAAGCGACAACCATACCGGTAAGCAAAACGGCAACCTCTGCCCCGCTCATCGCGAGTCCGGACTTAACGATTTTTAAAAGACTCACGCCGAACATTATCGGTATCGCCAGAAAGAACGAAAACTCCGCCGCGGTTTCCCGCGAGCAGCCTAAAATTATCGCGCCCAGTATCGTCGCGCCCGAACGCGAGGTCCCGGGTACGATCGACAGCACCTGAAACATTCCTATCAAGAGCGCTGTCTTATACGTCATTTGGCTCATATCGGTTATCTTTGTCTTTTTATTAAGACGCTCAACCGCGATAAACGCCGCGCCGTAAAGTATCAGCATAGCCGAAACTACCTGCCAGTTCTCGATATGCTCCATATAATCGTCGAGAAGCAGTCCGATGACCGCCGCCGGCAGGCAGGCAACCACGACCTTAAACCACATACTCCACGTATCTCTCTTTTCCGCCGGTGTTTTCGACGGCGAAAACGGGTTCAGCTTGTGAAAATACAGCGTAACAACCGCCAAAATCGCGCCGAGCTGTATAACGTACAAATACAAATCGGACGAGGTAAAGCCGGTATTTCGGATAAACTCGTTGACAAGTATCATATGTCCCGTGGAGCTTATCGGGAGCCATTCTGTTATTCCCTCGACAACTCCCAAAACGAGCGACTTAATTATATCGAACAGCAAAACGACACTCCCTTATTTCATTTTTGATTTCGCAAGACCTATAACCAGCTCCGCGGCGGCGTCAATGCCGATTTTCTCGGTGTTGAGGCACAAATCGTAGTTCGCCATAACGCCCCAGTCCTTGCTCGCGTAATAGCTATAGTATGTACGGCGCTGCTTGTCGGTTTTTATAACCCTGTCGCGCGCCTTCGACTGAGTAAGCCCCAGCGCGTCCATAACGCGCTTTGCGCGATAGTCCACCGAGCCGTATATGAAAATGTTGAGCAAATCGACGTTTTCCTCGTTCTCAAGCACATAGTCCGCGCAGCGTCCGACTATTACGCACGAACCTTTCTTCGCGACGCTCTTAATAACCTCAGACTGAGCGATAAACACCTTGTCGTTTAAAGGCATTTCGTAGTAAAGCGGCGCGTTTATGCCGCGCAGAGAATAGTTGCCGCCGGCGAGCGAGTAAAGAAAGCTGCTCGTCGCGCGCTCGTCAACTCCCTCAAGCGCCTCAATGCTTATATCGCTCTTTTTTGTCGCCATTTCAACAAGCTCCTTGTCGTAAAACGGCACGCCGAGCGCGGAAGCGATTTTCTCTCCGACGTCTCTTCCTCCGCTGCCGAATTGACGTCCTATTGTAATTACAAGTGACATAATATTCCCAACCTTTCCGTCCGCAATTTATAATATGTCTTACCGCGGACTGGTAATACATATTTTATTTATTCGGTTTTTTCACCGTACAATTCCGTGTAGTAAGTCCAATACTCGTTTACCTTTTGAACATAGCCGCGCGTTTCGGCGAACGGTATGCTCTCGGTGTTGAGCGTTTCGCCGTTAGAGCTGTAGCGGTCGTCGGCGAGCCAATCGTTTACGTTGCCCATACCGCCGTTGTAGGCGGCGAGCGCGGTATCGACGTTGCCGTAGTGGTCTATAAGATAGCGCAGATAGTGGCAGCCCAGACGGATATTCGTTTCCGGATCCATATAGTCGTAAACGGTTATTCCCATTTGCTTCGCGTTCCAGCTCGCCGTTTCCTCCGTAAGCTGCATCAACCCGCCGGCGTAGCCGGAATGAGCCTCGGGAACAAAGTTGCTCTCCTGCTTTATAACCGCCATAACAAGAAACGGGTCAAGCTCATTTTTCGCCGAATATTTGGTTATCCAGTCGCCGTACGCCACGGGATAAGTAATCTGCTTGCCCGTGTCATAACCGCTTTTTATGCCTATAACAGCTATTACGATAGCAAGCGCCGCCAAAAAGCATTTTACAATTTTGCCCAAAAGTCTATACCTCGTTTTCTCTTATTTCCTCGTATATACCCTTTATTTTCAAAGCAAGCTCTGCCGTGCTGCCGTTATTATAAACCACATATTTTGAATTTTTAATGTAAAAATCGTTATCCGGCTGCGAATTAAGCCGATTTTCGGCGCGTTCGCGCGTCAGATTATCGCGCTTTGTTATCCGCCCAAGCCTTATATCCGCGTCGGCGACTATCGACACCATAAACGAACACAGCTCCGCGACGTTGCTGCCGATAAGCGCCGCGCCGTCGATCGCCGCAAGCTCGAAACGAGCCTTCGCAAGCTCGGATAAAATTTCCTCCTTAATATACTTATGCGTGATTTTATTTAGAGATTTCAGCTTATTTTCGTCCGTAAAAGCAATATCGCCCAAGGCGCGGCGGTCAAGCGTTCCGTCGAAACCGATAATTCCCTCTCCGAACTCGCGCCTAAGCTCCGCAAGGCACGGCTTTCCTTTTTCAACCACCCTGCGGGCGACCTTATCCGCGTCTATAACATAAACGCCCAGCTCCCTGAAAATCTCCGCCGCCGCCGACTTTCCCGCTCCCGAACCGCCGGTCAATCCGAATACCGTCATATGTTTTCTATCTGCCAGTCTATGGGCGTTTTGCCCATTTCCGTCAACATTCTGTTCGCGGTCTTAAAGTGGTTACAGCCGAAGAAACCGCGTGAAGCGGAAAGCGGACTCGGGTGCGCGGCTGTAAGGATTTTGTGGCGCGGATTGGTAATAACGGCGGTCTTTTCCCGCGCGTTATTGCCCCAAAGCATAAAAATCACCGGATCCTCGCGCTCGTTAAGGCACTCCACCACTCTGCTCGTGAAAATCTCCCACCCCTTATTGCGGTGCGAGTTCGCGAGACCGTCGCGGACGGTGAGCGAGGTGTTTAACAGCAGAACTCCCTGCCGCGCCCATTTCTCCAAATAGCCGTTATTGGGGACATAGCAACCAAGCTCGTTTTGAAGCTCCTTATACATATTTAAAAGGGACGGCGGAATTTTAACGCCCTTTTGCACCGAAAACGCCAAGCCGTGAGCCTGACCCTCCTCGTGATACGGGTCCTGACCGAGAATAACAACCTTCGTGTCCTTATACGAGGTCCATTTCAGCGCGTTGAAAATATCATACATACTCGGGTGAATTTTATGCGCGCGGTATTCCGACTTTAAAAACTCACGCAGCCGCAAATAATATTCCTTTTCAAACTCATCGCGCAGAATATTATCCCAGTCATTTCCAAAATTAACCATATTACTCCTCCGCGAGCCTATACAAATCGCGATTTTATATACTCTTTACACCATTATAACACACCCCGCGCGAAAAAGCAAGTAAAAAACCACACCTCGCGCGAAACCGCCGCGCGAAACCGCGCAAAGCGGAAATATTAACCGCGAACGCGTTTTTTCGCGCGCAAAAACGGCACTCCTTACGGAGTGCCGTTTTATTTAGCTTAATTATAATCCGATTCGCGGATTAAAGCGCTTTTGTAATCGCGCGGTAGATGATAACCGCAGCCTGAGCTCTTGTAGCGTGGCTCTCCGGCTCATAGGTCGTCTCTGTCATACCGTTGATTACGCCGCCCTGCTGGAGCGCGAATATTTCAGCGTGACCCCAGTTAGCTTCGCTTACGTCCTCGAACGCAGCCGCGCTTACAGTCGCGGGAAGCGTCTTGCCCGCAGCCTTAATCGCTCTCGAGATCATAGCCGCCATTTCCTGTCTTGTGATCAAGCCGTTCGGTCTGAACGTACCGTCGTCATAACCGGAAATTACGTCGTTAGCGTAAGCCGTCTGTACGTATGTGCCGTACCAATCGGTGTAATTAACGTCTGAGAAATTACCCTGTGACGCGCCCGAAAGACCGAAGCCCAGTACAACCATCTTAGCAAATTCAGCTCTTGTAACAGTGCCGTTCGGATCGAACGTCGTGTTGTCGCGGCCGTTTACAACGCCCTTGTCAACAAGCGCGAGGATAGCGTCCTGCGCCCAAGGAACAGTGTCGAGATCCTGGAAATTGATATTTCCTGTGTTCGACGTTAAGCCGTTCGTACCGTGAGCAATCGAACCGCTGCTGCTGCCCGAACTGCTTCCGCTCGAGCTGCTGCTCGACGATGACGACTCAGCCGCAATCTTAATCTTCGCAGTAGTCGTAATCGTAGCTTCTTCGCCGTTCTTGTCGATATACTTATAAGTGAAGATTACCGGCAGCGAGCTAACCGTCTTTAACGTCTCAAACTTAACTACATATACAAGCGAGTCATTCGAGTCAACCGCGGCCTTAAGCTCGTCAACGTATGACGACGCGTTTGTCTTGTCAACCTCATAGCTCCAAGCCTTGCTTGTATCTTCAAGCTCTGTCGCGCCTGTCGGGAGAGAAGCCGTAGCGGTAAGAGTTATGTTCTTGCCAACCGTTAC
>CAYVUD010000107.1:0-4507 GCA_964454725.1 uncultured Lachnospiraceae bacterium
ACGATAAACGAAAACGACGCGGAGCAGCGTCTGGACAAGTTTCTGACAAAATATATGCCCTCGCTGCCGCAGAGTATGCTGTACAAGGGACTTCGCAAAAACTGCGCGCGTGTAAACGGAAAGCACGTCCGCGCGGGCGACTATATCCTCCGCGCGGGCGATATTCTCACGCTTTATTTTAAAGATGAATTTTTCGCGCCGCCCGAAAGGTTTGTTCCGTCAACGTCGGATTTGGACATTGTTTACGAGGACGAAAATATTCTTCTTATAAACAAAGAAGCGGGCGTCGTCGTACACGGCGACGATAACGGCGCCGAGGACACGCTTATCCGCCGCGTGAAAAGCTATCTGTATAAAAAGGGCGAGTACGACCCCGAAAACGAACACAGCTTTTCCCCCGCCCTTTGCAACCGCCTCGACCGCAACACGCGGGGAATTATAATCGCGGCGAAAAACGCCGCCGCGCTCCGGATAATAAACGAGAAAATTAAAAACCGCGAGATTAGAAAGCTCTATCTCTGCGTTGTCGAGGGACGGCTCGAGGGCGGCGGCGAGCTGACGGCGTATCTTACGCGCGGCGACAGGCTTGTATCGGTTTCCGACGCGCCGTCCGACGGCGCGAAAGAAATAAAAACGCGCTATCGCGTAATCGCTTCCGACGAAAATTCCTCGCTCGCCGAGGTTGAGCTGCTTACCGGCAGAACGCACCAAATACGCGCGCAGCTCGCTCATATCGGTCACCCGCTCGCGGGCGATACAAAGTACGGCGCGCGCAAAAAAACCGAAAACCGCTACGAGCTTTGCAGCTATAAGCTGATTTTCGGCTTTAAATCCGACGCGGGTATTTTAAATTACCTCGCCGGCAGAGAATTTTCAATTTCCGTCCCCTTTGCAAAAAGGTTTTTGTCAACGAACTCATAAAGGTCGGCGGCGGCATTGGGCTTGCCAAGACAGCTAACGCTCTTTCTCAGCAACTCCTCGCGCCACGGGCAAGTAAGAAGCTGGTGAAGCGCCTCGGAAATGGTATACGTGCTGTTTACCATTATCGCCGCGCCGTTGTTTACGAGAAAGTTGAGGTTTCTGTCCTCCTGACCGGGCAGCGGGTTCATCGTAATCATCGGCAGTCCCTTGGCGAGCGTTTCAGAGGTCGTAAGCCCGCCGGGCTTTGAAACGATAAAATCCGACGCGTCCATCATAACGTCCACGTTATCAACAAACCCGTAAGTATATACGGGTTTTTTCCACGCGTATTCCTCTATATCCGCTTTCGCCTTCTTGTTTGAGCCGCAGACGCACAATATCTGAAAATCCGCGTCATACCCGTCCATTTCGACGAGTGTTTTTTTTATGTTTCCGTAGCCCATCGACCCCATCATTACAAGAATTGTCTTTTTATCCTCTATTCCGAGCGTTTTCCGCGCCTCCCGCTTATCCGTTTTTACGGAAAACCGGCTGCGTATCGGTATGCCTATCGGCAGAAGCTTTTCCTTGGGTATTCCTTTTTTACCCATTTCATAGGATAGAAGCATATCGGGGATTACGTAATAGTCGAGAAACGTACTCTCCCAGAACGGGTGTACGGTAAAGTCGGTAACAATGCCTATCGACGGGCAGCTTATAACGCCGCGCTTCGCAAGTATGCTTATAACAACGCCCGCGTAGCTGTGCGTTCCTATTATCAAATCGGGCGCGAAATCCTGCACGAATTTTTCGAGCTTTTTTGAAATCAGCGACGACAAAATCGCCGTAACCGAGCGTTTGTCATACGGCTCGTCCTTTTTCGTCATTATGCCGTAAACCTTGCCGTAGGTTTCGGAAAGATATTTCGTCGAAAGCAGGTATCCGTCCTGAATGGAGTTTCCCAGATGCCGGTTTATATAATCGAATATATCAAGCATTTCACACTCATATCCGTTCTTCTCAAACTGTTCGATTATAGCCTTGCCTGTCGAGTGGTGACCGTAGCCGGCGCGGACGGACATAACCAAAAGCTTCATAAATTCACCTTCTTTTACTTAATTTATATTTATTTTAACATATTGAAAAACTTTTTTCAACATATTAATTTTTTTGCTTGACATTTCCTTTTTTGGTGCTATAATATGCACTGACATAACACTTTAAGGGGTAATTCAAATGGTTAGCGATATGACAAAAGGGAACCCTCTGAAGCTTATAATAAGCTTCGCGGTGCCTATGCTTATAGGCAATATTTTTCAGCAGGTTTACAATTTCGTTGACGCGGCGGTGGTCGGCAGATTTGTCGGCGCGGACGCACTGGCGGCGGTCGGCTCGACGGGAAGCATAATATCGGTGCTGGTAGCCCTTATGATGGGTCTTACCGGCGGCGGCGGAATTTTAATCGCGCAGTGCTTCGGAATGAGGAATTTCGACAGGCTCCGCAAAACCGTCACCGGTCTTATCTACATAGTCGCGGCAATGGCGGTGTTTATCTCCGCCGCGGGCACTCTCTACTCGCCGTTAATGCTCCGGCTTCTCGGTACGCCCGAGAACGTCATCGGCGACGCGGTCGCCTACACGCGCGTAATGTTCGGCGGAATGGCGGGTATGGCGGCGTATAACGCCGCAAACGCGGTTCTCAGAAGTCTGGGCGACTCCCGCACCCCGCTTACGGCATTGATAATCTCGTCAATTATAAACGTATGTCTGGATTTGCTCTTTGTGGTGGTGTTTAAGGCGGGCGTTATCGGCGCGGCGGTCGCGACGATTATCGCGCAAACTATGAGCGCGGTTTTCTGCGTTATTTATATAATAAGGAAAAAGCGCGAATTAAACCTCGAGGGAATGAGCCTTAAAACCGACAAAAGCATTATCGCGTCGATTATAAAAACAGGTCTGCCCGGCGCGCTCGAAAGCTGTCTTATATCTCTCGGCACAATGAGCGTGCAAAGGCTCGTCAACTCCTTCGGCTCGGTCACTATGGCGGCATACACCGCCTCGACAAAAATCGACTCTATCGCCATCGCGCCCGTCGTTTCGGTCGCGAACGCTATTTCCGTCTATACCGGTCAGAACATCGGCGCGGGAAATATAGAAAGAATAAAAAAAGGTCTGTATCAGGCTCTGGCGGCACTGATATGCGCGTGCGTAGTCATAACGAGCGTTATCGTTATTTTCAGACACCGGTTCCTTTGTCTGTTCCTCGACGAAAGCTACGCGGCAGCCTCTATAATTATCGGCGAGAAATACCTTTCAATCGTGTGCTTTGCCTACGTCATAGCGGCGGTTATGCGAAGCTATCTGAACGTGCTTCGCGGCGCGGGCGACGTCAACACCTCCGCGATCTCGGGCATAACCGAGCTTGTCGGGAGAATTATTTTCGCGTATATTCTCGTAAGCCCTATGGGTGTAACGGGTATATGGATCGCGACTCCTATCTCGTGGGCGATGGGCGCGGCAATTCCGATTATACGCTATTATTCGGGAAAATGGATTATAAAACGGCTTGTATAGGCGCGCGGAGAACGCCGACGCGAGCCGTAACGCTTGACGGTCGAGCTTATACAATATTTTTTTAAAAAAAGTATTGACAAACGGCAGATATATGTTATAATAGAATTATAAATCAGTAATAATTACTGTTATTGATTTGAGGTGATACTATGAAGTATTCAAGGCAGCGCGAGGCGCTTTTAAGGGTTCTCAAAAACACGCGCTCGCACCCTTCCGCCGATTGGCTCTACAACGAGCTGAGAGAGGAATTTCCGAGCATAAGCCTCGGAACTGTTTACCGCAATCTCGCTCTTCTGACCGATAACGGCGCCATCAAGAGGATAACGACAGGTTCGGGCAAGGAGCATTTCGACGGCTTCACCGACGAGCATAGCCACTTTGTATGCACAAGGTGCGACTCGATTTACGATATAACCCTGTCGGGCGCGGAGAAGCTTAACGAGGAGGTCGAAAAGAGGCTTGACGCGAAAGTGGACGACAGTTCGCTGCTTTTCTACGGAGTATGTTCAAAATGTAAAAAAGGGGTATAACCCCAAATGTATTTTAAGGAGGAAAAAATTATGGCAAAGTATGTATGTCCTGTATGCGGTTATGTTTACGAGGGTGATAATCCACCGGAGAAATGTCCCGTCTGTAATGTGCCCGGCAGCAAATTCAAGAAGGTTGAGGGCGAAATGAAGCTTGCCGCCGAGCATGAGTACGGCGTTTACGCAAAGACGGTAAAGAACAACGCCGATATTTCCGACGAGGATAAGAAATATATCTTCGATCAGCTCAAGGCTAATTTTGACGGCGAATGCTCCGAGGTGGGTATGTATCTGTGTATGGCGAGAATCGCTCACCGCGAGGGTTATCCGGAAATCGGTCTTTACTGGGAAAAGGCGGCTTACGAGGAGGCGGAACACGCTTCAAAGTTCGCTGAGCTTTTGGGCGAGGATCTCGAGCCGAATATGAAGGCGACAACGAAGGATAATCTTAAGTGGAGAGTTGACTGCGAGTACGGCGCTACGGCGGGCAAGTTCGACCTTGCGGC
>CAYVUD010000108.1:0-4500 GCA_964454725.1 uncultured Lachnospiraceae bacterium
CAACCATCGTTATACGCTCAAACGGCTTGCCCAAATCCATTTCTATGCCGTTGTACGTAATTTTCGTCGTACCCAGAACCTCCTCGGCTACGTACCGGTACAAATTCTCGGTCAAATCCATCATACCGTGGTAATCGGTGTACGCCTGATACAGCTCCATAAGCGTAAACTCGGGGTTATGGCGCGTGTCAAGACCCTCGTTACGGAAAACGCGCCCTATTTCATACACCTTTTCCAACCCGCCGACAATAAGGCGCTTTAAGTACAGCTCAAGCGAAATCCTGAGCTTAAAATCCTCGTCGAGCGCGTTGAAATGCGTTTCAAACGGTCTTGCCGACGCGCCGCCCGCGTTTGATACGAGCATAGGCGTTTCAACCTCCAAAAAACCCTGACCGTTAAGATACGCGCGGACAGCCGAAATTATCTTCGAGCGCTTTATAAACGTGTCCTTAACCTCGGCGTTCATTATAAGATCGATATATCTCTGACGGTAGCGCAAATCGGTATCGGTCATACCGTGGAACTTTTCGGGCAGCGGCCGCAGCGACTTGGACAGAAGCGTGATTTTGTCAACTCTTATCGAAATCTCGCCCGTCTGTGTCGTAAACACCTCGCCGCGCGCGCCTACCGTATCGCCTATATCGAGCTTCTTGAAGCGGTTATACTCCTCCTCGCCCAATATGTCCTTTTTAACAAAAAGCTGAATTTGTCCGTCAATATCGGAAATGTGGACAAAACCGACCTTACCCATACCGCGCTTGGACATTATGCGTCCCGCTACGGATACTTTCTGTCCGTCAAACGGCGATATTTTCGCCTTTATTATCTCGACCTCGTCCGAGCCGCGTTTTTTAAGCTCCCTTTCCTCTTCGGCGCAATTCTCCTTGAGCCTGCCCGAGGTATGAGTGCGCTCGAACCTTGTAATCTCGAACGGGTCCCTGCCTTCGGACTGAAGCTCGCTGAGCTTGTCCCTGCGTATTTTAAGAAGCTGTGATAATTCCTGTTCTTCCATTTGTTCTCCTCCTTTTTGAACGCCTTGTATATAAGAGCGTTCAAGCTGTAAAAACCCAATTTATTCTATAGATTATATAACATTTTTGCCTAATTTACAATATTTTTTCGCAAAAAAGTTAATTTTCTGTAAATTGCGCCGCGCAAGCGCTCTCCGCTATTGACAAAACGCGTTTATTTTTATACAATAATGCTTGGTGATTTAAATGAAAAAAATAATTTTTGCGATAATTGCGATAGTAATATTTCTTAATAACGCGGCGTTTGCCGAATACAAGGTAGACGCGACAGGCGGCGGCTATATCGTCGATGAGCTTGACGACGTTGAAAACAGCCGTTATTTCAGGCACTCAAGCGGCTGGGAATATATAAAACCCGAAAAAATCAATCTGAGCAAAGAGGAGATAACGATTTACCTCGACAGCGGCGAGCGCGAAATTCAGCTTGACGCGGAGGTTATGCCGCTCAACGCGGCGGAGCGCGGGATAAAGTATTCGTCAAGCGACGAAAGCGTCGCGTCGGTGGACGCGAACGGTCTTATAACTACCTACAACAAGCCCGGCGAGGCGCTTATATCGCTCTCCGCCGGCAAAATTACCGCCAGATGCAAGCTCAGAGTTGTGCGCGGAGTAACCGGAGTCGAGCTTTCTCAGAAATCTATGAAATTTTATGCCGACCGTCCCGTGACGGCGCTGCTTACCGCTCAGGTACAGCCCGAGGACGCGACGATAAAGGACGTGGAGTGGTCAACCGATGACAATTCCATCGCGACGATCGACGAGGAGGGCGTTGTTACGCCCTGCGGCGTCGGAACGACAAACATAACCGCAACCACCCGAGACGGCGGCTTTACCGCCTCGTGCGAGGTCACGGTCGATACTTGGGAAAAGCGCACCGAGGAGCCGTCTCTCTATTTCACGGACTACTCGATAAGCTTTGACAAAATCGTTGACATACAGTCGCAGAAGGAGCCGACGGTATTCACCTCAAAGGCTTCGCCCGCTTCGTCCGATGACGTTAGGTATTACGCCAACCCGCAGAATTTCACAAACGGTTACGAATTATATCAGTTCTTGGATCTCTCCGGCTCGAACGGAATTGACGAGCAGACGTTAAACAATTACCTGACCGCCAAGGGCGTGCTTGCGGGCAAGGGCAGCGTGTTTATCGAGGCGGCGAAGAAATACGGTATAAGCGAGATTTACCTCGCGGTCCACGCTTGTCTGGAGTCCGGCAACGGCTCGTCAAGGCTCGCGTCCGGAATTGACGTTGACGGCGTAACGGTCTACAATATGTTCGGTATAGGCGCGGTTGACTCCGACCCGATAAACGGCGGCGCCGCCTATGCTTATAACGAAGGCTGGACAACGGTTGACGCGGCTATACGGGGCGGAGCCGAATGGATAAGCAAAAACTATATTAAAAACGGTCAAAACACTCTGTATAAAATGCGCTGGAACCCCGACAGACCGGGTGTTCACCAGTACGCTACCGACGTTGAGTGGGCGTCCAAGCAGGCGAAAACGCTTTATAATATGTTTAACGCTTTCCCGAGCGCCAAGCTCTCCTTTGACTTCCCGCTCTATGAAGGTCAGCCCGAACCGAAAATTGATTTAAAATAGCCGCTATGCTTCTCCGACATTATAAATGTGGATAGGCCGCGTCGCGTTATAGCTGTAGCTTGAAAGCGGACGGCAGTTCGCGTCGCGCGAGTGCGCGGCTATAAGGATTGTCGCGGGCGTTCGCTCGCCCGCGTCCACAACGACGGGCGAGTGGTCAAATCGGCCCTCGCCCTCAAACCTGAGCTGTATTATATCGCCGACGTCTATCTCCGAAAGACTTACCTCTCTTCCCTGCGGACCGGCGCCGGTGTTGTTTACAAGAAAACGGTAAAGCTCATTTACGCCCGTCCACGCGGGCGCGCGGTCGTTTAGCGAAATATAATACCAGCCGTAGGTCGGGGTGTAGTTCATAACTCCGCTGCCGGCATAGAGTACCTGAGACGCGAAATTGGTGCAGTCGCCTCCTATATCCGAAAAATCATAAAAACGCGGATTTCTGCCATACGCCCATTTATCGGCGTAAGCGCGCGCCGCTTCTCTGTTATATTGCATTTTTATCCCCCCTTTTTGTTTACAATATGCGAAACGGAAATTTTTTGCGACATAAATTATGAGGAAAAAACTATGCTTGAAAAAAATAAAGAATACACAATAAAAATAACGTCGGTATCGTCCGACGGAAACGGAGTCGGGAAAATCGACGGCTTTGCGGTGTTTGTTCCCTATACCGCCGCCGGCGATACCGTCAGAATCGCGCTCGAAAAAGTAAAGCCGCGGTTCGCCGAGGGGCGCTTGCTGGAGGTAATCGAGCCGTCGGCGGACAGGGTAAGCCCCGAATGTGCCGCGTTCGGGCGGTGCGGAGGCTGCCGGCTCAGGCATATGAGCTATGCCGCCGAGCTTCGCGAAAAGCGCGGAGTAATCGAAAACGCTATGCGAAGAATCGGCGGTTTTGTGGACTTTAAGCTCGAAAATATAACAGGAACGGAAAACCCCCGCCGTTACAGAAATAAGATGATTTTTCACACAAATTCGGATTTGTGCGGTTTTTTTGCCGTAAAAAGTCACGACATAATACCGATTGAGGACTGCGATATAGGTTTTGAGGAAAACAAAAATATACTCAAGGCTCTCAAAGAATTTTTACCGCAAAGCGGTTTGACGCGGATATTTACGCGTAAAGCCTTTAAAACGGGCGAAATACTGGTTGTTTTGTCGGCGGAGAAAAGCGTTGAAAAAGCGGACGAAATTGTCGAAAAGCTGCGCGGCGCGGTCGGGAGTATCGCGGGAATTATCGCCGACATAAACGGCAAAAAAGAGCTTTTGTGGGGCAAAAATAAAATCGAGGATATTCTCCTCGGTGTGAAATTCGAGATTTCTCCCGACAGCTTTTTTCAGGTGAACCCCGTTCAGACCGAGAAGCTCTACGGCAAAGTCTTGGAATACGCGGATTTAACGGGCGGTGAAACGGTAATGGACATATATTGCGGAATAGGCGCGATTTCTTTATGCGCGGCGAAGCGCGCAAAAAAAGTCATAGGCGTGGAAATTGTCGGACAGGCGGTAAAGGACGCAAAAATAAACGCGCGGATAAACGGAATCGAGAACGCAAAATTTTACGCCGGCAGCGCGGAAAATATTGTGCCGAGACTTATAAACGACGGCGAAAAACCGTCGGCGGTTATCCTTGACCCTCCGCGCGCCGGCAGCGACGAGAGGACGCTCGGCGCGATAGTTGACGCGGCGCCCGAGCGGATCGTATACGTTTCCTGCAACCCCGCCACGCTCGCCCGCGACGCGCGGTTTTTGGCGGACAGAGGCTATAAAATAACTCGCGCCGAGGGCTTTGATATGTTCCCACGAACGGCAAATGTGGAGACGGTATGTAAGTTAGTTCTGAGAAGAAGTCCGATACATATCAACATTGATG
>CAYVUD010000109.1:0-2109 GCA_964454725.1 uncultured Lachnospiraceae bacterium
GTCATACCGTAGCTGTAAATTCTGTCCATAAACATTACAAGCTGGTCGGCGGGGTGAAGCATCTCCATATTCATTGTAAAATCACTCCTTCTATATAAATTTCTGTTATAATGAACATTTTCTATTTGTTATTCTACCATTTTTTATACATTTTGTCAATCACCTTATGACTTTTCCACAAAAAGACGCTCCTTTTTACCGTTTATTCATTAATTTTTTTGTGATTTTCGCAAATCCGCGTTTCGCTTTCACAGCTTTTTTACACTTTTTAAGCTTTTTGTAACAATTTTTTAACATTTAACGTCTTATGTAAATCATTTTTTCAATATATTGTTTGTGTTTTACAAATTTTGCCATATATTGTGGGTATTTTCGATTTTATGTAAATTAAAATTTCCTTTTTATTCCATTTTTACGTCTATTTTTTTGTAATATTTCAGTCAGATTACTGTTATATTACAATCAGATTACCAAAATCTTAAGAAAATTTAAAAAAATTTTTAAACTTTTTAAAAAATTCTTTTCCAAAAGCTTGACATATTTGATTATTAATGGTACAATGTTGGCGTGGTTCACAAAAAGGCAATACAAATTATGTGAAAAATCACGAAAACAGACTCAGGTAAAACGATGAAAAGGAGAGAGTAATCTTGAATAAAATCGCAAAAAAAATTACCCTGGCTGCCCTGTCGCTTGCGGCTTCATCGGCTGCTTACACAACGGTTTCGGCGTCTGACCTCAGCGGTTGGGCCGTTCCCGAATACATCTCGGCAAGCGAAGCGGGTCTTGTTTCTTACTCGGTTGTATCAAACAACCTCAAAGCCAACATTACAAGAGAAGAATTCTGTGAATTGATCGTCAATTTATATAAGAAGCTTACCGACGAGGAGCTAAACGAAAACGTCGCCTCGCCCTTTACCGACACCGACAGCGTGGCTGTCGCTCAGGCGTACTGCTACGGTATCGTTTCGGGAACGGACGACACGACCTTCACTCCCGACAGACTTGTTACACGCGAGGAAATGGCAAAGATGCTTGTAAGCACTCTTAACGCCAGCGAGGTTTCAATGGATTTGTCCGACGGCGACACGTCGCAGATGGACGCTTTTTACGACAGCGACGACGTAAGCCCGTGGGCGAAGGATTCGGTTATAACCGCTCTTGAGTATTCGCTTATGAACGGCGAGACCGACACTATCTTAAACCCCCGCGGCTCGACCACAAGAGAGCAGGCAATAGCGAGCGTAAACCGCTCCTATAATACCTTCGGCGAGAACGAATTTACCTTCGCTCTTCCGGAAATAACATCTCCGTCGAGCGGCGACGGGATAAACGGCGGCGATTTCAATATCGAATGGACTCCGGTTTACGGCGCGATTAATTACCGCGTTATCATAAAGGATCAAAACGGAAATTCGGTAGCTTCCTCTATGTCGGACGCGCCCTCGATTACAATAACGGGCGGTCAGCTTACCGCGAACCGGAATTATACAATAACGATCGGGGCGATAATGCCCGACCAGGCTGAGGTTTACAGTATGCCTGTGGATTTCAACTATAACGCTCCGGTTATAAACGCCAACTCATATACCCCCGCGGGAGCCTCCGATGAGGCGCGGCAGCAGCTTCTCGACACAGCCGCGAAATACCTCGGTATTCCCTACCGTTGGGGCGGAACAACTCCGGCGGGCTTCGACTGCTCGGGATTTGTTCAGTATGTTTATAACGAGTGCGGCTACAGCATTACCCGCACGACGTATACTCAGTGGGATAACGACGGCACTTACGTCAGCAGATACGAACTCGAGCCGGGCGATTTGGTTTATTTCGGTTCATCGGGTTCACCCTCGCACGTCGGTATGTACGTAGGCGACGGAATGATGATACACTCCCCGTCAACGGGCAGCAGTATCCAGTATACCTCTATTGACTCCGGCTATTATTCCTCGCGCTTTATCGGCGGAAAGAGGATCCTTCAGTAAGGATAATAAAAAGGAGCAGAGATAAATACGCTGAAAAATATCGTGAAAAAATCTCTTGAAAAACGGCTTTTAAGCCGAATAATCAAGAGATTTTTTGTTGTTTTTGGGGTGTTTTTGGGGTGTTTTT
>CAYVUD010000109.1:2209-4490 GCA_964454725.1 uncultured Lachnospiraceae bacterium
AAATCGATTTTTCTAACCGCGTCGCGCACCTTTAATACGAACGGCGGCGGCACGGAAAGCTCGTCTATGCCCATTCTTAAAAACCGTTCCGTAAGCTCCGTATCGGCCGCCAGCTCGCCGCATATGCCTATCCATATGCCGTTTTCGTGCGCGTTCTTGGCGGAAAACTCTATAAGACGCAGGACAGCCTCGTGACGCGTGTCGCAGAAACGCTCCGTTTTGGGGTTCTGCCTATCCACGGCGAGCGTGTACTGCGTAAGGTCGTTGGTGCCGACGCTGAAAAAATCGACAAGCTTCGCGAGCGTATCGCTTATCAGAGCCGCCGCGGGGGTTTCTATCATTATTCCAAGCTCTACCGAGTCGGAAAACGCCAGATTTTCCGCTTTAAGCTCCGCTTTTGCCTCGTTTACCCTTTCAAGTATCTCCCTTACCTCGCTTTCGCTCGTAATCATAGGAAACATTATCCCCAGCCTGCCGTAAACAGAGGCTCGGTAGAGCGCGCGAAGCTGCGTCTTAAAAATTTCCGGCTCGCTCAGACAAATACGTATCGCGCGGTAGCCGAGAGCGGGATTTTCCTCCTCGCCGAGATTAAAATAATCGACTTTTTTGTCCGCTCCGACGTCGAGCGTTCTGATTATGACCCTCTTCCCCGCCATACTCTCCAGCACGCGCTTATATGTCTGAAACTGCAGCTCCTCGTCGGGAAAATCGCTGTTTTCCAGATACAGAAACTCGCTGCGGAAAAGTCCTATTCCGCCCGCGTCGTTTACGAGCGCGCCGCCTATATCGGAAAGTCCGCCTATATTGGCGTAAATTTTAATCTTTTTGCCGTCAAGCGTTACGTTTTCCTTGCCCTTTAGCGTTTGAAGGAGCTTTTTCCGCTCAAGGTCCTTCTCCATTTTACGCCGCGTCCGCGCCAGCGTTTTTTCGTCGGGGTCTACGTACACCTTGCCCTCAAAGCCGTCTACAACCGCCATATCGCCGTCTTTTATGTTTTCGATAAATTTATCGCCCACGCCTATAATCGCCGGAATATTCATATTTCTCGCGAGAATAGCGGTATGCGAGTTTGACGAGCCGCGCGCGGTCACGAAGGCGAGAACCTTATCCTTGTCCAAGGACACCGTTTCGCTCGGAGCGAGGTCGTCGGCGCATATTATCGCCTTATCGCCCGAAACGGCGCGCGTTTCCCCGCCGCCGGTCAAGTTCCTGATTATCCTGTCGGATATGTCCCGAACGTCCGCCGCGCGGGAGCGCATATATAAATCGTCCATTGACGAGAACATCTGCGCGAAATTATCCGACGTCACCGCTATGGCGTATTCCGCGTTTACCTTCTGCGTTTCTATTATATTTATTACGGAGTCGTTGTAATCCTCGTCGTCGAGCATCATACGGTGTATTTCAAAAATCCGCGCGTTCGACTCCCCGACCTCCTTCAACGCCTTTTTATATACCTCCTCAAGCTCTTTTGACGACTTGCTTTTCGCGCGTTCAAAACGCTCCTTTTCCTTTTGCGCGTCCTCGGCGCGCGTCCGTTTAACCTTAAGTCCGCCGCGCTTAAACACCGATATTTTCCCGATAGCGACCGCGCTTAAAACGCTTTTTCCCGAAGCTGTAATCATAATTTCTTTCCTCCCTCTCGGTCAATCTACTAATTATATTGCCCGAATTACCGCTTTTTATCGCCGCAAAGAAATTAATTATTCATACTTGATTTTACTTTTGGGATACGGTTCCGTTTCATCGGTTCTTCCGATTAGATAATCGACGCTTGTATTATATAAATCCGCTAATTTACACAGCGTTTCAAGCGATATGCTTCTCGCTCCCAATTCATATTGCGAATAGGTATTCTGCGCGCACGATAAATAATCGGCAATCTCTTTCTGTTTATAATCATTATCCTCTCTTAAATCTCTCAGCCTCAGATACATAATATCACCTCGGCAACATTATATATAATCTCAATATGAGCTATTGACAAATATCTCTTATTGAGATATAATGCCATTGAGGTGATAATTATGGACGAAAAAACGCGTTTTTCTTTCGCGGTTGAAAAGGACGTTTGGGAAAAATTCAAATATATCGCGGCGCGCGAATTTAGGAGCAATACGGGACAGCTCGTATTCATAATAAAAGAGAATATAGCGGAATTTGAAAAAGAACACGGCGAAATAGACGTAAAAAAATAATTGTAAAACCGAAAAAATAAGGGCGGCTCGCGAGAGCCGCCCTTATTCATTATCAATATATTCCTCTGTTTACGTAGCTCGTA
>CAYVUD010000110.1:0-4477 GCA_964454725.1 uncultured Lachnospiraceae bacterium
TCGCAAGAAACGACCTCAGAGACGAATTTGCGGCGTATTTAAGGGAAAAAGTTAAATAAAAAAAGGGCTGACGCGGCTATTGACGCGGCAGTCCTTTTTTGCCCGAAAACAATATGTAAAACTCAACAGGCAAGCCTATTATAGCCCGTCGGAAAGGCTGTTTCAATGCTTTCGGCAAAAATTCTAAAAATACGATAGGGCTTTTCTTTATGTGACAGTTTCCGTGACGTTTTTTTCGAGGTTTTACGCCAAAATATGCCAAAAATGTCACATAACTTTACAAGGATTAAAGCCGCGTGACATTTTTGTTTAAAACGCGCAAAGAAAAAGCAGACCGCGGCGCGGTCTGCTTTTTTATTATCAGCGTTTCTTATCTCTGTACTCTTCCCGAGCCGTCGCCGCCGGCAAGCGTTTCAACGTCCGAACGCGAAACGAGGTTAAAGTCGCCGGGTATCGTGTGCTTCAATGCCGAAGCCGCAACGCCGAACTCCAAAGCGTCCTTGAAATTCTTGCCGTCAAGGAAACCGCAAATCGTGCCGCCCGCGAAGCTGTCGCCGCCGCCTACGCGGTCAACGATAGGACGTATTCTGTATTCCTTCGAGTGATAAAACTCGTCGTCCGCGCTCGAATAGATGCAAGCCGACCAGCCGTTATCCGAAGCGGACTTTGAAACTCTGAGCGAGGAAATAACATACTTAAAGCCGAACTTCGCAACCATCTGCTTGAATATGCTCTCATAGCCCGCGAGGTTTAAAGAACCGCTCGTAACGTCGGTGTTCTCGGGCTTGAAGCCGAGAACCTTATCGGCGTCCTCCTCGTTGCCGATACAAACGTCAACGTACTGCATAAGGTTCGACATAACCTTCTGCGCCTTCTCGCTTGACCAAAGCTTCTTTCTGAAATTCAAGTCGCACGAAACCGTTACACCGTGCTTTTTAGCCGCTTTGCAGGCAAGCTCGGTAAGCTCGGCAGCCGCGTCCGAAACTGCCGGTGTGATACCGGTAAAGTGGAACCAGTCGGCGCCCTCGAAAATTTTATCGAAATCGAAATCCGCCGGAGAAGCCGTAGCGATCGAGGAATGTGCTCTGTCGTAAACTACGTTTGAAGCTCTCATCGACGCGCCTGTTTCAAGGAAATAAATTCCGAGCCTTTCGCCGCCTCTGGCGATATTCTTTGTTCCCACGTTCATCTTGCGAAGAGCCGCTACCGCGCTGTCGCCTATCGGGTTCTCGGGAACCTTTGTGACAAACTCCGCGTCGTGACCGTAATTGGCAAGCGATACCGCTACGTTGGCTTCGCCGCCGCCGTAGCATACGTCGAACTCGTCCGCCTGAATAAACTTTTCATTGTTGGGCGTTGAAAGTCTAAGCATTATCTCTCCCATTGTAACTACTTTTGCCATATTATGTATTCTCCTTTTTCAAATTTTACTTTTTCAATTCTGCTCTTGCCGCCTTAATGTTCGCGATAAACTCCTTGGCTGTCGCCGTAATCGCGGCGTAGTCGCCGGTCTTTGCGCCCTTTGTCAAAGACGAACCCGCGCCGACGGCAACAACTCCCGCCTTAATCCAATCCGCGACGTTATCCTTGTCAACGCCGCCCGTGGGCATCATCTGCGCCTGCGGAAGCGGACCCTTGATGTCCTTTATAATCCGCGGTCCGTACAAATCAGCGGGGAATATTTTTACTATGTCCGCGCCTGCCTCCATAGCCGTTATAACCTCGGTAATCGTAGCGCAGCCGGGCATATACGGTACTCTGTAACGGTTACAGAGCTTCGCCGTTTCGGGGTTAAACGCGGGGCTTACGATAAAGTTCGCGCCCGCGAGAATTGCCATTCTCGCCGTTTCGGGGTCAAGCACCGTACCCGCGCCGAGCATCATCTCGCCGTTTGAATACTTCTCCGCCAGAGCCGCGATAACCTTGTCCGCGCCCGGAACGGTGAACGTAAGCTCAATGCCCGTGCAGCCGCCCGCGAGACACGCGTCGGAAATTTTAATCGCTTCCTCCGCGTTATTCGCCCTTACAACCGCAACCAGACCGCAGTCGGTAAGCTTTTTTAGTACATCTTCCTTTAACATTATTGTAACTCCTCCCTGTTTTTCAATTTATACGGATATTTTACCACAAAAAGGCTCGATTTGCAATATATTCTACAAAAAAATCTTGATTATTTTCTCTGTTTTGTTGCTTTTGATTTACATATCTTTAACAGTATTATTGCATTTATTGACACCGTTTTTCAGAGTGTTATAATATATAATAAGTATATTTACGCGGAGGATTGCCTATGAAACAGCTTAACAGCGCGGTTCGCCTTCTGGATTTGGCGGCTGAAAAATTCAATACGAAAACAGCCGTCGCGGACGAGCGGGGCGAGATGACGTTTGGCGAGCTTCAAAGGCTCGGCAAGGCGGCGGCTTCGGCGATTCTGCCCTCGCGCGGACTCGAGCCGGTAATGGTGTATCTCCCCAAAAGCGCGAGGTGTATCGCGTGCTTTATGGGCGCGATGTACTCCGGAAACCCCTATGTTCCCGTGGCATATGATATGCCTCCCGCGCGAATACAGAAAATCATTGACAGCCTTGAGGGAAAGGGTCATATCATAACCGACGCGGACGGTCTTGAAACGCTCGAAACAATGGACGTTCCGCTCAAAATCCATATTTACGATGAGATAATAAACACCGCCGTTGACGAAAACGCGATTGAAAAGGCGCTCTCGGCGGTTATCGACACAGACCCGATTTATATAATGTTTACCTCCGGCTCGACCGGCGCGCCCAAGGGCGTTACAGTGCCGCACCGCGGCGTTATCGACTACGCTCTCTGGGTCAGGAACACGTTTAAAATCGACGAGAACTCAAATCTCGGCAATCAGGCGCCGTTTTATTTTGACAACTCCATATTTGACATATACTCAATGCTTTTAACGGGCGCGAAAATGACAATAATCCCCGAAAAGCTGTTTATGTTCCCCTCCAAGCTTCCGGAGTTTTTGAGGGACAATGCCGTAACGACTATCTTCTGGGTCCCGACCGTTATGATTAATGTGGCAAATTCGGGCGCTCTCGCCGAGGCCTTGCTGCCCGAGCTTAAAAATGTCGCGTTCTGCGGCGAGGTTATGCCGAACGCTCAGCTAAACATCTGGCGCAAATTTCAGCCGCACTGCGTTTACGCCAACCTCTACGGTCCGACGGAAATATCCGACGTGTGTTCTTATTATATCGTTGACCGCGAATTTAAGGACAGCGACCCGCTGCCGATAGGCAAGGCGTGCGAAAACACGCGGATAATAATTTTAAACGCGGAAAACAAAATCGCGGACGTGAACGAGCAGGGCGAATTATGCGTAATAGGCGCGGGAGTGGCGTTGGGCTACTGGGGCGCGAAGGAGCTTACGGAAAAAGCGTTTACGCAAAACCCCGCAAATCCGTATTACCCCGAGCGCGTCTACCGCACGGGCGATTTGGCGTATGTAAACGGCGAGGGACTTATAATGTTTCTCGGAAGAAAGGACAATCAGGTCAAGGTAAAGGGCAACAGAATCGAGCTTGGCGAAATAGAAAACGCGGCGATGTGCGTCGGCTCGATTAAGGGCGCGTGCGCGGTGTATGATGAACGCGAGCGGAAAATAGTGCTGTTTGCGGAGAGCCGCGAGGCTCTGACGCTGAGAAAGGTCAATCGGGAGCTTAAAAAGTATATTCCAAGCTATATGCTCCCGTCGAGGCTCGTGGTAACGGACGCGTTTCCGCACACGGCGAACGATAAAATAGACCGCGTTACGCTTAAAAAATCATTGGAGGCGGAGTTATGAACAGTATAGTATGCCTGCTTGACAACGCGGCGGATAAGTTTCCGGACAGAACGGCGTTTGAGGACAGGGACGGCGAAATAACATTTTCCGCGCTTCGCGAGCAGTCGCTCCGCGTAGCCGCCGCGCTTCGCGGCAGCGTTGAAACAGGCAAAACAAAGCCCGTAATCGTGTATATGGAAAAAAGCGTAAAATCAATCGCCGCTTTTACGGGTATCGCGCGGACAGGCTCGCCATACGTGCCTATGGATCGGCTCGTACCGCTGAACCGTTTTGAAAAAACCGCCCAAAACCTTAATCCCGCGGCGGTAATCACCGACGCGGACGGCGCTCAAGGACTGCGGGAAATTGAGCTTAACGCGAAGGTTCTGATTTACGACGAAATAATAAAAACCGAACCGAGGGAGTCCGGCTCGCCGGACGTGTGCGATTTGGATCCGGCATATATAATGTATACCTCCGGCTCGACCGGCGCGCCCAAGGGCGTTACGGTAACGCACAGAGGGGTTATCGACTATATAAACTGGGTATGCGGGACCTTCCCGATAGGCGAAAACGACATAATCGGAATGCAGTCGGCGTTTCATTTCGACAACTCTGTATTTGATATGTTCGTGCCGATGGTCACGGGCGCGAAAACGGTTATAATACCCGAAATACTTT
>CAYVUD010000111.1:0-4471 GCA_964454725.1 uncultured Lachnospiraceae bacterium
AATACCCTCTCTGCATACACAATTATTACTTAATCGGGCTCCCAAGTTATTTAAAAAAAGAAAAACAGTATTATAAATTTATAATACTGTTTTTTCTTATGCCTATTAACACTTGCAATTCTAAAATGATTTTGCTATAATAAATACATAAGGATAAACCAACCCGCCCGAATAATGCTATGAAAGTCGGGTTACACGTTATGACGCCAAGGGAAAATACGGAATACACAGAGAACATACAAAAAGTTTTTATAAAAATCACAGCTATGCTTAACGGCGAAAATCAAGCCGCGGACAAAACCCGCAAGGTATTTAACAAAAGAAAAAAGTGAGGTATTGCATATGCTTTCAAGAATCAACTCGTGCGGTCTTATGGGCATAGACGGTTTTACCGTGACCGTCGAAACCGACATCTCCAACGGTATGCCCGCGTTTGAAATAGTGGGTCTGCCGGACGCGACCGTCCGCGAGGCTAAGGAACGCGTAAGAGCGGCGATTAAAAACACGGGTTTTAAATTCCCCGCCAAGCGCGTAATCATAAACCTCGCTCCCGCGTCGCAGCGCAAGGGCGGCTCCGGCTACGACCTGCCGATAAGCGTTTCGATCTTAAACGCGACGGAACAGCTTCCCCTCGAGGACGCGGACACGACCGCGTTTATAGGAGAGGTCTCTCTCGACGGCACAATATGCTCTGTCGCGGGCATTTTGCCGATGGTTATTTCATCATACAAAAACGGTTTCAAGCGAATATTTGTTCCCGCCGACAACGCCAATGAAGCCGCCGTTATAGACGGCGTTGAAATTTATCCCGCGTCCTCTTTAAAGGATATCGCCAACCATTTGCTCGGAATAAAAAAAATCCCGCCGCACAAGGTGGATTTAGAGGGATATTTTGCCGCGCAAGCCGAAACCGCGCTTGATTTCTGCGACGTCAAGGGTCAGGAAAACGTCAAGCGCGCGCTTGAAATTGCCGCCGCCGGCAACCATAACGTGCTTATGATAGGGAGTCCCGGCTCGGGTAAAACGATGCTTGCTCAGCGTATGCCCGGCATACTCCCCGACCTCACGTTTGACGAGTCGCTTGAGGTCACCAAAATCCACTCTATCGCCGGCGCTCTGCCGAAAAACGCGCCTCTTATTATGAGCCGTCCCTTTCGCAGTCCGCACCATACGGTGTCCGCCTCCGGTCTTTCCGGCGGCGGTACAACTCCAAAGCCCGGCGAGCTTTCGCTCGCGCACAACGGCATACTTTTCCTCGACGAGCTGCCGGAATTTCGCCGCGACGCGCTCGAAATACTGCGTCAGCCTCTTGAGGACGGCGAAGTTACCATTTCACGCGTAAACGGCTCCGCCACCTACCCCTGCAACATAATGCTTATCGCGAGTATGAACCCGTGCAAGTGCGGCTACCTCGGCGACAGCCGTCATCAATGCACCTGCACTCCGGCGAGCGTGAACCGCTACAGAAGCAAAATTTCCGGTCCGCTGCTGGACAGAATCGATATTCAGGTCGAGGTCGCGAGCGTTGATTACGACGATTTAAGCTCGGTCAAAAAGGGCGACACAAGCGCGGAGATCAAGGAGCGCGTGAACCGCACGCGCAAGGTTCAGCTTGAGCGCTACAAGGGCTTAAATATCTACTCAAACTCGCAGCTTACCGCCGGAATGTTGGAGGAGTTCTGTCCTCTTGGCGAAACGGAAAACGCGGTTTTAAAGGCGGCGTTCGACAATCTCGGCTTAAGCGCGAGAGCGCACAGCCGAATTTTGAAGGTCGCGAGAACCATAGCCGACCTCGAGGGCGAGGAAAAAATAAGCGTAAATCACATAGCCGAGGCGATACAGTACAGAAGCCTCGACAGAAAATATTTTGAAAAATAAAAATATATCGACGTGCGGGGAGCTGTAAAAAAGCCTTAACGCAAAAGGAGCCGCGTTTTTATTTACAGCCCCTTTATTCGCTTCAAGCTTCATTTTTTTAATTTCCATTCGGCTTTATAAATGAAATGCCGATTATTTTTCCGTTGTTTTGCGCGCGTCTGTAACGTCCTGCCTTTATTACCCACTCCGCGTCGGCAAGTATGGCGCGGTTTCTGCCCTCCAGCTCCGTTATATTGGCGAGAGTCTGAAGTATTTTTATCGCGTCTCTGCCGTTTTGGGCGTAAAGCGAAATAAACTCGGCTACTCCGGAGTCCATAGTTATTCCGTACTTTACCGCCGCCGCGGTTATTATTTTCTCAACCTCACCGCGCGAGAGCGGATCAAAAAATATCTCCACGCACCGCGAGCGCACAGCCGGAGGTATGTCCTCCGGCTGTCTGGTCGTAGCGCCGATAAGACGAAAATCAGCCGGAACTCCGTTTTGGAACATATCGTGGATATACGCGGGAATGTTTTTGTTGCCGCTGCTGTAATAGACGCTCTCAAACATCACCTTCCTATCCTCAAGCACCTTTAAAAGCTTATTTATCTGCTGCGGCGGCAGCTCGCCTATCTCGTCTATAAAAAGCACACCGCCGTGAGCGCGCGACACCGCGCCCGGTTTCGGCTGAGGGATACCCTGCGAGCCGTAGTCCCCCGCTCCCTGATAAATGGGATCGTGAACCGAACCTATAAGCGGGTCGGCGAAGCTGCGTTCGTCAAAACGCATTATCGTCGCGTCGGTTTCGATAAACGCGGCGTCGCGCTTAAACGGCGTTCCCTCGCTCAGCTTCGCGGCTTCAAGCGACACGCGCGCCGCGGCGGTTTTGCCTACTCCCGGCGGACCGTAAATTAAAACGTGCTGCGGATTTTTACCGCAAAGAGCCGCCTTGAGAGCCTTCACGCCCTCCTCCTGCCCCACTATTTCCGATAAATTCTCCGGTCTCGCGCGCTCCGTTAAAGGCTCCGTAAGCGAAATATGGCGCATAAGATTGAGCCGTTCCGCCTCGCGTTTTGCTTCATCGCACACACCGACGTCGGATTTCCGGCTTTTGAGCTTTGTCAGGAAATACAGACCGATCACCACGGTAAAGAAAAACTGCGTAAACATCATTATTGTATTCATTCAAATCATCATCGCCTTTCCGCCTACAAACAGTGGAATTTTAGCGCGTTATTGTAGGCAAATAAGGCGTTAAACAAATAAAATATACCGACGCGATTTTTTCGCGTTAATATCTCTTATTTTTATCGAAAATCCTTTCATTATTCAAAAATATGTCGGAAAATAAAAAAGAACCGCGGGCATAAACGCTCCGCGTAAAGCGGTAAAGCACCAAATTTTGCCGCTTTTTCATTTATCGCGCAAAAAACGGACAATATCGCGTTTTTAAAAAAACGAACAAAATTTTGCATTTTTCTCTTGACAACGAACAAATTTTCTGATATAATATAAACATAACGAACAAACATTTGTGGATTAAATGTATCGGAGGCGGGGAAAATGACAAACAGAAAAAGAACGAAAAAAAGAATAAGGATTGCCAAAAAGCCGCGTTTCGCGCTTTTCTGCGCGATGTGCGTTATGGTTATGTCGTGCTGCGCGTTTACAAGCGCGCGCGCGACAAAAACAGCCGAGTTTTACACGCTGCTTGTGTCCCCGGGCGACACGCTTTGGGAAATCGCGCGTTCGTGCAACACCGAGGGCAAGGATATAAGAAACGTCGTAGACGAGATAATGAAGCTTAACAATATGCGCGGCGCCGACCTCAAAGCCGGCGACACGCTTACTCTTCCCGTTTACTGATTCGGGTAATTGAGCGAGTGCATAAAGCCCCGCAGACTCACGGTCATAACGTCGCCGGCGACGGCTTCGCCGTTTACGCAGATTATATTGGCGTATACCGTTTCGCCGACGTCAACGGGATAGTTTTTAACTATATATGTATACCGGCGTCCCTTCATTCCCATATAAGGCTCAAGGTCAAGTCCCGCCTCCTTCTGAAGCTCGTTGTAGTTTTTATAAACCAAATCAAACGGCTTGGGTATTATTATCTCCGCCTCGTCCGACGGTTTTTTGTCTACGACCCACCCGTAGCTTTTAAGAAGCTCCACGCCCGCCGCGCTGTCCGAATCGCTCGCGAATACCGCAAACGATATTGTTATGACAACAATTATCAAAATTGCCGGAACATACATTTTTATTCTCCCCATAGTGCGCCTCCGCCTTTCGCCGGCGTGTTTTTTCACGCCTTCTCCCTTTATATTTTATTTTTTAATTTTAAAAATATTACCACGTTTATTTATCCCTTCTCTACAGAAAATAAAAACGTACTCAATTTAAAAAAAGGGAGTGATAATAAATGAATTATTTTTCACTGATATTGGTTATTATAGGCGCGCTCAACTGGCTTCTTATCGGTCTTTTCGGATATGATTTGGTCGGAGCGGTTTTCGGCGGACAGATGGCGTTGTTTTCGAGAATAATATTTGTCGTCGTCGGTCTTGCCGGACTGTGGTGCATTAACCTGTTTTTCAACAACAAGCTCGCGCC
>CAYVUD010000112.1:0-4415 GCA_964454725.1 uncultured Lachnospiraceae bacterium
AGGGGAGCCTTACGGCGCGCGGACGCGCGCCTAAACCACAATATAAAAGGAGGGCTGACCATGGTATTGCTTGAGGAAATAAACGCGCTTTTGCAGATGAAGCATTACGCGCAGGTAAAAGAAATGGTCAGCGGCGAAAACGGCGCGGACATAGCGGCTCTTATCGAGGAGCTTTTCGGCGAGGACTATGACGAGAGGAAGGAGTTTTTGATTTTATTCCGCCTTCTTCCGAAGGACTTGGCGGCGGAAACATTTACGTTTATGAACCCCGATATGCAGCAGTTCCTTATCGAGGCGTTTTCCGACAAGGAGCTAAAGGAAATACTTTCCCAGTCGTTTATCGACGACACGGTTGATATTATCGAGGAGATGCCCGCCAATGTCGTTTCGAGGATTTTAAAAAACTCCACCACGGGCGCGAGAAAAGCGATAAATGAGATATTGCGCTATCCCCGCGACAGCGCCGGCTCGATTATGACAATCGAGTACGTGAGTCTGCACAAGGATATGACCGTTGAGGAAGCGTTTGCCAAAATACGGCGCGTGGGCGTAAATAAGGAAACGATATACACAGCCTATGTAACCGAAAACCGCCGTCTTTTGGGCGTCGTCACCGTTAAGGATTTGTTTATGGCGGAGGAGGACGACAAAATTTCCGAAATAATGGAAACGAACCTCATATATGCCGACACACACGAGGACAAAGAGGTTGTAGCGAGAATGTTCGCCAAATACGACCTTTTGGCAATGCCTGTCGTGGACAAGGATATGCGTCTTGTGGGAATTGTGACGTTCGACGACGTTATGGACGTTATCCACGAGGAAAACACCGAGGACGTAACGAAAATGGCGGCTATAGCGCCGAGCGAGGACGAATATTTCAGAACGGGAGTTTTCCGCCACGCTCTAAGCCGCGTAGGTTGGCTGCTGTTTTTGATGATAAGCGCGACGCTTACGCAGATTATAATAAACCGGTATTCAAACGCGTTTGAGGCGATACCGATACTGATTTCATTTATGCCGATGCTTATGGACACCGGCGGCAACTGCGGCTCGCAAAGCTCGACTATGATTATACGTTCGCTCGCGCTCGACGAGATAAGCTTTTCGGACTTTTTCAGAGTCGTGTTTAAGGAGTTCCGCATATCCGTAATAGTGAGCGCGGCGCTCTCGGTTGTGAACGGACTTAGAATTTATTTTATGTACGACAGAAACATAACGCTTGCCGTTACGGTTTCCGCGTCGATTATAATAACGGTAATAATTTCAAAAATAATAGGAGCGGCTCTTCCTATGCTTGCCAAAAAGTGCCGGCTCGACCCCGCGCTTATGGCGGCGCCGCTTATAACCACGATAGTGGATAGCTGTTCGATATTTATATATTTTAATATCGCGGTGAGAATGTTTAATATTTAGGAGGAAAAGGCTGAATAAATTTGCCCGAAGCGCTGTTTTTCGGCGATTCCGCATACGGAGGCGCGCCCCGCGCCACGAACAATTTTTTCGGTCTTTTGGTTTGTGCCTACGGCACGGAAAGGAACAGTTAAAAAATGAAGAAGCTTTTATGCGCCGCCGCGGCCGCGGCAATGACCCTTACCGTCTCGACGGCGGTTTTTGCGGGAAGCGAAAACATCACCGTTATCCTTGACGGCGCGACGCTTTCGTTCGATGTTGAACCGCAGATCGTAAACGACCGCACTATGGTACCTATGCGCGCGATTTTTGAAGCTATGGGCGCGTCTGTGGACTGGGACGGCGAAACGCGCAAGATAACCTCGGTTAAGGGAGATAAAACGGTTGAAATGACGGCTGACGAAAGCGTGATGAGCGTAAACGGCGAGAGCGTCGCTCTTGACGCGGCTCCGTTTATTACAGACGGAAGGACGCTTGTCCCCGTGCGCGCGATAGCCGAGAGCTTCGGCTCCGACGTGAGCTGGTTAAGCGGCTCGAGAACCGTGCTTATTTTAAATGACGCGGAGAACTCGGTTGTAAACGCGAAAATAAAGATAAAAAATTACGGCGAGATAAGCCTCGCGCTGTTTAAAAATATTGCGCCGAAAACGGTAGAAAATTTTCAAAGTCTGGCGGAAGAAAATTTTTACAACGACCTGATTTTTCACCGCGTGATTTCCGGATTTATGATTCAGGGCGGAGGCTATGACCTGAGCTTTACCGAAAAGAACGCGCAGATGATTAAGGGCGAGTTTACGTCAAACGGCTTTGAAAACAAATTAAAGCATACGCGCGGCGTAATCTCAATGGCGCGCCGGGGTCAGGACCACGACGGCGTTGTCGCCAAGGACAGCGCGTCGAGCCAGTTCTTTATTATGCATATGGACGCTCCGAGCCTTGACGGTGAGTACGCGTCGTTCGGCATAGTAACGGAGGGTATGGACGTCGCGGACAAAATCGCCGCCGTAAAAACCGGCATTTTGGAGAGTACGGGTATGTCGGATATACCGGTAAACCCGATTGTAATCGAGTCGGTAACTGTAGAGCAGCAATAAATCCCGAGTTATTCGGGATTTAATTTTAAGGGGAGAAAAATATGAAAAATTATCACGAAAACCCGCGGACGCTCCATATCGGCACGGAGGAAAATCGCGCGTATTACATACCGTTTTCCGATAAAACCGACGCTCTTTCAAAGCCGCGCGAAAAGTCGGACAGATTTATAAGTCTTAACGGCGAGTGGGATTTTGAATATTATGAAAGCTATTACGATTTTGAGAGCTTTGATAATTTAACGAAAAAAATTCCCGTTCCGTCCTGCTGGCAAAACCACGGCTTTGACACGCATATGTATACAAACGTGCGTTATCCGTATCCGTTCGAGCCGCCGTATGTGCCGAATTACACGCCGTGCGGAGCGTATGCGAGGACGTTTGACATTGACGATAAGGCGGATAACCGCTTTTACATAAATTTTGAGGGAGCGGACTCCTGCTTTTACCTGTGGATAAACGGCGAATTTGCCGGCTACAGCCAGGTTTCGCACTCCACGAGCGAGTTCGACATTACCGATTTTGTGACAGATGGCGAAAACCGCGTCTGCGCGCTCGTTCTAAAATGGTGCGACGGCAGCTATCTTGAGGATCAGGACAAATTCCGTATGAGCGGAATTTTCCGCGACGTGTATATACTCAGGCGTTCGCGCGAGCATATACGGGATTTCTTTATAACCTCCGATACGGACGGAACGGTAAAAATCAGCTTGGATAAATCCGCGCTGTGTTCGCTTTTGGATTTGGACGGTAATGAAATATCCCGCGCCGAGGGCGGCGAGCTGAGCTTTAAAATAGAAAATCCCGCGCTATGGACAGCCGAAACACCGAATTTGTATACGCTCGTTATCGAGCGCGGCGGCGAGGTAATCGTCCAGAGAATAGGTCTGAGAAAAATTGAGGTAAGGAACGGAGTAATTTATCTTAACGGCAAAAAGCTCCGTCTGAAGGGCGTAAACCGTCACGACAGCGACCCCGTAACAGGCTGTACGATTAGCCCAAAGCAGGCTGTGACAGACCTGCGTCTGATGAAGGAGCATAATATAAACGCGATAAGAACAAGCCATTACCCCAATTCTCCGTGGTTTACGGAGCTTTGCGACAGGTTCGGCTTTTATGTCGTTGACGAGGCGGACATTGAAATACACGGCGCCGCCTCGATTTACGGCGGCTCGCAGAATAAGACCTTCGGTCTGCTGGCGCAGGACGAGCGATTTTATAACGCGATACTTGACCGCGTTCAGCGGTGCGTTATCCGCGACAAAAACAGGACAAGCGTTATTTTCTGGTCGCTCGGTAATGAAGCGGGCTACGGCGAAAGCTTTGAAAACGCGGGACGCTGGGTCAAGTCGTATGACAGTACGCGCCTTGTGCATTACGAGAGCAGTATGTGGCAGACCGGGGGACACAAAAACGATACCTCTATGCTTGACGTTATGAGTACGATGTACGCCGATTATGACTGGATAGAAAGCTATTTCGGCGGTAAGAAGTGGAGCGCGTCGGACAACGGCGAGGGCAGTGAATACGGCGGCGCGGGAGACTGGACGGACGCGCCCGAAGGGTACGTTCCAAAGCCGTATATGCAGTGCGAGTATGTTCACGCTATGGGCAACGGTCCGGGCGGAATGGAGGAATATATCGCGCTTATGGACAAATATGACGGCTTTGCGGGCGGTTTTGTATGGGAATGGTGCGACCACGCCGTGTATATGGGTGAGGAAAACGGACGTAAGAAATATTTTTACGGCGGTGATTTCGGCGAGTACCCCAATGACGGAAATTTCTGTATGGACGGACTTGTGTACCCCGACAGAACGCCGCATACGGGGCTTTTGGACTGTAAAAACGCGCTTCGCCCCGTAAGAGCAAGGCTTGACGGCGGTAAAATCATATTTGAGAACCGTATGG
>CAYVUD010000113.1:0-4412 GCA_964454725.1 uncultured Lachnospiraceae bacterium
GTATTTATACCACAGAATCAAATCATTCTAACATAAAATTATTTACAAAGCATATAACAAAAGATACGGACAAAATCCGTATCCTTTGCAATCATAATATTTAAAGCAATTCTTTTATTATTCTTTTGCTGTATCCGTACGTATTAAAAACCGCGCAAAACCTCTTTTGGGGACATATACCCAAATCATACACCATATTTCAGGAAATCGGTTCACTGTCTTTGGTGATGTTTACGCTGTCTTTTATGCTGTAGGACGGTTCGCTGCCGTCTTTGGTTGTTACGTTGTCAAACGTAACGCCGTCGCAGTATTTAATCGTAATTCCCGTTCTGACGGTAACATTCCTGAAGGTTATATCGCGCGCGTAGTCCTCCGGATTGTTAAAGCCCTCGACATATATCGAGTCCGCAGATTTCGCGTTATACGCGTCGTAGCCGTTTGCCATAACTCCCTCAAAGGTAAAACCCGAAAGTATGGGCGTTGTCGGAGCCGCCGCGCCGTCGTCATTATAGGTGATATCGCTGTTATGAATGAATATTCGGTCAACCTCGCAATCCTTCACGGAAATATCGCGCACATAACCGCCGCGCGCCTTCGGCGTTTTAATCTCAATTCCGTACTGAGTGTTTGTTATATCCGTTTCCACTATTGAAACATCCTCAACGCCGCCCGACATTTCACTGCCTATCGCAAGCCCGAGACCGCTGTATGTTTTGTTTGCGGTCTGCATAACGGAGCAGTTCAGAATACGGATATGCTTTGTAGGTCTGTTTATAATATTACCCTCCGGATTTTTGCCCGACTTTATCGCGATACAGTCATCGCCCGTCGCAAAGACGCTGCCTAAAATCATACAGTTTGTCGAGGAATCGGGATCCCAGCCGTCGCCGTTTCGTATTCCGCTTGTATTGATTGTTACGCCGCAGGTTGAAACTCGGTCGGAATAAACCATATGCACCGTCCACGACGAAGGCTCCGTTATCGTCACGCCGGAGATGTTGACATTCTGAGCGTTGTTTACGCTTATAAGTCTGCCGCGCTTTCTTGTTGATTTTTTTTCGGCGTCGGTTTTGTTCGCCGTGCCGCCGGTTACGTTCGCAAGAGCCGCGCCGCCGCCGGATATTGTGCCTTTGCCGCGAATATACACATTGCGCGTCGTATAGCCCGCGTCGTGATCGATTTTCCCGACAGTTATAAGCGCTCTATAGCAAAGAAGCTCCCAGCCCTCAAAACGGCTTAAAACCAAATCGCCGTTTTCGTCCGTGTAATCGCTCGCGTTCGCTGTTCCTTTTAGTACCGCTCCCTCTTCGAGATACAGCGTCATATCGCTTTTTAAATCAAGCGCGCCTGTCATAAACGTTCCCGACGGAACAAGCACAGTACCGTTTACGGGACAGTCGTCAATGGCTTTTTGAATTGCCTCGGTGTTTACAGTCGCACCGTCGCCTACCGCGTTATACGGCGCGTCCGTAATGCTTATAATCCCGCCCTTTTCAGCCGTATGCGCGTACACGGTATTGTCAACCGCCGCGCCTGTTTCCTTGATTTTTACGTCAAACGCATAATCCGTATCGGGCGCAAGGTTTTCGGCGGTGTAGTACAGATTTGTTGTTGTTCCTATACTTTGACCGTCTTGGAATATTTCATATTCGTAATCCGTGCCGGATTCCTTATCCCACGCGAGCGTTACGCTGTCATACGTTTCGCCCGCGGGAACAACCGCGAGCTTTGACGAGACATTTTCATAAACATACTTTGTCTCGCAATAAGGCTTCATATTGTCGTCCCAGATAAACATTTTTAACTCAGAGTTGTTTTCCTTTCTTGTGTAATCCAATGTAATATCCGCGCTTCCGGTAACGGCTATCGCGGTTTTCGCGACGCCGGTAAGCGCGCCGTCCGCGTACTCGGCGATATACACGTTTAAGCTTTCGTTTACTTCCTCGGCGTCCGTTGTGACGGGGAGCGTCACCGTTTCGCCGTCATAATCTATGCTTCCGAATTTCAAAATCGGCAAATCGGCAAAGGTTATGCCTGTAAGTCTCGCGTATTCCTGTCCGTCATACGTCACGGTAAACGTGTAGCTGCTCTCGCTGTCATCCACCGCGTCAAGCATAAGGCTCCACTCGGTTTTGTCCGTTAAATCCAGCGTTTTTGTCTGTACGACCTTGCCCGTCGCGCTGTTCGTCAAGGTGAAGGTCGCTTCGCCTATATTATAACACTCTCCCTCTACCTTGTTTTTTCTTGATATATACATCTGCATATTATCCGAATAGAGACTTCCGATGCTTAATTCGGGCGGAAGATTTTGAATATCGGCATACAGCTTGATTTCCGACAGCTTAACGGATGATTTATTGTATTTTATCCGCAAATACCGCGCCGTCACATCGTCCGACGGAGTAAGCTCCTGCCGCAGCACAGCCGTGTCGCCGGACGTCCCCGTCGCCGCCTCAAGTGCTATCGCGTCTGTTGAGGAAATATCATCAAGGCTGTCGGAGGCGTGAACGCGGAAATACGCCTTATCGTTCTCGCCATATTTCGCGTACGAGATAATTTTCGAAAGATTAAACTGCTTGCCCTCGCCCGCGTCAAGAATGAGGTCGTCCTCCGTTTCCCACGTTAATGAAGCGTAATTTTCAACGGTCGCGGTGTTTACAATACCGTCAAACAGATTTTTGGAATTTGCGCTGCTTGCGCCCTCGATTCCGCCGTCAAAATCATGTATTGAATTAACGTTAACCTTACCGCCGGTTTCATCAAATATAACCGTGACAGCGCCGCTGTTAATATTCTTTGTGGGCATCGTAAACTCTATCGTGTTCTCACCGCCTGTCGCGAGAACGGTTTTGCCGTTAATGTCAAGCTTTCCGAGCTCGTAGCCGCTATTTGCGGTAACCGTCGCGGTAACGGTTTCGCCGGCTTTCGCCGCCGTCTTGTTAAAGGCAACGCTCCCGCCGTTTGCGTTTACTGTTTCTATCATATACTCGGTATCCGCATCGGCTGTAGTAAAATCGGATGAATAACCGAACGAGGCGATTGTTGAGGCGGAATTTTTATAGCTGTACGCGACAAGGGCATATACCTTGTTTGCCTCGATCGCGATACTCTGCGACGCTGCGGTCGCCGCTCCGCTCGGGTTGTTGGTTGTTGCGGCGGCAACCGTCTGTGTTATTGAGGTATCGCCCTTATAAACCGCTCCGAGCGCCGCCGTGTCAACCTCCTCAACCGATGAAGCGTCAAGCGGCAGAGCGTATACGCGGCACGTGCTGCTATCACAGTTTGCGAAGCCGGCGGAAATATCAAGCGTTCCCGAATATTTTGGCATAAACAGGATATATCTGCCGTTTTCGGCTATTGTGTCATAGGCGGTTTTGTCGCTGTCGGCAAAGCCTGTTCCCGCAAAATATATACCGTTCGCGTTCACGGCGTCGCCGGCGGACGCGTTAAGAACCAATCGAATATCGGCGTAGTCGTCCGAATAATCATACGGAGATTTAACTGTGCCTGCACCGGCGCTGAATGTCCAATTTATACTATCAGCTGTTTTTTCGGGAGTAACCGTTATTTCCGCTTCCGCCGCGTCGGCTGTTTCGGGCAATACGGTTATTTCGCCTTCATACGAAAATTCGTATATGCCGCTGCCGACGCAGAACTGCGTTCCGCTTTTGCTTTCTGCCTTGCCGTTCTTTTCCGTATACTGTCCGTCTCCGATGCTCGGCAGTTCAATGTCTGCCGTCATATTTGCCGGTACTGTGATCGTTATATTATATTCCGTTTCGCTTCTTTCGTAAGCCACTCCGACCGCGCCGCGCTCCGTCTGAACGCTCGCGTCAAGACTTGTTAAATCCGCGTATATCGGCGCGATACGCACCTTTGACGCGCCCGGCTCCGTAACCGTAACGCCGGCGAAGTTCTCTAAAATATCCGCCGCGGCGGTTGAACCCCAGCCGTGCGACTGTGAATTGCCGTCCGTGTCGGCTTGCCATGACTCGAACGTGAAGGTATAACCGTTTTCAACCTCCTTTGCCCAGCCGTAATCGTTCGTATTCGTAAGAAGCCTTAACGCCGCGCCGTACTCGCCCGAGCTGATTAAGCCCTTAAGAAGAATATCTGCTGTCATAGGCCCCTGCTTCATTCCGAGCGAAGCGGCATAGTCCGACATCGTCTCAGCGTTTTCGTCCGGAGCGACGTCAAAGGCAAGCGCGTAGGAATTTGCGTGCTGCGATACGTGGGTAACCTGATTTCCGCTTGAATTAAGACCGTCGCAATACAAGCCGTTTGAGTTTATGAGCTTAGAGTTGATCGCGGCTTTTAAATCCGCGGATTTCCGCTCATAAACTGTTTGGTCGGCGGTGTTATCCAATTCCTTTGCCATAAGCGCCGTCACGTCATAGGCGCGCTTTGAGAGC
>CAYVUD010000114.1:0-4399 GCA_964454725.1 uncultured Lachnospiraceae bacterium
CTCTATCTCCTCAACCGACGGCTTTTTGACCCCGTCCTTAAACGAGAAGAATATCGCCGCCGTATGGCCGTTTGAAACGGGTACGCGGTACGTCTGACACTCAATCTGAAGCTCGGTTGACGGAACTATTTCCTTGCCCTCGATTTTACCGAGAATCTTGTTTGGCTCAACCTCCGATTTCATTTCCTCGCCGCCGATATACGGAATAAGGTTATCTACCATTTCCGGCCACGTCTTAAACGTCTTGCTCGCGCCCGAAATTGCCTGATACGTCGTAACGAGCGCGCGGTCGATGGGGTATTTCATATTAATGACCGCCATAGCGGGCAGGTACGACTGCAGCGAGCAGTTTGACTTGACCGCGATAAATCCGCGCTTAGTGCCGAGTCTCTCGCGCTGAGAGGGAATAATCTCGATATGCTGCGGGTTTATCTCGGGAATAATCATCGGAACGTCGGGGGTGTGGCGGTGAGCGGAGTTGTTGGAAACAACGGGACACTCGGCTTTCGCGTAACGCTCCTCGAGCGCCTTTATCTCGTCCTTTTTCATATCGACCGCGCAGAACACGAAATCCACCATTGACGCGATTTTATCAACGTCCTCCGTCGCGTTCATAACGACCATATCGGCTACCGACGCGGGAATTTCCTCGTCCATCGCCCACTTTGCGCCGACCGCGTCCTTGTACGCTTTGCCCGCGCTTCTCGGCGACGCGGCAAGCGCGGTAATCGTGAACCACGGGTGGTTATGAAGAAGCGTTATAAAACGCTGACCGACCATTCCCGTCGCGCCGACTATTCCTACCTTGTAATTTTGTTTCATCTGAAAAACTCCTTTTTGTAAAAATAAAACAGCAACCCCGAGAGTTACTGCCTATAATGTACCGATTATATGCGATAGCTCTCCATCAAAGCCGTTTTTAACGGCGGCCGCTATGATGACAGTCATACTGTTATTAACAGTATGCCCAGCCCCGACCGCTGCAACACGGAAAGAGCTTCGGCATTTTTCCCTTTCGCCGCGGTTCGCGGGCGGCTGCACACCTCCCCGCGGCTACTTATTAAAAACGCGCCTCTACCTATTTATATTAATATACTACCATTATTAATGTTTTGTGTCAATAGAAAATAAAAAATAATTTAAAAAATTTGCTTTTATTTCAGCAATCTCAGCCCTTTCGGATAACGGTTTTTGAGAACGCCGCCCGACGCCTTGCCCCAGCCTATGGGGAAACCGTTTACAAGAACAGCCGTCCAGCCGTTTTCGTTACATTCAATAACATTTCCGGTAAGGTAGCTTTTAAGCTCCGCGCTGTCAAGGGAAAAATCCGCCGCCGACTTAAAATCCTCTTTTTTAAGCGCAAGACAGAGCGCGTGCGACGGCTCAAAACGGTTCTTTTTAACAACGCCCAGATACAGTCCGTAACGCGGCGTTTTTATTTTTTCTATATCAACAGCCAGAGGAAGCATATAGAGATTATCGCCGAAAAGCCGAAAGTCGCCGTTAAGCTCGGTATTTAACGCGGTTTTCTCAAACGCGCGGTAAAGCGAAACGGCTTCGCTCAAACGGCTGTCGGACTTTGCGTCTTTTGAGCGGCAATCGTCCTTTTTCCGCGAGCGGCGGTTATCCGCCGTTTCGGGCTTTTTAAAAAGCGCGACAAAGTGACCCTCGCCGTTTTGCTTATGCGGAAAAATACGGCGCGTTTTCGCCATATTAATGTCCGTTTCGCTCCACTCCGTTCTGCCGGAGGAAAGCGCGTCAAGACCGGTATCGCAAAGCGTAAGACCGTGATTTTTGATTAAATACGCGGCGATTTTTTCGTTTTCCTCCGGCGCGAACGTGCAGGTGGAGTAGACGAGCATACCGCCGCCTTTGAGCGCTTTAACGGCGCAGTCGAGAATTTTTTTCTGGCGTTCGCCGCAGGAAACGGTGTGTTCAACGCTCCATTCCGTCACCGCCCGCGGCTCCTTACGGAACATTCCCTCGCCGGAGCATGGCGCGTCAACTATTATTTTATCGAAAAATTCCGGATATTTTTCCGCGATCCGCCGCGGTGTTTCGTTTGTCACTACGGCGTTTGTTATTCCCATACGCTCTATATTTTCCGACAAAATGTCCGCGCGCCTTTTTACGATTTCGTTCGCGACCAAAAGTCCCGTACCGTCGAGAACGGCTGCCGCCTGAGTCGATTTTCCGCCCGGCGCGGCGCACAAATCGAGTACAAAGTCGCCCTTGTCGATAGGCAGCGCTTCAACCGCCGACATCGCCGACGGCTCCTGAAAATAGAAAAGTCCCGCCATATGGTAGGGGTGGTTCCCCGAGATTTCGGACTTGTCCGCGTAAAAGCCGCCGCCGCACCACGGCACGCTCTTTAGTTCGCCGAACGCCGACATAACCGCGCCGCGCGCGTTGTCCTTTAAGGTGTTTATACGTATTCCCGCGTATATCGGCGCTGTTTCAAACGCGGTTATAAACGCGTCGTATTCGCTTTTGAGCATATTTTTCATTCGCTCGCTGAATTTTTCGGGCAGTTTCATTGGTTTTTCTCCTGTTTTTCTTTTAGTATAATATATTCGCGGCGATATGGCAAGCGATTGTTCGATTTTTCTTGCATTTGCTTATATGTTATAGTATAATTTAAACAGAAGATAAGAAAAGAGGAAACACATAATGAAATTTGAAAACACGGAGGTCTACGGCTTCAAGCGCGCGCTTCACGGTATGCGGAACCCGCTCGAGTCGTGGAAGAAAAACGACACGGTTGAGGAAAACGGAAAGGTGACGATAGGAGAAAACGACTTGGATTTGGCTAAGAGGCTTATAAAATCAGGCTCGGAGCATCGCAAGTTTATGCGCCAGATTTTTGTTTCGGTCGATATTACCGCTCCGCTCTACTGGTGGAAGGAGTTCGACACATACAAGGTCGGCACCGTCGCAAACAGCACCTCGACTATGCACAAGCTCGCGTCAACTCCCATAACGCGGGAGTGCTTTGAAATCGACGACTACAAGCCGGATTTGGACTATGACGGAAAAAAACTCGGCGGCATAATTGACGCGCATATCGCGTTTTTGGAGGAAATGCGTGTAAAATTTCTCGAAACGAAGGACAAGAACTACTGGAAGGAGCTTATTCGCTGGCTGCCCGCGTCGTGGAACCAGACAAGAACCGTTACTATGAGCTATGAAAATCTTTTGGCTATGTGTTCGCCCGGACAGCGGCGTTTTCATAAGCTTACCGAATGGTCGGAGGCGTTTATAGGGTGGGCGCGGACCCTTCCTTACGCGCAGGCTCTGCTTTTCCCCGACGAGGCTGAATAAAACCGCCCAACTTACCGTTTTTCGGAACTCGAAGTATCCGCATACGACTTCGTTCCTCAAAGCGGCAATTTGAACGATTTTCTTTCAGCCAAGGCTGAATAAAACCGCCCGACTTACCGTTTTTCGGAACTCGAAGTATCCGCATACGACTTCGTTCCTCAAAGCGGCAATTTGAACGATTTTCTTTCAGCCAAGGCTGAATAAAACCGCCCGAGGCGACCGGTTTAAACGATTTTTCAGCCGGATTTCAGAAAGGACAAAAAAATGATTAATTTAATTGTAATGGTTGACAGGAACTGGGGTATAGGAAAAGACGGGGATTTACTCTTTTTTATTGAGCAGGACAAGGACTTTTTCAGAAATATGACGATCGGCAAAACGATTGTTATGGGAAGGAAAACATTTGAGTCCCTGCCCGAAAAGAAACCGCTTGGCGGCAGGGTAAACATCGTTCTGACAAACGACTCCGATTTTAAGCGCGGCGGCGTTATCGTCTGCCACAGCGCGGAGGAGGTTTTGCGCGAGGCGGAAAAATACCCCGAGGTATTTATTATAGGCGGCGGGGAAATTTACAGCCTGTTTCTGCCGTATTGCGGCAGAGCGTATGTGACGAAGGTTGACGCGGTTAGGACCGCGGACAGGTATATGGTAAATCTCGACAAGTCTCCCGACTGGCAAATCGTCAGCGAAACAAAGGACTTTATACACGGCGAGTTCCCCTATAGGTTTGCCGTATATGAAAAAATAAATTAACGGGAGGAAAAGGTATGTTAAATATAGGCTGTCACTTATCGGCGTCGAAGGGTTATCTGCATATGGGAGAGGAAGCCGTTTCCATAGGCGCGAACACGTTCGCGTTCTTTACGCGCAACCCGCGCGGCGGAAGCGCAAAAGCGATTGACGAGGCGGACGTAAAGGCGTTTCTGGACTTTGCGAAGGAAAACAATTTCGCGAAGCTTGTCGCGCACGCGCCCTACACCCTAAACGCCTGCTCCGCGAAGGAGGAAACGCGCGAGTTCGCGCTAAATACAATGATTGACGATTTGGCGCGTATGGAATATACTCCAAATCAGTATTA
>CAYVUD010000115.1:0-4384 GCA_964454725.1 uncultured Lachnospiraceae bacterium
CGAAACGCTTACGGGTTTTGTGCAGGGCGAGACGTACAAAATATCATACAACGACAGCAATAATACTCAGGTAACCGGCTTGTATACTTATTCGGGGAACGATATTAAAATTGCGGAGGAATGGTTTGGGAAAAACATATCAATCGTCCGCGCCGGTTCGGGCAGCGTAACGGACAGCGAGGCGCTTGTTCTGGAGATAAAACGTCCGGACGCGCCGACAAATGTCGTGGCGACGGCGGAAACGTACGAAGGTGGGGGCGGAACGCTGACGGGCGTAAGCGACGAAATGGAGTATAAAATATCCGGTGCGGACAACTGGACTGACTGCGGCGGCACTGTGGTAACAGATCTGAGCGCTGGAACGTATCTCGTGCGGTATAAGGCTGTCGAGGACGTGAGCTTCGCGAGCGAGACGGCGCAGGCGGTCGTAAGCGCTTACGCCGCGCAGGGAACACGCTTGGAAAAGCCGAAACTTGGGATAAACTACGCGAACGAAAGCGTAATAATTAAAAATTACGACGACGACGCGAAATATACCGTCGGCGGTGAGCCGATAGAGCTTGACAGCAATGAGTGGAAAATTCCGGCTATAGCGACCGCGCCGGGCGGTTCATACGGACTTACCTTTGTGAGGGTAAGCGATACAGACACGGTCTCCGACAGTTATCCTGCGAATATCACAATTCCGGCGCGCCCCGTCGCTCCGTCGGGACTTTCGGTTTCCAACGAAACGGAGGCGAACGCAAAAGACGGTCAGATTAAAGGCGTGACTGAACTTATGGAGTACAGCTCGGACGGCGAGGACTGGACGGATTGTACGGACAATCCGATAACCAATCTCGCGCCCGGCACGTATTATGTGAGATATAAATGCACCTCGGACGAATTTGCGAGCGCGTCGGCGGCGGTTACGATAAGCGCCGGCGCGGAGCCTACGCCCACGCCAACGGCAACGCCTACAGCGTCACCCACAGCGTCGCCAACGGCTTCACCGACAGCGTCGCCAACAGCGTCACCTACAGCGTCGCCCACAGCGTCGCCCACAGCGTCGCCAACAGCGTCGCCGACAGCATCGCCAACAGCGTCGCCCACAGCGTCACCAACAGCGTCGCCGACAGCATCGCCAACAGCGTCGCCCACAGCGTCACCCACAGCGTCGCCAACAGCGTCACCAACAGCGTCGCCTACGGCAACGCCTACGGTCGAGCCTACGGCAACGCCGACAGCGTCACCAACAGCAACACCTACAGTCGAGCCGACGGCAACACCTACGGTTGAACCTACGCCCACGCCTACGGTTGAACCCACGGCAACACCTACGGTCGAGCCAACGGCAACGCCTACGGTCGAACCCACGGCAACGCCTACGGTTGCGCCTACGGCAACACCTACGGTTGCGCCGACTCCGCCGCCGTTTGAGTGGAATATAACCAAAACCACAACGAGCATAACGGTAAAGAACCCCTCGGCGGAATTTGAGTACACGCTGCTCAAGGACGGCAAGGAGCTGTTTGACCGGCAAACGCCCGATAACGGCGCGGATATTGTATTTTCGGGACTTAAGAGCAATACGACGTATACCGTTTCGGCGAGATGGGTTTCGGATCCGTCGGTCGAATACACGATAGAGGTTAAGACCAACTCCTCCGGCGGCGGAGGCGGTGGCGGCGGTAGCTCTTCGACTAAGACGACGCCTACGCCTTCTCCCGAGCAAACGCCCGAGCAAACGCCCGAGCAAACGCCCGAGCCTACAGAAACGCCGACTCCCGAACCCGAACAAACGCCGGAGCCGTCGAAAGCGCCCGCGGAGCAAAACCCCGCGGATAAGCCGTTTACGGATATATCCGACAGCGATTGGTTCGCCGAGGACGTGCTATGGGCGAACCAAAACGGCATTATGACCGGCATACTGCAGACGGAGTTTGTGCCGGATATGCCGCTCACGCGCGGAATGCTCGCCGCGATACTCGGTCGAATGGAGAACGCGGTATCTTCAGGCGGCAAAACGCCGTTTACGGACGTTGACGAAACGATGTACTACGCGCCGTATATCGCGTGGGCTTACGAAAACGATATTCTCCACGGAATGGACGGCGAGAGCTACTGTCCGGACGATAATATCACGCGCGAGCAGATGGCGGTCGCGATAAAGAATTACGCCGAGTACAAGGGAAAGAGCGTCGAGATAGCGGAGCTTGACTATACCGACTCGGAGCAAATCTCGCAGTGGGCGAGGGAGAGCGTCGCGTACTGCAAGGCGGCGGGCTATATGGTCGGACGGCTCGACGGCTGCTTTGACCCGCGCGCGGGACTTACCAGAGCCGAATGCGCGGCGGTAATACGGCGGCTGTATTAACTTAAAAAAACCGAAAGGCGGAGCTTGTCTCCGCCTTTTTTTGCGGAATAATATTTTGCGATATTTTGTAAAAGTTCACAAAATATCGCTTGACATTACTTGCGAAATGTTGTATAATAACAATAGATATATATTGAAATCTTGCAGGGTGATGTTATGGCTGAACTGAAAATCAGAACAGGCACTAAGCTTTTTCTTGTTTATGCCGGTGAAAGACAAGTTAAAAACGAGGATTTTACCATTCGCTCAACCTTTGAGAAAAACGTCAGCGAGTCAAGCTTTCTAATATCGGTGCCGCTTAAAAACGGACAGCGTATGGAGCCGGACGAGGACAGAAAGCTCCTTATAAAATACGCTCTCGGCGGCGAGGATATTATAGTCGAGGGCTATGTGGACGACGTTGTGAAGGTTGGCGTGCGCCAATACTGGAAAATTCGCAAGGTCACCGAAGGACGTAAGTTCTTCCAGCGTATGGACGAGCGTGTCCAAGCGGTTTTGCGTGTAAGCTACACACGTCTGGGCTGGATAACGAACACGCTTGGCGAACAGCGCGCGGAAGAGGGCGCGACTCTGGATATTTCCGCCGGCGGTCTGGCGATGTTTTTAAACGACAAGCTCGACGTCGGGGAGATAATATACATAAATCTGCCGACGGTCGGCAGAGCGAAGGCGGGAAAGGGCTTTATGGTTCGCGGCGAAACGTGCTGGCTTCGCGACGCGCAGAAGGGTAACCCGTTCAGACACACCATGGGCGCGAAATTTATTTTCGATACGACCGATGAAAAGAAAAAAATGTCGGCTTATATGGGAGCCGTCGCGAAAATAGCGAGCTGATAAAAATTCGCTTTGGGGGGAGTCGGATTGGCTGCGGAATTTGACGAGCGGACTAAAAGTGAATACAACCCCGAAGAGGAATTTAACATACCGACCGAGGACGCGGGCGGCGAACCGCCGGAGGACGGCGGCAATCCCCAAGAAACGCAAAAAGGCGGACGGGATCGCCCGACCGCCGGCGACGACCCCGACAAGGCGCTTATAATTCCGCACAGACGGCTTATAAAGCTCGTCAAGGCGCTTGCCCGCTCGAACAAGGCGGCGCTTATGGCGGGAATACTCACTCTTGTTATGCTGGGACTTTTCGGCATAGCGTTTATGCAGGAGCATATGGGACAATTTACGATAAACCTTAACCGCGTCGATATGTGGCGGCGCGCGCTTTCGATGTCGGAAACGGCGGATTTCGCCAACCCGACCTCGCGGCTTACGGTAAGCGCGTTAAAGCGCTCCACCAACATCGCGCGGAGCGACATTCCGTGGGAGGACGTCAACGTCGGCGACGGCGACAAGAGCGGCAAGGATTACATATGCTACTCCTTTTATATCCGCAACGGCGGCATAGAGGACGTTGACTGCGGCGTGTCGATGAAAATGATATATAAGTCCAAGGGCGCGGAGAACGCGATACGAATGGCGATAATCAGGGACGGCGAAAATAAGATTTACGCTATGCCCGCCGCGGACGGCGGAGCGGAACCGGACACCATACCGTTCGTGAGCGACTCCATAGTTATGGAGGACACGATAGAGGACTTTAAAATCGATACCGTTCACAAATACACCATAGTAATGTGGATAGACGGCGACGATCCGGAGTGCGTGAACGATATAATCGGCGGCTCGGTGCGGTTTCAAATGGATTTCGACACCGGCGAGTCGCGCGAGGTGTCGTTTATAGAGCTTATCAAGGAGCTGCCGCTCTTCAGAGGCGCGGTCGAGGACGACTCTATCGGCGATAAGAACGACAGAACCGAGCCTTGGCGCGACGGCGAGGGTCAGGCTCCGGACGGGGAAACAGAAGCCGAAAATTCGGCTCGGACAGACGAGGAACTAAATTAATTTGACATAAAATTATAAATTGAAAGGGGTTATAAAAATGAAGAAAAAGACAACGACGGTAAGCCTGAAAAAACAGCTTGCGTCGGCGGTTTCGATGATGCTCGCGGCGGCGGTCGCGCTGGGTTCGTCCAC
>CAYVUD010000116.1:0-4369 GCA_964454725.1 uncultured Lachnospiraceae bacterium
ATAACAGAAAGGAAGAAAAATCAAAATGGCAAAGATTAACGATAATTACCTTAAGCTTCCGGGAGCGTACCTGTTCTCGACTGTTGCGAGAAAGGCGGCGGAATTTAGCGAAAAGCACCCCGACAGAGAGGTTATAAAAATGAGTATCGGCGACGTTACGAAACCGCTCGCGCCGGCGGTAATCGAGGCTATGCACAAGGCGGTTGACGAAATGGGTACCGCCGAGGGATTCCGCGGCTACGGTCCGGAGCAGGGCTACGACTTTCTGAGAAACGCCATAGTCGAGTACGACTACAAGCCGCGCGGCATCGACATAAAGCCCGACGAGATATTCGTTTCCGACGGAGCCAAGTCCGACTGCGGCAACATCGGCGATATTTTCTCTGTTGACAACAAGGTAGCCGTATGCGACCCCGTTTACCCCGTATATGTCGATACAAACGCTATGGCGGGACGCGCGGGCGATTTTACGGACGGGCATTGGAGCAATCTGTATTATATGCCCTGCCTCGCGGAAAACAATTTCCTTCCGCGAATACCCTCCGAAAAGGTAGATATGATATATCTTTGCTTCCCCAACAACCCTACGGGTATGGCGGCGACGCGCGAGGAGCTTAAGCCGTGGGTTGAATACGCAAAAAAGAACGGCGCGGTCATTCTTTACGACAGCGCGTATGAGGCGTTTATAACCGACCCCGACGTTCCGCACAGCATTTATGAGATAGACGGCGCGAGAGAGGTCGCGATTGAGTTCCGCAGCTTCTCAAAGACCGCCGGCTTTACCGGTACGCGCTGCGCCTACACGGTAGTGCCGCGCGAGCTTAAAATCGACGGTACGGAGCTTAACGGACTGTGGAACAGACGGCAGTGTACTAAGTTCAACGGCGTTCCGTACATTATCCAGAGAGCGGCTGAGGCTGTTTACAGCCCCGAGGGACGGCGGCAGACAAGAGAAGCGATAGCGTACTATCTTGAAAACGCCGAAATTATACGCGGCGCGCTCGCGGAGGCGGGACTCGCGGTTTACGGCGGAGTGAACGCGCCCTACATCTGGGCGAAAACCCCCGGCAATATGAAATCGTGGGAATTTTTCGACGAGCTTCTGGAAAAGACGGGAGTCGTTACGACCCCCGGCTCGGGCTTCGGACCGAGCGGCGAGGGCTATGTAAGACTGACGGCGTTCTCCACAAAGGAAAACACGGTAAAAGCTATGGAAAAAATTAAATCCTTGCTAAAGTGAATTGACAAATCGTAATTGTTGTGGTAGAATAATCAGCGCGGACCGAAAAATTAATAATTTACGGAAACAAAGGCGTTTCGGTTACATACATATTTAACTATATGTATTAATTGGAACGCTTTTTGTATGTTTTACGAAGGGATTGATATAAATGGAGTTTAACGGCTTACCCCAAAAGCAGGGGCTTTACGACCCGCAGTTTGAGCATGACGCGTGCGGTATCGGCTTTATCGCCAACATCAAGGGCAAAACCTCGCACGACACCATAAATCAGGCGATAGAGATTTTAAGGAACCTCGCCCACCGCGGCGGCGTGGGCGCGGAGCCGGATACCGGCGACGGAGCCGGTATACTTATCCAGATGCCAAACACCTTTATGAAGAAGGTGTGCAAGAACGAGGGTATAAAGCTTCCCAAAAAGGGAGATTACGGAGTCGGTATGCTGTTCCTTTCGCCCGACACCGATACAAGGGAGAATAGCCTCGCGGCGCTAAAGGGCATTATAGCCGACGAGGGGCAAAAGCTTCTCGGTATACGCACCGTGCCGGTATACGAGGAATGTATCGGCGAAAGGGCGCTTGACGCTATGCCCTATATCGTTCAGGTGTTTATAGGCAAGGGGAGCGAGATGAGCGCCGACGATTTCGAGAGACGTATGTATGTTATCGGCAAGATAGCCGAAAAAAAGATAAGAAAAAGCGGAATGGACAACTATTTTTATTTCGCCTCGCTTTCCGCGCGAACGCTCGTTTACAAGGGTATGCTTACTCCGGATCAGGTAAACGAATTTTACCTTGATTTGAAGGACGTGGATATGAAAACGGCGATTGCCCTTGTTCACTCGCGTTTCTCGACCAACACGTTCCCGTCGTGGGAGAGGGCGCACCCCAACCGCTATATTATCCATAACGGCGAGATTAACACGATTCGCGGCAACGTAAACTGGGTTCGCGCGCGTGAGAGAATGTTCTCCACACCCGAGTTCGAGGGCGATATGGACAAAATCCTGCCGGTTATAAACGAGGACGGCTCAGACTCGGCTATGCTTGACAATTATCTGCAATTTCTTCATCTCGCCGGATTCAGTCTGCCGCGCGCGGTAATGATGACAATTCCCGAACCGTGGGAGAACAACGACGCTATGAAGCCGGAAATGAAAAAGTTCTACGAATATCATTCCTGTATTACGGAGCCGTGGGACGGACCCGCGGCGGTCGCGTTTACCGACGGACGCTATGTCGGCGCGACGCTCGACAGAAACGGTCTGAGACCCGCGCGCTACTATATCACCTCGGACGATATGATTATCCTTTCCTCGGAGGTCGGAGTTACGGATATAGACCAGTCGAAGATAGTTAAAAAGGAAAGACTCCACCCGGGCAAAATGCTCCTCATAGACACCGAGGAGGGCAAGATTATAAGCGACGAGGAAATAAAGGAATACGAGGCGGCGCATAAGCCCTACGGCGAGTGGGTGGAAAAAACGCTCGTAAACCTCGACGATTTGCCCACTGTTACCGGTGTTAAGGGCGAAACGTGGCACGATTTGGTACAGAGAATAAAGAAAAACGCGGACGGCAACGTAAACGCCGATTTGATAATCCGCAACACAATAATGCTTGAAAATATGTTCGTAAACCGCGAAAACGGCGAGGACACACTTCCGCTCCTGACGCGCCAGAAGGCGTTCGGCTACACGTGGGAGGACGTCAATATGACGATTAAGCAGATAGTCGAAAAAGCTGACGACCCGATAGGCGCGATGGGTACGGATATACCGATTGCAGTGCTTTCCGAAAAGCCTCAGATGCTCTACAATTATTTCAAGCAGCTTTTCGCGCAGGTCACGAACCCGCCCATAGACGCGATAAGAGAGCAGATAGTGACCTCGACGTACACGCTTTTCGGCTGCGAGCAGAACCTGCTTACGTCGTCGGAGCTGAACTGCCGCAAGGTAAGAGCGAATAGTCCGATTTTGAACAACGAGGAGCTTCAAAAGCTTCGCGACGTCAAGCTTGAGGGCTTTAAGTCGATTACGATTCCCGCGCTCTTTAACGTCAATCAGGAAAACGATATGGAGGCGGCTATGGAAACTATTTTCGAGGCGGCGGACATCGCGATTGACAACGGCTGCAATATCATAATTCTTTCCGATAAGGGCGTTGACGAGAACAAAGCGCCTATCCCCGCGCTTCTCGTTTCCTCCGGACTGCACCATCATCTTTTAAGACGCGGCACAAGAATGAAGGTATCCATCGTCCTCGAGTCGGGAGAACCGCGCGAGGTTCATCATTTCGCGTGTCTTATCGGCTACGGCGCGAACGGAATAAATCCGTATATGGCATACGAAGCGATAGGAGAGCTTATAGACGACGGCTTGCTTGAATACGACCTTGACGAGGCGATTAAACGCTATAACAAGGCGTGTACAAAGGGAATAGTCAAGGTAATGTCCAAAATGGGCATTTCCACAATTCAGTCGTATCAGGGCGCGCAGATATTCGAGGCGTTGGGCATAAGCGAAAGCGTCGTTGACAAATACTTTACCGGTACGGCGACGCGGATAGGCGGCATAGGACTCGAGCATATCGAAAAGGAGGTAATGCTCCGCCACAGCGAGGCGTTCGACAAGGTAACCGCGAAAAAAGCGCTTAAAACCGGCGGCGAGTACAAGTGGAGAGCCAAGGGCGAGTACCATATGTTCAACCCCGAAAGCATCTACAAGCTCCAAATGGCTTGCCGCACCGGAAACTACAAGCTCTATAAGGAATACGCGCGTGAAATGGACGCGCATCAGGCGCACCAATGCACAATACGCGGTATGCTCGATATAAAGACCATTGATAAGCCGATAGCTATCGATAAGGTCGAGAGCGTCGAGAGCATCGTAAAACGCTTTAAGACCGGCGCTATGTCCTACGGCTCAATATCGCGGGAGGCGCACGAATGTCTCGCGATAGCTATGAACCGTCTGGGCGGAAAGTCCAACAGCGGCGAGGGCGGCGAGGACCCCGAGCGTTATATCCCCGACGAGAACGGCGACAGCCGTTCGAGCGCGATTAAGCAGGTTGCGTCGGGACGTTTCGGAGTGCATATTCACTATTTGCAAAACGCCAAGGAAATTCAGAT
>CAYVUD010000117.1:0-4366 GCA_964454725.1 uncultured Lachnospiraceae bacterium
TCAATTATAATATCACATTCTTTCCCCTTTGTCAACACTTTTTTTCATTTTTTTATCATTTGTATATTTTTACTTTTATGCCGAGTTTTTTGACAATTTTAAATGTGCATAATGCCAACGCCTTCGAGTTATTCTTCCTTTTTTCTTATGTGTTCTATCGCCTTTTTCTCTATACGCGAAATCTGCACCTGCGACACGCCGATTAGTTTAGCTATTTCGGACTGCGTTTTTCCTTTAAAGTATCTGAGAATTAAGACCTGCTTTTCTCTCGGCTTAAGCTTTTTGAGTATGTCGTCGAGAAGCACCTTATTTATAATACCCTCTTCTATCTCCCCGCCGGCTATGGTGTCAACCACTTTAATCTCCTTATCGCCGCCTTTGTATGCGCTTTCATATATCGACTCGGGCGGTGACGCCGCCTCGAAAGCCTCTATTAAATCCTCCGCGCGCACGCCGCACTCCGCCGAAATTTCCGTTATGGTCGGCTCACGGTTTAACCTCTTCCTGAGTATTTCCTCCGCTCTCCAGCCCTTCATCGCGCTTTCCTTGAGAGTGCGGCTTATCTTAATCGCCCCGTCGTCGCGCATAAACCGTTTAATCTCGCCGGTAATCATCGGCACGGCATAGGTCGAGAACCGCACGTTAAACTCGGGATTGAACTTCTTTACCGCCTTAATCAGACCGATAGCGCCTATCTGGATCAGATCCTCCGTTTCGTAACCGCGGCCCGAAAAGCGTTTTACTATACTGTACACAAGCCCCATATTCTGCTCCACCATAAGGTTCTCGGCGCGCTTATCCCCGCCGCGCGCGCGTTCAAGAAGCGACGCGTTGTCAGTCATTATATCACCTACTTTAAACATTTGCGCATTGTAACGCGCGTCCCCTTGCCGACTTCGCTCTCAACATCTATCGAATCCATAAATGTTTCCATTATAGTAAAGCCCATACCCGAGCGTTCCATTTCCGGCTTGCCGGTAAAAAGCGGCTCGCGCGCGCGGCGAATATCGGGTATGCCCGCGCCGTTATCGGAAACGGAAAGCTCAACGGTTCTGTCGTAAATCTCGCCCTCAAGAGTGATTATGCCCTCGCCTTCGTCATATCCGTGAATTATCGCGTTCGTGACCGCTTCGGAAACCGCGGTTTTAACCTCCGAAAGCTGGTCGATCGTCGGGTCAAGCTCCACGATAAACGCCGCCGCGACGGTACGCGCGAAGCGTTCGTTATCCGAAACGCTCGGAAATTCCACCTTGATTTTATTTTTCAGCATACACCGCCGCCTCCTTTACCGTTTCCTCGAGATTTTGCGTCATTATCACCAAATCGTTTATCCCCGACATATTTATTATCCGCTCCACCGTCTCCGACGCGCCCGCGACTATTATTTTTCCGCCAAGCGCCGTTACGATTTTGTACCGCCCCATAATAACGCCTATGCCCGACGAGTCCATAAAGCTCAGCCGGCTGAAATCAAACGCCAGATTTACCGCGCCCGTGCGCTGCAGCTCGCGGTCTATCGACTCTCTGACTCCCGCCGCGATGTGGTGGTCAAGCTCGCCGGCTATTTTCGCGACAAGCGTCTTGTATTTTCCCGCTATGTATAACTCCATAACTTGTCCTCCTCTCTATATATATTTCCATATTTTACCTGCTATTTCCTTTGACGAAAACACAGAACCTTTGTCGAAACGGCGCAAAAACAAGACCGGCATACCCATACCGGTCCGTCGATTCAGAGCGTGTTCACGCAAACAAATTCACTATCGCGTTGATCGCGCCGAAGGAAACAAGAGACATTATAATTCCCGCCGTAAGCACGCCGAAAAATATAAACAGAAGGCTCTTTTTCGGTTTCATTCCAAACAGTACGGCAAGAAGGCTGCCCGTCCACGCGCCCGTTCCCGGGAGCGGAATTGCCACAAAGAGAAACAAGCCGAGATAACCGTATTTTTCAATCTGCTCCGACTTTTTCATCGCCTTTTTTTCGATCCAATCGGGAAACTTTTTCAGCCCCTTAACCTTTTTCATATATGAAAAAATTTTTTCTATAAACAAAAGTATAAACGGTATCGGCAGCATATTTCCTATCACCGCCGCGATAAACGTCTGAAAAAACGGTAGCCGCAAAATACTGCCCGCCACTATTATGCTTCCTCTCAGCTCCAAAAGCGGTATCATCGAAATCAAAAACGTGATTATCTGCGGCGAAACATTATGCGTTTCCAAAGCGCTTATTATCGAACTGACTGCTGCGTCCATACCTACATCTCCTCGCTTACCATAAAAGTTATTGCTTTATTTAATATGTCTATCTTCGCGTTTTTATGCGCGCCGCCGAACTCACCGTCAAGCGTCCATTTGACCTCCTCGTCAAACTCAAGCTCCGCGTACGAGGTCTTGAATGTCACATATCCCGCGCCTTCGATATTGCCCTTGAGAAAATCCGAAATTACGACCTGAAACTGCGAAAGGCTTGACGGCATTTTCACCAAAATCCCCTCAAACATTCCGTCGTCAAGCGAAATGCCGTTTATTATCGCGTTGTCGCTGCGAACCTCAAAGCCCGCGACGGATTTTGAGTTTAAAAGCATACCGAGCGCGAAATCGTCCTCTATTTCAACCCCGTCATAGCGCACCTTGGCGTGATACGCCTTAATGCTTGACAGCTTTTTTATGCCCTCAAAGAAATACGCCGCCTGACCGAGGATATTTTTAGTTTCCTGCGGGGTTTCATACGACACGTCGGTAAACGCGCCGAACGCCGCGACGTAGTTATAGGTTCTGCCGTTAAACCGGCATATGTCGCAGCTAAACGGTTTGCCGCAAACCGCGGTCTTTGCCGCCTCCGTCATATCCTTCGGAATACCGAGACTTTTGGAAAAATCGTTTACCGTACCTGCCGGAATGTATCCCACAGGCGTTTTTGCTCCGCTTTCCGTAATTCCCGCCACGGCTTCGTTGAGCGTTCCGTCGCCGCCCGAAATAACCGCTAAATCATAGTTTCGCGCCTCGCTTTTTATTTTTTCAAAGCAGTCGTTTGCCGACTGGGTTGGATAAGCCGTAACGTCATATTGAGCTTTTGTGAAAACGTCTATAATATCGAACAGATTATTTTTTATCTGCCCCTTCCCCGAATGAGGGTTAAATACAAATAACAGTTTTTTCATCGCCGCCTCCGTTTAATATCGGTAACAAAACTTACTTCCTTAATTATACTCATAAATTCCTTCTTAGTCAATATAAATTTTAAAACGGGTTGATATTTGGCGGCAAACCATGTATAATATATATATCGGGGGTACATATGATTAAGGATAAAAATTTTACGGAAACGCTATAGCTATTACAATACCGATAGCCGCTCAAAAGCGCGGTTTGCGTTATAAGAATAAACAAAAACAAATGGATAAAATCACTTGCAAGGGAGTTTGGGTATGAGAATTTTGGGAATTGATTACGGCGACGCCAGAGTCGGCGTGGCGGTAAGCGACGAACTCGGTTTTATGGCGCAGGGCGTCGGCACGGTTAAAAACAAAGGTATGAAAAGCCTTATAGCGGAGCTTGGCAAAATAATAGACGAATACAAGCCCGAAAAAATAGTTGTGGGACTTCCGAAAAATATGGACGGCACCGTCGGTTTTCGCGGCGAAGCGACGTATAAATTTACCGACGCTTTAAAAAAGGCTTACAAGGGCGAAATAATATATATGGACGAACGGCTCACGACCGTCGGCGCGGCGCGCTATTTGAACGCGACGGATACGCGCGGCAAAAAACGCAAGGAGGTCATCGACACCGTTGCCGCGTGCCTGATTTTGGAAGGGTATCTTAATTCGGTAAAATAGCTTGCAAAATTATGACATATATGGTATATTAAATATATAAAGCTCAGAAAGGAATAACATTATGGAAAACAATATCATTATTTTAGAGGACGAACACGGCTGCGAAATTGAGTTTGAAACTATTGACGTGTTCGAGTTTAACGGCGTGACATATTTCGCGCTTTTAGAGGTTTTGCCCGAGGAACAGGAATCCGACGAGGTTCTCATAATGCAGGTCGAGGGCGACGTCGAGTCCGAAGAAGCCGAGCTTGTTATGGTCGAGGACGAAGAACAGCTCAAAGCCGCGTTTGAGGAATTTCTGCGCCGCGACGAGGAAGCCTACGCTGAGGAGTAATTGTTTTGTAACATTTTTTTAAACAAAAATCCTTAAATTTCCTATTGTAATTTTAATGACATTGTGGTATTATAATTATAGGAAAAACAATTTAACAAATTACCCTGAGATTTCGCGTGAAAAAGCCTATTTTTTACCAACACATCTTTTATGGGACATTATCTCCGGCTGCGGCATATACGCCTCC
>CAYVUD010000118.1:0-4354 GCA_964454725.1 uncultured Lachnospiraceae bacterium
TTTTGCATAATTTCTTTCCTTTATTTGGAGAATGTAAATTGTTGCTTAGCGGCGCAAGGCTCCCCTAACAGGGGAGCTGTCACCGTAGGTGACTGAGGGGTTAAAACCCGCGAATTGCTCAAATAAACCACTCCGCCGCCGTCTGCGGCGGCAAATAGGGCGAAAGCGCCGAAAAACAGCGCTATTGGCATTTCGGTCAAATTTTCACCGATACCGTTACTCCGTCGCCCAAGGGCAGGAGCATAGTTTTCAGCTCCTTGTGCGCCATAAGCGCGTCAATATATTTTCTGAGCCGCTTCACAATCGTGATTTTGCGTCTTACAACGTGGTTGTCGTCGGCGATCATACCCTTATACAGCACATTGTCCGAAATTAAGAGTCCGCCCTTTTTAAGGAGCCTTACGCACTCGTCAAGCATATAAATATAATGCGCCTTGGGACCGTCGAGGAATATCAGGTCAAACGCCCCGTCCTCCTCGATATATGACAGATAGTCCTTCGCGTCCGCCTCAACTACGTTTATCCTGTCCGAAAGTCCCGCTTTTTCTATATTTTCGCGCGCGATTTTTACCATATCGCCGTTACACTCAACTGTGGTTATTTTTCCGCCGTCCGCGAGAGCGCGCGCCATCAAAACCGCGCTGTAGCCTATTGCCGTGCCCACCTCAAGCGCGTTTCGCGGCTTTTTTATCTCTGTCATAACCTCTAAAAGCCGCGCCGTTTCCGGCTCTACTATAGGTACGGCGTGTTCCGCGGCGTAATCCTCGAGAGTATGCAGAAATTCGTCGTTATGAACCGTTTTTTCACGCAAATATTCCGTAATATACGGCGGAACAATGGCATTTAAATCGTATTCTATCGACATATTTTAACCTCATTACTGTTTCATACTATCCTGATTTTCAATCGCCGAGCTGTCCACGCTCATCGCGGGGTCGGACTCCTTCATCGCGGCGAGGTGTTCCTCATACGTCGTTGAGAACACGTGCTGACCGTCCTTGCCGAGAACAAAATAATACGCGTCGGTCTCCTCGGGATAAAGCGCCGCCTTTATGCACTCAAGTCCCGGGTTGCATATCGGTCCGAGCGGAAAACCGGCGTAGAGATACGTATTGTACGGCGAGTCGATTTGCGTGTCGGCAATCGTCAGCACCGGCTTTCTCTCGCCGAGGATATACTGCACCGTCGCGCACGACTGGAATTTCATACCGGAATTTCTGCGGTTGTAGAACACTCCCGCGACCTTCGCTCTCTCCGACTCCGCGTCCGTTTCGCGCTCGACAATCGACGCCATTGTTATTACCTCGTCAACCGTCATACCCATAGCCGCCGCCCGAGCGTAATACTCGTCGGCAAACTGATTGTCAAACGCGGCGAGCATTAAATCGACTATATCGTGCGCCGACATTCCCTCGGGAATTTCGTATGTCGCGGGGAACAGATAGCCCTCGAGCTGATTTTCGCGCTCGGGCAGATTTTTGAGAAATTCATAATCGTAATCGGCGGGGTCAAGCGCCGCGTAAAAATCGTTCCACGTCACAAGTCCCAGCTCGCAGAGCTTTTCGGCAATCTGCTTTATCTCGTAGCCCTCGGGGATAACGACCTTCGTCGTTTCGCGGTTTTGGGTTATAAGCAGCTCCAAGATGTCGTGGTAGCTCATATTATTTGTAATCGTAGCCGCGCCCGGCTGTATATTACTGTCATATCCGCCAAGCTTCGCCTGAAGCTTAAACAGCAGCGGATACTTTATAACTCCGTTTTCGCTGAGCTTTGAAGCCGCCGCGTCCATACCCTCGCCGTCCGCTATTTCTATCCGAACCGTCGCCGTTGTCATATCAACTCCTGTGCTGTCCTTTAAAAGTATACCCGCAAATACGCAGCCGATAACAACAATTACAGCTATAACCGCAACCGGTATTTTCCATTTTCCGTATCCGGTTTTTCTGACATTTACCGCCATATTCACTGACTCCCTTCAAAATCATATGCTTACATTATTCTACAACAAAACCTTAATTTCGTCAAGTCCCGCTCTTTTTTGTACTATTTAACCTATTAATATGTCGATATTTTTTACATAATACTGATTGAAAAATCGGAAAAAGTGTTATATAATATTAAATAGTTTAATTTTTGGATTTGGAGGAGATTATTATGGGCTACAAAGAAACATATGAGCGCTGGTTGAATCATTCGGCGGTTGACGCGGATACAAAGGCGGAGCTTAAGGCTATCGCCGGAAACGAAAAGGAGATAGAGGAACGCTTTTACCGCGATTTGGAGTTCGGAACGGCGGGTATGCGAGGTATCATAGGCGCCGGCACGAACAGAATTAACGTCTACAACGTGCGTCAGGCAAGCCAAGGCGTGGCGAAATACGTCAACTCGCGCGGCGCGGACGCGGCGAAGGCGGGTGTTTTAATCGGCTACGACACGCGTAATTTCTCGCGCGTATTCGCGGAGGAAACCGCGAAGGTACTTACGGCGGCGGGCGTTAAGGCGTATCTGTTCCCGATCGTCCACTCGGTTCCCGAGGTATCGTTCGGCATACGCACGCTCGGCTGCGCGGCGGGCGTTATGATAACCGCCTCGCACAACCCCAAGGAGTACAACGGCTATAAGGTATACGGTCCCGACGGCGGTCAGCTTCCGCCCGACGCCGCCGACGTTGTTGTGGCGGCTATGGAAAGCTACGACATATTCGACGACGTAAAATATATTTCGCTCGACGAGGCGAAGGAAAAGGGACTTCTTGAAATCCCCGGGAAGGAGCTTGACGAAAAGTTCTTGGAAACGGTTATGACGCAGCAGCAAAATCCGGAAGCCGTAAAAGCCGTCGCGGATACGTTTAAGCTTATCTACACGCCGTTCCACGGCACAGGCTCGCGTCCGGTAAAGGAAATATTAAAGCGCATAGGCTTTAAAAACGTGCTTGTAGTTAAGGAGCAGGACACCGAGGACGGCAATTTCCCGACCGTTAAATCCCCCAACCCCGAGGACAAGGAGGGCTTTGAGATAGCGATTAAAATGGCGAAGGAAAACGACGTTGACGTTATCATCGGCACCGACCCCGACTGCGACCGCGTGGGTATAGTCGTCCGCGACGCGGAGGGCGTTTACAGAACGCTCACAGGCAACCAGACGGGCGCGCTGCTGGTTGAGTATATTTTAAAGTCCAAGAAGGAAAAGGGTACTCTTCCCGCGGACGGAGTTGTTATAAAGACTATAGTTACAACCGAGCTTGCGGCGGCGATCGCCGAGAGCTACGGCGTTGAGGTTATGAATGTTCTCACGGGCTTCAAGTACATCGGCGAAAAAATGACGGAGTTCGCGGAGAAGAAAAACCACACCTATCTTATCGGCTTCGAGGAGAGCTACGGCTACCTTGTCGGCACTCACGCGCGCGATAAGGACGGCGTTGTCGCGACAATGCTTATCGCGGAGATGGCGGCGTATTACAAGACAAAGGGCAAGTCGCTTTACGAGGCGCTTCAGGATATTTACAAAAAATACGGCTACTATGCCGAAAAGACCGTTTCGTTTACGATGCCCGGCAAGGACGGTATGGAGAAAATGGCGGCGCTTCTCGCGGGGCTTCGCGCCAACCCGCCGAAGAATATTGCCGGTATGGACATAACGCTTTACACCGACTATCAGTCGCAGACGATTAAGGATACAAAGGGCGGCGTTTCGTCTGTAAAGGGTCTGCCGAAGGCAAATGTTTTAAAATACAATCTCGCCGACGATAAGACTTATTTCATAGTAAGACCGTCGGGCACAGAGCCTAAGATCAAGCTGTATATGGGTACGTTCGCCGAGAGCCTTGAAAGCGCCGAGGCTACGATCGAAAAAGTGCTTTCAAGCTGCAAGGAGCAGTTCGGACTGTAATTTAAGCCTTCACGAAAAAGAAGCCCGCAAGGGCTTCTTTTAGACTGTAGACAAAACATTTGCGTATCAATAAATTAGAGTTTATGGGCGCGCGGACGCTACGACCACCCAATTCAATGCTGCGTAGGGGCGACCCTTGCGGTCGCCCTCTTGGAAAATGCCGCAATATGTCGGGCGACCGCAAGGGTCGCCCCTACGGACGTACCGAAAGGCTCCCCTATTAGGGGAGCTGTCGCGTAGCGACTGAGGGGTTTAAACCCGCAAATCACCTTAACAAACCCCTCCACCGCCGCCTGCGGCGGCAGTCCCCCTCCCCTGTTAGGGGAGGCTTAATGTGCTTTCTACACACTGAAAGAAGCCCGCAAGGGCTTCTTTTTTTGGGTTTTAATTACTGTCTCGGTTTCAGCGTTTTTCCGTCCCATAAATATACTTTACAGTCCCGCGACAGCGGCGCTGTATTGCCTAT
>CAYVUD010000119.1:0-4347 GCA_964454725.1 uncultured Lachnospiraceae bacterium
AAGACCTTATCCAAATAAAAATCCACCCCGCCGGGTTTGGAGGCGAGGTCAATAACGAGGGCGTCCTTTTTTACACGCGCCAAAAGCGGCGCGTCGAGTATCATCGCGGGAATGGTATTGAAGATTATATCAAACTCGTTTATGCGGCTTGCGAGTTCATCGAGCGGCAGCGGCTCATAGCCGTGTCCCTCAATCATCGCGAGGTCGGCGTATTTGCGCGCCTCGACGTATGTCTGAGCGCCCAGACCGGATAACATTCGCGAAAGTATTTTCCCTATTTTTCCGTAACCCAAAACAAGGCACTTGCTGCCGTGAATAGTGATAAGCGTTTCCGAAATGGCAATTTCTATCGCGCCCTCCGCTGTGGGAATCGCGTTTTTGACGGAAAGCTCCTCGCGCTTCAAATAATCGCGGTAGGCAATACCGTTTTCCTCGAAGGCTTTTTGAAGATTCGGCTGTATCTGACCGCCGAAAACCAAGGCCGACGGATTGACTCCGCCGAGAAATTCCTCGATCGGCATAGGCGTTTTCGCGTAGGGTGAATTAATCGCCGTACCGTCGAAGGTGACGGGTACGGGCAGTATTATAATGTCGGCGTTGAGCGCAAACGCCTTGTCGGTTTCGGGCTTGGGGTCATCGACGGTTATGTCCTTGTCAAAGCCGTAAAGGAAAACGTGATACCCCTCCTCCCGCAAAAGTCCGGCGAGCGTGAGCTGCCTTAAATCGCCGCCGATTACGGCAACTGTTTCAAACATAATTTTTTCCTCCTTATGCGGTTTTGTATATAATATGTTTTTTTCGCGGATATTGTTCGGTTGCCGAACGGGAAATCGCGGCGCGAATACGGAAATGTCAGCCGGCTGAATTTATTCCCGCTTTTTTAAAAGCCCCGTCTTTTTTTATTTTCTTCGTAATTTTAATTTGAGCTTGTAATTTTTTGTATAATATGCTAAAATAAAATTATCAAGTTAAATAAATTTTTAGTAAAAGGAGTGGTTTGATGAATAAAAAATTAATTGCCGCCGTTTCCGCGGCGGCGGTGCTTCTGGGAAGTCTGCCCGCGTCGGCGGCGTTTATCCCGAACGACGGCTCGGACGGCTTCAGTATGGGCTACTACGAGGAGGAATGGAACGCCTCGGATCGCGCCAAAACCGAGGAGCTGTATGCCGCGAGACCGAAGGTTGAGCGTCAGATGGAGAACCTTTCGAGAGGACTCACGGCGGTACCCGCTGACGGCGGAACGCTTGTAAGCTGGCGTTATCTTGGCACTGACAGCAAGGATTTATACTATAATCTCTACCGTAACGGCGAAAAAATCAACAGCGCGCCGCTAAACGCCTCAAACTATTTTGACGCGGGCGCTCCCGCGGGCGCGGAGTATACGCTCGCGGAGGTCGTAAACGGCGCGGAAAACGGAACCGAAACTACCGCCAAGGCGTGGGATAAGGCGTATATCACAATTCCCGTCGAGGCGCGCGAGGGATATATAATCGACGACGGCGCGGTAGGCGACCTTGACGGCGACGGCGAGTACGAGTACATAGTTCGCCGCACACCGACGAATATGGACACGAAAACGCGCACGGGTTATCCGCTTATCGAGGCATACAAGCAAAGCGGAGAGCATATGTGGACGATAGACGTCGGTCCGAACGAGATTAATGAGGTTGACATAAATTTTCTCGTATATGATATGGACGGCGACGGCAAAGCGGAGATGATTATGCGTTCGTTCGAGGGAACGGTTGACGGCGCGGGAACCGCCGTCGGCGACGTAAACGGCGACGGCATTACCGACTACAGCAAAAACGACTCAAACCTCGCCATTTTCCAAGACAGACAGTACATCGTGTCAACGCCCGAGTTCCTGTCCGTCTATGACGGCGTAACGGGCGCGGAAAAAGACAGAACCGAGCTGCTCCCGTTAAAGGAGCCGCTTTCGGAGTGGTCGTACCGTTACACGGACACGGGCAGACTTACCAAGCGCGCAAGCCATTATCTTTTCGGCTTGGCATATCTTGACGGAGTAACGCCAAGCGTCGTTATGGTGCGCGGCGCGTGGGATAATGTGCGCGCGGCGGCGTGGCATATAGCGGACGGCAAATTCGCGCTCGACTGGGTACATAACACCGAAAATAAAGACGACGTAAACAGCATCTGGGGCGCGTGGAACCATAATCTGTGCGTCGCCGACGTTGATTATGACGGCAAGGACGAAATTATTTCCGGTCCTGCCGCGATAGACGACGACGGAAGCGAGCTTTACGCAGTCAAGGGAACGGACAACGACGGAACGGAACAGAAATTCCTGCACGGCGACGCGTTTGACGTTGCGTATATGGATCCGGATTACAACGGTTATCTTGTATGGGCGTGTCACGAAAACGCGCCGATTTTGGGCAATATTGAGCTGCACGACGCGCGTACCGGTCAGGTCAAGTTCGGCTACAGCAAGAATAAGGACACCGGCAGAAGCCGCTCGGGTGATATTGATCCCACCCTCAGAGGTCACGAGGTTTGGGGTTCCACAGGCACAATTCCGATGAACTTTTCGGGTCAGAATATAGTTGAGGCGACAGGGCAGCGCCTTGCCGACGACTCGATAGACGGCTTCAGCAATTTCAAATACCGTCTGCCCGACGGCACGTTTGAAAAGGACGCGGGAACCGGCGGCGACGCGGTTGGAACGCTCCCGATGAATTTCAAGGTTTACTGGGACGGCGACCTGCTTTCGGAATTTTTGGACGGAACGCGCGTTTCAAAGTGGAATTGGGAGGATAAGTGCGTTGACGTTATTTTCGACGGCGAAAACTGCGCGTCGAACGGCGGCACGAAGGCTGTGCCGGTAATTTCGGCGGATCTGTTCGGCGACTGGCGCGAGGAAATCGTATGGAAAACGAATGACGAAAAATCGCTTGTGGTTTACTCGACGGCCATACCGACAAACTATAAAATCCCGACTTTGATGCAGGATTATTACTATCGTTCGTGCGTGGCGGTGCAGAATAACCATTATAACCAGCCGCCCAACGTCGGATATTACCTCGGCGCGGAAACGACGGACGTTCCGCTCTTTGAGGGATATGTCGTAAAGGACGGACAGAAGGTCGCGAATCCCGATTTGACGGGCAGTCACTCAACGCTTAAAATCGGCGGCGGCAAAGCCGCGGCGTCAAGCGTGGAGCTTCTGATTGACAGCCCGAACGCTTATGTCGGAGACGCGCTTACAAAGGTTGACGCGAACGACGAAAATGTTGTTCCGTTCGTCGCCGAGGGCGACAGAACGCTCGTGCCGGTACGTTTTATTTCCGAGGGCTTCGGTATGGACGTCGGCTATGACGACGCGACGAGAAGGGTTACGCTTTCCGGTAACGGATACGATATAGCTATGACGCTCGACAGCGCCGAGTACACCGTAAACGGCGAGACGAAAACGCTCGACGTAACGGCAAAGAGCTATAACGGAAGGACAATGATTCCTCTACGCGCTATGGCGGAGGCGATAGGCAAGAAGGTATTTTGGGATCCCTCCGGATATATCTTTATCGGCGACAGGGAATTTACGGATAATTCCAAGATAAGCGAGAGGGTTGAAATTCTTAAATCCGGCGTTGAGCCGGAGGCAACCCCGACTCCGGCTCCTACGGCAACTCCCGAGCCGACTCCGACTCCCGACCCGCTCGAGAGTATGACCTATACGGATTATACCGATTCCAAGGGTAATACTTGGAAATTGTACTATGATGAGGACTTCTCAGGCTACAGCGAAGGCGACGCGGCGGGCTGGGCAGGCACAAAGCCCGCGCCTTTGGCGAATATCGGCGTTACGTCAAACGGCACGATGGGTATAAGCGGCAGCGATAAGGGCAACAGAAACGCCATATATCGTCTGGAAGGCGCGATGAGGGGCAAGGTTCTTATAGAGCTTGACTGGAAAACGGGCGCTATGACGGGCGGCTCGTCTGTGGGCGAGTTGCGCTTCGCGGACAGCTCCAACAAAGTTTTTCTCGCGTTTAAGACGGTCGCGAATGTGCCCATTACGTATAGCCAAGGCGGAGCCATATCAAACGGCGCGCTTGAAACAGAGCCGTGGCAGACGATAAACCCGAGCTTCTCGAAGGACGCTGTTTACCATATCGTGATTGAAGCCGATTTTGAGGCGAAAACGGCGGAATTTACCGTAGAGCTGGGCAACTCCAAGGAAAAACGCAAGATTACTTTCGATAATGCCGAGGATTTCGGCGCGATCGAGGTGCTTGCCGTAAGACAGGATAAGAATTTCACTTGGGCGACGGAATTGGATAATATAAAGATAGGTATGCGGTAAAAGGCGAACCGTGTTCGCCC
>CAYVUD010000120.1:0-4319 GCA_964454725.1 uncultured Lachnospiraceae bacterium
TTAAAAAACCTTGCCGCGATATTAAAATAAATAAATATCGAGGTCACGTCCACGATTGTCGTAATAAGCGGCGACGCCATAACCGCGGGGTCAAGGCGTAGGCGTTTTGCGAGCATCGGCAGCGAGCAGCCGATAAGCTGCGAAATTAAAACTATTCCCACTATCGACAGGCTTATAACCACCGCTATAACGGCTTTTTGCGGATTATTATGGTAGAGCAGCAGCACCCACAGACCGTTTACAACCGCCAAAACCAGACTTATAACCACCGACACCCTCAGCTCGGTCCAGACAACCTTAAAATAATCTCTCAGGCGTATTTGGTCTATCGCCATACCGCGTATGATAAGCGTCGAGCTTTGCGAGCCGCAGTTTCCGCCCACGCTCATAAGCATAGGTATAAATCCCGCCAGAACGGACACCGCCGCTAACGACGCTTCATAATGGTTTAAAATCCTCTCGGTAAATATCGACGAAAGCATCAATATCAAAAGCCACGTAATTCTGTTTTTCGCGTGGCGAAGGTCGGAGGTTTTCAGATATGACTCCTCTGTGGGGCTTATTGCCGCCATTCGCTCAATATCCTCGGTGGTTTCCTCCTGGATAACGTCGAGAGCGTCGTCAAACATTACTATTCCGACAAGCCTTATTTCATCGTCCACAACCGGCATTATCGCAAAATCATAGCGCCCCATTTTTTTCGCGACGTCCTCCTTGTCGTCGGTCGTTTTCACATATATAGGCGTAGTTTCCATTATCTCCCCGATAACCTCGTCCTCGGCGGCGAGAAGCAGGCTCTTCGCGGAAATATAGCCCAAAAGATGACGGTTATCGTCGGTTACATAGCAGGTATATATCGTTTCCGCGTTTGTAATCGTGCGCCGTATGCGCTTTATCGCCTCGCCAACGGTCATTTTCGGGCGCAGACTGATGTATTCAACGCTCATAAGGCTTCCCGCGCTGTCCTCGGGGTATTTTAGGATTTCGTTTATAAGCTTCCGCATATCGGGACTGGTGTTGGCAAGTATGCGCTTTACAACATTTGCGGGCATTTCCTCGACTATATCCGCCGCGTCGTCTACGTAAAGCTCGTCAAAGACCTCCTTAAGCTCGTTATCCGAGAAACCGCGTATGAGAAGCTCCTGCTCGTCAGCGTCCATAAGCGCGAACGTATCCGCCGCCAAATCCTTGGGGAGCAGACGGAACAGCACCGGCAGCTTTTCCTCGTCCAATTCGGAAAAAATCGCCGCAATATCCGCCTCGTTGGTGGTCATTAAAACGTCTCTGAGCGTCGCGTACTTTTTAGCCGCGAGAAGCGCGTCAATCGTTTTTTCGAGTGTGATTGCCATTCTATCCCCTCCCTTCATAAACTAATTTTACTACACTTTAACAGTATTGTCAATTTAATTTTATGTAAACAAAAACAGCGTTCTTTAACGCTGCTTTTGTTAATCGTTAAAATTAGTCTACCAGCTCGAGAATTGCCATAGGCGCGCTGTCTCCGCGGCGCGGACCTAACTGCATAATTCTCGTGTAGCCGCCGTTTCTCTCTGCGTACTTGGGAGCAATCTCTGAGAACAGCTTTGTTACGACGTCCTCTTTTGTGATGAACTCCAGCGCCCGACGGCGTGTGTGCAAGGTGTTTTTCTTGCCGAGCGTAATCATCTTCTCGGCCATACTCTGGGTTTCCTTCGCACGTGTTAAAGTAGTTTCAATTCTGCCCGTTTCCAGAAAGCTTGTAACAAGGTTACGAAGCATCGCTTTTCTCTGGTTCGTGGGAAGATTTAACTTTCTTGTTCCCGGCATAACTGTTACCTCCTATTAATCTTCTTCTTTCTTAAGGTAAAGACCTAATCCGTTTAATTTGTTTATGACTTCTTCAAGCGACTTTCTGCCGAGGTTCCTTACCTTCATCATATCCTCCTCGGACTTGTTGGTAAGGTCCTCAACGGTATTTATACCCGCGCGCTTCAAGCAGTTGTACGAACGTACCGAAAGGTCAAGCTCCTCAATAGTCATCTCAAGGACTTTTTCCTTCTTGCTCTCTTCCTTCTCAACGATAATTTCCGTGTTCTTCGCGTCGTCCGAAAGGTCTACGAACAGCGTAAGAAGCTCGTTCATAATTTTCGCCGCCAGCGATACCGCCTCGTCCGGCTTTATCGTTCTGTTTGTCCAGACCTCAACAGTCAGCTCCTCGCGGTCGGTATACTGTCCCACGTGAATATTCTCAACCGTATAATTAACCTTTGTTACCGGCGTGTAAATCGAGTCGATCGGAATTACTCCGATTATCGGCTGCATAGCCTGCTTGTTCTTCTCCGCGCTCACATAGCCTCTGCCCTTGGAAAGCGTCAGCTCGATATAGAGTCTGGCGTCGTCGTTAAGCGTGGCTATATGCAAATCGGGGTTGAATATCTCAACGTCATCGTCACGCTTAATGTCGCCCGCGGTAACCTCCTGCGCGCCCTTCGCCTCGATATACACGGTCTTGGGCATATCGCCGTGAAGCTTTATCGCGAGCTTTTTGATGTTGAGGATAATCTCCGTAACATCTTCCGTAACGCCCGGAACAGTCGAAAACTCGTGCTGAACGCCGTCAATCTTAACGGACGTAGCGGCGGCGCCGGGTAATGATGAAAGTAAAATTCTTCTTAAGGAATTTCCCAATGTGGTTCCGTAACCGCGCTCCAAAGGTGATACGACAAACTTGCCGTATCTTCCGTCCTCGCTCATTTCAACACATTCAATATTAGGCTTTTCCATTTCTATCATTTCAGAACCCTCCTCTTTAATTGGAGTCTTAGACAAAGCGGGAGCCTTGCCAAAACCCTTGAAAAAATGTATTTATATCCACTTACCGAGGGTAAAATGTGATTATTTAGAATACAACTCGACAATAAGTGTCTCCTCTACTTCGTAGTCGATGTCCTCCCTGTCCGACAAAGTAAGAACCTTACCGGTAAGAGTGTCTCTGTTCATATCCAGCCACTTCGGAATAACGCGTTTCGCGTTTTCCTCAACGATTTCCTTGATTCTGACCGAATTTCTGCTCTTTTCTCTTACCGAGATTACGTCGCCCGGCTTTACAAGATATGAAGGAATGTCAACCTTTTTGCCGTTTACCGTAATATGACCGTGATTTACGATCTGTCTTGCCTCGCGTCTTGTATTTGCTAAGCCTAATCTGAAAACAACATTGTCAAGTCTTGACTCAAGAATTTGCAGAAGCATTTCGCCGGTAATTCCGTTTCTCTTGGTAGCCATTACGTAGTACTTTCTGAACTGCTTCTCAAGTACGCCGTAAATAAACTTAACCTTCTGCTTTTCGTTGAGCTGCAAGCCGTATTCCGACTGCTTTCTTCTTGACTGCTTCGGGTTCTTTCTCGAACTCTTGTCGATGCCCATAACCGCGGGGCTGATGCCTAAGGTTCTGCATCTTTTTAATATCGGTTGCTTATTAACTGCCATGCTCTTTTTCCTCCTTTACAATAATCAGACTCTTCTTCTCTTCGGCGGTCTGCAGCCGTTATGAGGAATAGGAGTTACGTCCTTAATCATTGTAACGTCAAGACCTGTCGCCTGCAGCGCGCGTATTGCCGCTTCACGGCCCGCGCCCGGTCCCTTAACGTAAACCTCAACTGTTTTCATACCGTGTTCCATAGCGGCTTTAGCCGCTGTTTCAGCCGCTGTCTGAGCCGCGAACGGAGTGCTTTTTCTCGAGCCGCGGAAGCCTAAGCCGCCCGCGCTTGCCCACGATATAGCGTTTCCCGCCGTATCCGTAATTGTAACTATTGTATTATTGAAGGTTGAGCGGATATGAGCCGCGCCCTTTTCAACGTTTTTTCTGTCACGACGACGTGTACGCGTAGTTTTCTTTGCTACCTTTGCCATTAGCTTAGTCCCTCCTTTATTTCTTCTTTCCCGCTATTGCTCTCGCGGGACCCTTACGGGTTCTGGCATTATTCTTTGTGTTCTGACCTCTTACCGGAAGTCCCTTTCTGTGACGGATACCTCTGTAGCAGCCGATTTCCATAAGACGCTTAATGTCCAAGGCGAGCTGACGTCTCAAATCGCCTTCAACCGTGTATTCCGCGTCAATCGTTTCTCTGAGCTTGCTAACCTCCGCCTCCGTAAGATCCTTAACTCTCGTGTCGGGATTAACTCCGTTTTTAGCCAAAATTTTCTGCGAACTTTTCAGTCCAATGCCGTAAATATAGGTAAGACCAACTTCTACTCTCTTGTCTCTGGGTAAGTCAACACCTGCTATTCTTGCCATACTTTTCTACACCTCCATTAAAAGATATCATCAAAAAATTTAT
>CAYVUD010000121.1:0-4249 GCA_964454725.1 uncultured Lachnospiraceae bacterium
GTTTTCGCGTGCAGCGACGACGTTTCGATTCCCGCGAGCTTAGCGATTTTTTTCGCCCTGTACATATGAAAATCGTTTGTCACCGTCGCGATTTTGGCAGACGGAAAATAAGCGTCTGTTATCTCCTTTGAATATCGGTAGTTCTCAAAGGTACTCGTCGCCTTTTCCTCCTTGATTATCCGCTCCGGCGCTATCCCCTTTTCAACCAAATATTTCTCCATCGCGGACGCTTCCGTTACGTCCTCCTGCGGACCTTGTCCGCCGCTCACGATAACGTAAGCGTTTTTATTTTTCTCCAGATATTCCGCCGCCGCGTCAAGTCTGTACGCAAGCGCCAAAGACGGCGTTTCGCCGTGTACCGCGGCGCCAAGCACGATTAATACGTCCTCGCTGTAATCGGCGGTATCCGCCAAGCCGTATATGCCAAGCGCGAAACAACAGCAAAGCGTCGCGGACAGACAGCAGATTACAACTGTTCTAATCTGTTTTTTCAGCGAATCCCACAACGCCCCCAAAAGTACGCAAACCGCGCCGAGCATAAGCTCGGCGATTATCCCGACTGTAAAATTTGTCGTAACACCGTTTACAGCCGCGCTTAAAACAAGCGCCGCGCCAACGATTACAAAAAATCCGCGTACCGCCTTCACCTTTTACACCGCCTCCGTAAAAGAAAAAAGCGCGGATACAAGCTCCGCGCCTCCTGTATTGCACAAAACTGTCCCGAAAGACAATCCAAGGGGATTATTCCCCGTTATGCTTTGCAAAGCAATCACTGCAATATACCGGTCTGTCGTGTCTGGGCTCAAAGGGAACCTTGTCCACCTTGCCGCACTCAGCGCAGACTATTTCAAACATTTCTCTGTTCTGTCTTATACTGTTCTTTCTTGCCGTTCTGCATTCCTTGCAGCGCAAAGGCTCGTTCTGAAAGCCCTTTTCAGCATAAAACTCCTGTTCGCCCGCAGTGAAAATGAATTCCTGTCCGCAGTCTTTACATACCAGTGTCTTGTCTTCGTACATGTTTTTTACCTCACTTTGAATTTTTGTGTAAATAAGTTGCCTTTACAAGTCCTTTTCGCAAAGAATACCTTCCAGCTTTTTCCTGATACGCTGAATAGCGTTATCAACAGCCTTAACGTCTTTTCCCAGAGCCGAGGCGATTTCCTGATACGACATATCGCGAAGATAATACACCAGTACCTCCAGCTCAAGCTTGCTCAAAGCCTTGTTTATTTTATACCCGATACCGTCCACGTTTTCACGGTCGATAAGAATTGCCTCCGGATCAAGCGACGCGCCGGACACACCGGCGGGAACCTCCGCGTCGGGGGAACCGTTATCGAGTGAAACATAAGAGTTAAGCGGGATATGCTTCTGACGCGCCGCCGCCTTTACGGCGGTAAGTATTCTGCGCGAAACGCAGACTCCGGCAAAAACGCCGAAAAACGGAAGCTTTTCGCCGTCAAAATCCTTAACGGCGTTATACAGACCTATAAAGCCTTCCTGAATGATGTCGTCCTCGTCCGCGCCGGCGATAAAGTACGGCTTCGCCTTCGCGTAGACAAGGTTTTTATACCGTTCCAATACGGCTTCCAGCGCAGTCTTATCGCCCGATTGCGCCTTTTTTACAAGCTCCTCGTCGCTAAGCCCCGCGAAAGAGTCTTTGAGCTTCGCTTCTGCCACTGAGCATATCTCCCTCTCAAGTATATTCACAGTATACCATTTTTTAACGCCTGTGTCAAGAAAAATTTGTATATTTCAACAAATTTTCATTTTTAGGCAATTTATTTTTTTACATATGTCACAATCCGGCAATATTCGACAATCCGAGCTATTGTGCCGTTATAACAACCGTCCGGTTATCGCCGTCCCAATCAACCGTACAGCCCAGCGACTCGCTTATCGCGCGTATCGGTATCATCGTTCTGTCGTTTATAAGCGTAGCCGGAACGTCAAGCTGCTTCGCCTCGCCGTTTACGTAATATGTGTCCGAGTCGAGCGTAAGCGTCACGTTTTTATCGGCGGTGTTTATAACCACCTTCCGCGCCTCGCCAAGCCAGTCCACGCGCGCGCCGAGAGCCTCAAAAACACCTCTTGCCGGAACGAGAGTTCTGTCATCTTTGATAACGGGGCTTTGGTCGGAAAACTGTATCGCGTTGCCGTTTACCGTAACGGTAATGTCGGCGACGGGCGCGCTCAAATCGGCAAGCATACTGTAGTCGTCAAACATAACCACGGGCGTCGCGCCGTTTCTTATTCCGACCGCTCTTATATATGTCTGCGGCTCGACGTCGTTTATGAAATTCGATATTCTGTAATTATTATCCGCCGCGGAAGCGTAAAGATTAAGGCGGCTCTCGGACGCGATAAAGTCGGAGTTTGAGAAGCCGAGAAGAGAAAGAACCTCTCTCGCCGCCGCCTCGCAGCTTTCGTAATTATCGGGATTTACGATAAATTCGTTGCCGTTTACGGAGCTGTTGGAGTAAGAAACGGTCTTATCGTCAAAAATAGCCGAAACCGACTCCGAAACCGACTCGTCGTCCACGGTTTTCTCGATTTTAGCCCGCACGGATACGGACTTTGTTTCCTTATTCATCGAATACATTCTCAGCGAATAGGTCTTGGACGCGCCCGTGTCGGCAAAATACTCGACGCATAAAAGGCGCTCGTAGCCCCACTGCTTAACGAAAATGTTCGCGTAGCTCTCACCCTGGTCGGTTATAAGATTTTTCTTAACGTCCGCAAGATAAACCGTACTGCCCTCCGCGGAAACATTGTAGATTTCAATAACATTGTCCTCAACCACAAACAGCTCCGCGTCGCCGTCGCCGTCCATATCGCTCGAAAACGCCGATATTATGCCCGAGAAATAATCGATTACGTTTTCCTCCTCGTGACCGGCATAGGACTTAAGCGTATCGCACAAACCGCTCTGCGGTATGCGAACGCCGGTCATAAATTTGTTGTAAGGATAAAAATTATCCTTTGCCAAAGCCGCCGCGGGCGTCATCAGCGCCGCCGCGATAAACGCCGCCGTTATCTTTTTTATATTCATAATATCACCCTCCGAATTATTCTATTCCGGATCTTAAATCCCTTAGCTTCTCGCGCAGATTTTTAATGCTCTCCTCGCCGGTTTTTCCCGAGGCGATCGCCTTTACGAGAGCGCTTCCGACAATAGCGCCGTCGCAGTAGGCGCTGAGCTTTCCGGCCTGCTCGCCGTTTGATATGCCAAATCCCACGCACGCGGGAACGGCGGTATACTTATTTATAAGCGAGAAAAATTCGTCAAAATCCGTAACAAAGCTTGATTTCTCGCCCGTAACGCCGAGTGACGAAACACAGTAGAGGAAACCGCGCGAATTTTTCGCAATCTCTTTTATTCGCTCGCGCGACGTCGGCGCGACAAGGTTTATCTGGTACACTCCGTATTTTTCGGTGTACTCCTTTATCTCGCCGCTTTCCTCGTATGGCAGGTCGGGTATTATCAGTCCGTCGATTCCGACGCTTTGACAGCGTTTGAAGAACGGCTCAAGCCCGTACTGAACCATTATATTGTAATAGAGCAAAAACACCATCGGTATATGTATATCGGCGCGGATTTTTTCAACCAGCTCAAATATTTTGTATATGTCAACGCCGTTTTTCAGAGCGCGCGTGTCCGCCTCCTGTATCGTTTTTCCGTCCGCCGACGGGTCGGAAAACGGGACGCCCAGTTCTATTAAGTCCGCGCCCTCCTCCTGCATAGCGTATATCGCCCTTTCGCTGACCTCTATGTTCGGGTCGCCTACCGTTAAAAATGTTATAAGCGCCTTCTTTTTCCGCTCCTTAAGCTTGTTAAAATGCTCGTCTATTCTATTCATTCTTTTCATTCCTTACCGTTTCTATAAATTCTTTTATTTTTGTTTCGTCCTTAAAACCGTCCGTTTCGACCGCGGAAGAAACGTCAACGCAGACAGGTTTAAAAATCTTAATTCCCCTGAGAACATTTTCTTTTGTAAGTCCTCCCGCGAGAACGAGAGGTTTATCGGTTTTTATTGTCCCCACGCGCGCCCAGTCGAAGGTTTTTCCCGTACCGCCGTACTCGCGCGGAGCATACTTGTCGAGAAGTATCCGCGACGCCCCCGAAACATCGGGTATATCGCCGCCGTCGCGGACGCGTACCGCCTTCCATATCTCGCACACGCCGCCAAGCGACGCGATATATTCCATATCCTCGTCGCCGTGGAGCTGAACAACGTCAAGTCCCGCC
>CAYVUD010000122.1:0-4139 GCA_964454725.1 uncultured Lachnospiraceae bacterium
TTTAGAATATATCCCTTTTCTTTTTAATATGCCGTCTGATAAGAATTACAAGCGAAGCCGCCACGCAAAAAGCCATAAACAGCGGTACGATCCAGCGGTTGGGGGTTTCCTCCTCGGCTGATTTCATTTCCGTCCACAAGGTCTGCATTTCCGCGTTCGCCTCGTCGGAAAGGTTTCTGTAAACGGTGGTTTTTTCCGCGATATATTCGTCGTCGGGGTAGGAAACACCGTCGTTTTTTATTTCCTCGTCAAGCATTTCAAACGCGGCGGAATTGGGCGTTGAATAGCCGATAAAATCGGTTGTCGCGTACGCTATATCCGGCTCGCACATAAAATTAATATACATCTGGGCGGCTTCCTTCTGTTTTGATCCCTTGGGTATGCAAATCGCGTCTACAAACAGATTTGTTCCGCTTTCGGGAACGGCAAAGCCCAGATGCTCGTACTCGTCCATAAGCGTGAGCGCGTCGCCCGCGTAATACGGGGCGGCAACGGCTTCTCCCGCGCCCATTTTATCAAAAATCTCGTCCATAACATATGCCTGAACGACCTTTTTCTGCTCCATCAGAAGCTTGGCGGCGTTTTCAAGCTCCTCGGGGTTCTCGGAATTGAGCGAATAGCCGAGCATTATTTCCGCTATCGCGAACGCGTCGCGCGGATTGTCAAACATAAGTATTCTGTCCGCGTACTCGTCATTCCAGAGAATGTCCCAGTCGATGTTTTCTCCGTCTATGACGGTGTTGTCGTAGATAATTCCGACCGTTCCCCAGGTATACGGCACGGAATATTTTGACCCCTCGTCGTACTCGGGATTTTTGAATTTGTCCATTATGTATTTGAAATTGGGGATACTGTCCATATCAAGAGGCTCGAGCATATCCTCTTTAATCATACGCGAAATCATATAGTCCGACGGGATAATAATATCATAGCTCGAGCCGCCGCCCTTTAATTTGGCGTAAAGCTCCTCGTTTGTGGCAAAGGTGCTGTAGTTGACCTTAATTCCCGTGAGCTTTGTAAACTCCGCGTTTACGTCAAGTCCGCCGCCGCTGCCGTCGGCGATGTATTCTCCCCAGTTGTAGACGTTTATCGAAATATTGTCGTCCTTAAAGCGGGAATAGTATTCGGGGTCGGCGACGGCGAGCGCCGCCTCCTCCGCTTCGGTTTCCTCAAATTCCTCTATATGCGCGCAGCCGCACGCCGCCACAACCGCTAAAACGGCGATAAGGGTTAAAAACTTTTTCATAGCTTAACCCCCTTTTTTATCTGCCGGCGCTCGATGACATTTTTCACGATAAGCACGATAAGCACAACGACGAAAATAATCGTCGAAAGCGCGTTTATTTCGGGACTTACCTTGCGCCGTGTCATAGAATATATGGTTATCGGGAGCGTCTGCGAGGTCGAGCCGCTCGTGAAATAGCTTACGACGAAATCGTCGAGCGAGAACGTGAACGACATCAGAAAGCCCGACACCACGCCCGGCATAATTTCGGGAAGCACCACCTTAAAGAACGCGCTCGCCGGCGAACAGCCCAAATCCTGCGCCGCCTCGTATATATGCGGGTTCATTTGCCTGAATTTCGGCATAATGCTCAGAATTACATACGGCACGTCAAACGTGATATGCGCGATTATAAGCGTCAGAAAGCCGAACTCCAAATTCATTCGCGCCGTAAAGAAAACGAACAGCAGCATAAGCGAAACGCCGGTTACTATTTCGGGGTTTATAATAGGCAAATTCGTAACATTCATAACGATCGCCTTGGGAGTTTTTCCCATAGCGTTAATGCCTATCGCCGCCGCCGTTCCCAGAACCGTCGCCGAAACAGAGGCTATCACCGCCACGATTATCGTGTTTAGGAGCGAGCGCATTATAAGCTCGTTTTGGAAAAGCTTAACGTACCAGTCAAGCGTAAATTCCGAAAAGACGCTCCGGCTTTTGGTAGAGTTGAACGAAAAGACGATCAGCACAAAAATCGGTATGTACAAAAACATAAGTACGAGCGCCATATATATTTTAGATAATTTTTTCATTCCGGCGCCCCCTTACATCAGAACTCTGTCCTCGTCGTCGAATTGGTTCATTATAGTCATAATCAGAAGGATTATAACCATAAGCACCAGCGAGATCGCCGCGCCGAGGTTGGGGTTGTAGGAGCTGCCGAGGAACTGCATTTCTATAAGGTCGCCGATTAAAAGGTTTCCGCCGCCGCCGAGCATTCTCGAGATTATAAACGTGCTGATAGCCGGCACGAAAACCATTGTTATGCCCGACATTACCCCCGGCAGACTCAGCGGCAGAACTACGCGGAAAAGCGTGTCGGCGCTGCTGCAGCCCAAGTCCTGCGCCGCCTCAAGAACGCTTGCGTCTATCTTTTCCATTACAGTGTACAGCGGCAGTATCATAAACGGCAGATAGTTATAGACCATTCCGAGTACGACCGCGCCCTGAGTGTTGAGCATTTTAAACGGACCAAGCCCGAAAAGCCCGAAAAAGTTATTTATAATTCCGTTGTTCCCCAGAAGCGTCATCCACGCGTAGGTTCTTAACAGGAAATTCATCCACATCGGAAGCATTACAAGCATAAGCATAGTGCTTTGATAGCTTCTGCGCGTACGCGTGAGGATAAACGCTATGGGGTAGGCTATTACAAGGCAGATAACCGTAGCTATTGCCGCGAGCCATATCGAGCGTATAAATATATTTGAATACCGCGTCACCTCCGCAACGTAGTCGAGCGTAAACCGTCCCTCGTTAAAGAAGGCGAAATACGCTATCATCAGAAGGGGAACCACGATAAAAACAGCCGCCCAGACAAGATACGGCATAGAGGTAAGCTTTCTCATATTCCCGCCTCCATTTTATTCATTATATGTATATCGTAGGGGTCAAAATCAATACCGACGTTTGAACCTATGTCAGCCGCTTTTGTTGAGTGGACGAGCCACTTAAAGTCATACGCCTCGATTACCATTTCATAGTGAACGCCCTTGAAGGTTACCGACTCGACAATGCCCGTAATTTTCGCGTTATCGGGATTTATGAGCTTTATATCCTCGGGGCGGATAACCGCGTCCACGGGCGCGTTTTCGCCAAAGCCCTCGTCAACGCACTCAAACTCGCGTCCGCTTATCTCAACAAGACGATCCTTTATCATAAGTCCGTTTAAGATGTTGCTTTCGCCTATAAAGTCGGCGACAAACGCGTTTTTCGGCTCGTTATAAATATCTACGGGCGAGCCTACCTGAAGAATGTTACCGTTGTTCATTACAACCACGGTGTCGCTCATCGTAAGAGCCTCCTCCTGATCGTGGGTAACGTAAACAAAAGAGATTTCAAGACTTTGCTGTATGCGTTTTAATTCCGTCTGCATACCCTTGCGGAGCTTTAGGTCAAGAGCGCCCAAAGGCTCGTCAAGCAGCAGAACCTTCGGCTCGTTTACAAGAGCGCGCGCTATCGCGACTCTCTGCTGCTGACCGCCCGAAAGACGGTTTATCGAACGCTTTTCAAAGCCTTTCAAATTAACAAGCTCGAGCATTTCGCCGACGCGCTTGTTTATCTCCCGCTCGGGGAGCTTTTTGACCTTCAGCCCGAACGCGATATTTTCGTAAACATTCAGGTGCGGGAACAGCGCGTACCGCTGAAATACCGTATTAATATTCCGTTTATGCGGAGGAACATTATTAATCTCCTTACCGTCAAATTTTACCGACCCGCTGTCGGGAGTCAAGAACCCTCCGATAATACGCAGGGTTGTGGTTTTGCCGCAGCCCGACGGACCTAAAAGCGTGACAAATTCCTTATCGCCGATGTCAAGACACACGTCGTTTAAAATCCGTTCGCCGTCAAAGGCGACGCTGACGTCCTTAAGACTAATAATGTTGTTTTTCAATTTTCTACCTCCCAATTTCTACGCTCCTCCGCCGACACAAGCCTGTATCGCCGGATTTTGCGGAACGCATTCAGATTTTTAATATATACGGTTTGGCGTATTCGCCTTACTATAATTGATTATAACATTAAGTATATGCTATTGCAATAAAAATATTAAAAATTTGTACTGACTTTATTTAGGGATTGTGTTGCTATATACATAGTAATTCTATGTATATGGGAGGTATATGTATGAAGGTCA
>CAYVUD010000123.1:0-4115 GCA_964454725.1 uncultured Lachnospiraceae bacterium
CGTGGCATACCTTAACGAGTTCCTTTGTTTTTTCGATATTTTCCTCAATGGGGAAATGCGAGCCGTCAAACATTACCGACGAGAAGCCCGCCTCAATACACTTATAGCAGCCCTCGTAGGTGCCGTGGTCAAGGTGGAGCGCGACGGGAACGGTGATATTCATTTCCCCGAGCATCGCCTTAACCATAGCCGCTACCGTCTTAAAGCCGGTCATATACTTGCCCGCGCCCTCGCTTACGCCCAAAATTACGGGCGAGTTGTTTTCCTGCGCCGTGGCGAGAATGGCTTTTGTCCACTCCAAGTTGTTGATGTTGAACTGACCTACCGCATATTTTCCGGCTACGGCCTTGTTTAACATTTCTGTTGCTGAAACTAACATTTGTATTTTCCTCCTTAATATATTAAATTCAACCGGCATAAAACCGGCGGATTTACGCGGTTATTTGCCAAGCACTATCGCGCTGGCGTTAAGTATCATAGCGAGCGTCTCTTGGTTTACGTTCAGGATTTTCGAGCGGCGGCATCGGGGACAGGAAATGAGAACCTTTCCGCCGAGAACGCTTACCGAAAGCGCCTCGCTGCCGCAGACGCAGGAAAGCTCGCCCTTTTGACGCATCAGATGCAGCTCGTCGAGAATGTCGTATAAAAGGTCGTCCTCCTCGCCGAACTCCTCAAATTCGTCGCCGGAAAGCTCGTCTATGACCTCGCTGTAAATTTCATCTAAGCGGAAAAGCGTACCTTCAAGCGCCTCGCCGACTTTTTTGCGAGTCCCCAAGAAAAACACTCCTATGCCGGATTCGGGACAGGAAAAGGTAACAAAGTCTTTCCGCCATACCTTGCTCTCGTCCGCGGTGAAGGTGTGAATATCGCCGCAGAAGGCGCAGCTTACCGTGACCTTTATTTTGCCTTTTTTTCTCGTGAGAGTAAAACATTCGCTCCTGCAGCCCTTTGTCGGGCAAAGCACCTTTACGGCGCGTCCGCCGGAAAAGCTGAAAGCGGATACGCTTGAAATAACCGCGGTCGAACATTCGGGACATATCGCCGCCGCGACACGGCTTGTGTCAATAAGCATTTTACCACTTCCTTTACGCGTTTATTTTATTCTCTCTTGCCCAGAAAAACAGATATTGCTGGGCGTAGCCGCCGAGAGAGCCGAATTTTTCCTCAGCCAAAGCGCTTATCGCGCCAACGGGCGTTTCGCCGTCAAAATAACAGTATTCCATAATCCGCTTTATCCATACGTCCACGGGGAACGCGTCGGCGCGGTTAAGACCGAAAAGCAGTATGCAGTCGGAAACTTTGTTCCCGACGCCGCTGAGAGTCATAAGCATATTCTTTGCCTCGGCGGTCGGCAGAGAGCGCAGACGGTCAAGGCTGAAGCCGCCCTCGGCAATTTCCTTCGCGGCGTTTAGTATGTATTTATCGCGGAATCCCGCGCGTATAACCGATAAATCCGCCGCCGTAAGTCCTGCCGTCCGCTCGGCGGAAGGGAAGGAGTAAAAGGTTTCTCCCATATACCGTATTTCCTCGCCGAAGGCTTGGCAGAACCGCTCAATTATACCCTTAATTCTCGGTATATTGTTGCTGGAGGAGATGATAAAGGAGATAATCGTTTCCCAGAGATCCTGACGCAGTATGCGAATACCTTCGCCGTATTTTATCGCCTCGCGCATTACGGGGTCCTTTGAAAGCGTATTCTTGATTTTGCCGTAATCGCGGGAGAGGTCGAAATAATCGTACCAGAAATCGTAAAAATCCCGCTCGCTTGTGTCGTAAAGCGTGACGGTGTTCCCGTCCCGCGATATTTTAAGGGCGCGGTTTCCCGCGACGCCGGTATATGTATTTTCGCCGGTTTTGTTAAAACGGAAGCATTGACCGCAGTCAAAAATATGCTCCGGCTCAAAGTCCGCGATATTTTCAAGGATTATATTGTTATTTTTTGATTTAATATCCATAATATAATTATTTTACCACAATGTCACGAATTTATCAATAAATTTCGGATAATTTCGGTGAAATTATTGTTATTGAGCAAATACGGGCATAATATATTGGAAAAATTACATAATTATGTTTGACAGCGGATTTTTACGGTGCTATAATTGTAATGATATATATTTGAGAAAGGAATGATTATATGACCGACAAGGAACAGTTTGAAAAATTATCGTATAAGCGTAAAAACGTATACGAGGTAATTTCGGATACCGAAAAGGAAGCTATGCGGGATTTGTGCGACGGCTACCGTGTATTTCTGGATAACGGCAAAACAGAGCGCGAGTGCGTCGAGGAGTCCGTAAAAGCGGCGGAGGCGGCGGGTTTTGAGCCGCTGGATAAAAAGACGACGCTTAAGGCGGGCGACAGGGTTTACCGCGTGAACCGCGGCAAAAACGTATTTTTGGCGGTTATCGGTACGGACGACATAGAAAACGGAATTAATCTCGTCGGCGCGCATATCGATTCGCCGAGATTGGATTTAAAGCAAAATCCGCTTTACGAAAGCACGGATATGGCGCTTCTTAAAACGCATTACTACGGCGGAATAAAAAAATATCAGTGGGCGACAATTCCTTTGGCGCTCCACGGCGTTATATTCACGCGCGAGGGAAAGAAAATAACGCTGAATATCGGCGAGGGGGAAAACGATCCGGTGTTCTGCGTCACAGACCTCCTGCCGCATCTCGCGCAGGCGCAGATGATGAAAAAGATGAACGACGCGGTAGAGGGCGAGAGCCTTAATATACTGGTTGGAGGTATTCCGGCGGGCAAGGACGTAAAGGAAAAGGTCAAGTTTGCGGTCTTAAAGCTGTTAAACGAGCGTTACGGTCTCACGGAGCGTGACTTTTTAAGCGCCGAAATAGAGGCTGTGCCGGCATACAAGGCGCGTAATGTCGGACTTGACGAGAGCTTTATCGGCTCATACGGTCAGGACGACAGAGTTTGCGCCTACACGACGCTCAGAGCCGTGCTTGACATAAGCGCGCCGAAAAAGACGGCCGCCGCGATTCTTGTGGATAAAGAGGAGATAGGCTCTATGGGCAATTCGGGAATGCAGAGCAAATTCTTTGAAACGGCAGTGGCCGAAACGGTCGAGAAGATAAAGGGCGAATGTTCGCTTACGACTCTTAACAGAGTTATAAGAAATTCGGCGTGTATGTCCTCGGACGTTTCCGCGGCGGTCGATCCCAACTACGAGGGCGAGTTCGAGAAGAATAATTCCACCTTCGCCGGCTGCGGTATGTCGCTCGTTAAATATACCGGCGCGCGCGGCAAATCCGGCTCGTCGGACGCGAACGCGGAGTTTGTGTATAAAATAGGAAAGATAATGGACGACAACGGAGTCGTATGGCAGACGGGCGAGCTGGGTAAGGTTGACCACGGCGGCGGCGGAACGATCGCTCAGTACGTGGCGAACCTGAATATGGACGTTATCGACTGCGGCGTTCCGGTGCTTTCGATGCATTCGCCGTTTGAGGTTACCGCCAAGTCCGACATATATATGGCGTATAAATCGTATGTCGCTTTTTACGAAAAAATGGATTGATAAAAAATTATTTGAAAAAAACGGAACTTTTTCTGTAATCAAACGTCTAATAAAATGTAAATGAATTGAAATGAAAGGGGGGAGTTAAAGATGACCTGTGAAGAATTCGCGAAACTGCTCGATAATTATGAAAATCTTACGGACGAAGAAAAGTCGGCGATTAACGAGCATACTCTTCAGTGCGAACAATGCCGCGCGGAGCTTGATTTTACGCTCGCGATAATCGCAGAGCTTAACACACTCCCCGCTATAGAAGTCCCTGCGGACTTCGGCGCTAAGCTTAACGAGCGGCTTGACCTTGAGAAGCGCGCCGCGTCAGGCTTGGGCGGAAGAATTTTAAGTTCGGCTCGCAGATACTGCGGCCGTTATTCGGCTGTTGCCGCGTGTCTGGCGCTGGCGGTAGTTATAGGAGCAAACGGAAAAACCATTATGGAGAGGCTTAATCCCGCGGACGGCGGCAATAATCCCGTCACGGCGGTAACGGACAAAACGCCGGAACCCGCCGTCGATAAGACGCCGACCGATACAGCGGATACGCCCCAAACGAAAACGGAGCCTGCTAAGCAGGAGG
>CAYVUD010000124.1:0-4111 GCA_964454725.1 uncultured Lachnospiraceae bacterium
TTTTTTATCGCTTTTATTACTGAGCCGAGTCAATTTCTTCGATAGTTACCGAATTTATAACGTCCTCGTATTCTTCTGTCGTTATTCCCAGCTCCGCCGCCTTATCCTCGAGCGCCTTCTGCTCCTGAACGGAGCTGTATGACGACTCAACCGCCGACTTGTTATCCTCATAGAATTTATCGAAATCGTCGCCGTCGAGGGGGAGTCTTTGGATTATATGATAGCCGAAATCCGACTTACAGAGGGTGACCTCGCCCGGCTGAATTGACTTTGTGGCGTCCTCGAACTCCTGAACCATTTCGTTGTCGGTGAAAACGTAGCCGTCGGCATTGGATTCCATTCCCGGGTCCTCGTTATAATCCTTAATCAGAGTATCGAAATCCTCGCCGTTCTTTGCTTTTTCCAAAACCTCGTTTGCCTTCTTTTCGGCTTCGGCAACAGCCGTTTCGTCGAGGTCGGCGCCGGTAGTCATATCGGCGGTCGGGATAAGCACGTGCTTGGCGCGCAGATAGCTGTCCTTAAAATATTGGCGAAGCTCTTCGTCCGTCGGGTCGCCCAAATCAAGCTGCTCAAAAATCTTTGCCGAGTAATAGGTCGATGAAGCCAACACAGTCAGAAGCTCATCGTCTACACCGTAGCTTTTGAGAAGCTTATCTCCGGCTGTTTTTCCGCCCTGATTGGCTTTGAAGGAGGCAATCTGCTGTTTAACGGCGCTTGTTTCCTCATCATCGAGCGTTATGCCCATTTTATCGGCTATTTCATACACGAGATAGCTCTGCTTTAACGCGTCTGCCGCGTTCTGAGGCTTAGCTCCGGTCATCATCTGCTCGCCGACAAATTTTATCATATTATCGGTAATTGCGCTGTCGCCGACCTTTACGGCTGTTTTTCCGCCCGCGGCGCAGCCGGAAAGGAGCATTACGCCCGCGGTCAATGTAACTAATAGCTTTTTAAAACTCATTTTGAAACTCCTTTGTTAATTAAATTCTTATAATAGTATAGTATAGTCCTTTTTGACTGTATTGTCAATACAAAACGATTTTGTTCAAAAAAATTTAATAAACTACTTTATAACCGCTATATTGTGTTCGCTGTCCCATTCGACCGTAAGCCCGAACCGTTCCGCCAAGAACCGCAGCGGGACATAGGACTTTCCTTCGGTCAGCGTCACCTTCGCGCCGAGCGAAAAACGCTCGCCGTTTACGAACGCCGTTTCGGAGTCGGGCATAAATACCGAGTTTATTCCGTCCCTCGACACGGTTATGACGCCGTTATGCCATTCAACGTCCGCGCCCAGATACTCCGACATAAACCGCGCCGGCACAAGCGTAACGCCGTTTTCGACGATAGGCGGTTCTGAAAAACCGATGTATTCGCCGTTTAGCTTAATTACCGCGCTGTTTTCGTTCTCGCCCGCGTCAACCGTTTCGGAACCGTTTACGATAAGCTCGTTTCCGACCTTGTAAAGCGATTTTACTTTATCGCTCATTTCGTATTTTGACCAGTAAACTCCGTCGTGAGATATATAAAGTATATTGCCGTCGGCGAAGTAGTACAAATCGGCGATAGAGTCGATATAGTCCGGACTGAAATCCTCGTATACAACGCTGTCGAAGCTTTCGCCGTCGGTTGACAGGCGCACTCCGTCCGCCGCGCTCAGAGCCGAGAAACGGCTGTAATTCCAGACGGGGAGCGGCGACTGCCAATACTCCCATTTTTCTGTATCCGAGGAGCTGTATGGCGTGGCCGCCTTAACGTAGCACACACCGTTCGCGGAGGCGTAAGCGGACGGATAATAGTCGAATTTATGCTCCGAAACGTATCTGAAATTATCGTCGAGGAAATACACGGTTTTAAAGAAATCCTGCACTGTATAATACGGAATACCGTCATAAAGACAGGGCTTTAGCATATAGCCGTTTCCGGTATAGAGCAGCTCGAACTCCTCCCAGTTGCCGTTTACCGCCGCTTTGACGCGGCTGTCAAGCTCGACGGCTCTCCAGCTTTCGAGGTCGTCGGAAATATACAGCGCCGCGTTCTCCCATTTGTAGAACTCTCTTCCGGTGTGGGGGTAGGGAGTTGAAATTTCCTGCTTCGGCGACTCGTATACCTCGATAACTTCCGGTGTGTCGGTTATAAACAGCGAGTTTTCCATACCGCCCGAGTAGTTTGTGGTAAGTATGACCTCAATCGAAAATTTAGTCGTTTGGCGCGCCGGCAATTCGACGCACGCCATAGCGTCCGTCACGCGCGCGTCGCGCGTACCCTTGCAAAGCGCGTAAGGGTCTATCGGATTACCGTTTTCGTCGCGCAGGATAACAATGTTATTGGAACCGGTGCTGAGACGGTATGTTACGTACCGTATGAGATTGCCTTCGTTGGTAATATCAATATCATAATGCAGTATAACGCCGTAGTTGCCCAGATTGCAGGCGTTTTCATCAACTCCGCTTCCCTCAAGCAAACTGTTTGGCGCGTATTTGGAGGCGCTGCCGCCGTATTCCTTTTTGTATTCGGCGGTATCGTTGTGACGTGTGTCAAAATACCAGTAATCGTCGGTTTCGCCGGCATTTTTGCCGTAATAATTCTTTTTGTTGGGGTCGTAATATTTAAACGCGAGCATATCCGACTCCGTACAGAGCTTGTCAGACCATTGGTCGGCGCGGGGATTGAGATGCGTGTACCATTTGGTTATCTCGTTGCCCTCGGGTACGCTTTGGTTGTATACTCTCACCGGCAGCGCCGTGCCGCTCCATAAATCGTCGTCAATAGTGTAGGAGAGCGAGGCGTTTACTCGGTTCAGCGAGTCGGCGACGCCCTTGTACTGACGGTCGCGCTCAAATGAACCGAACGCCGAGGCGGGATTATAAAAGCTCCTGTCGCCGACGGTTCCGGTCGATTTCAGCGCGGCGATATTCACGTCGCACTTGCCGGAAAGTATCTCAAAATCCGCCATAATATGCACCGGACGAAACCACGGGTCAACGCGGTAATTGGGGATAAACTCCGAAAGCCAGCGCGTTTCTCCCGCCTTGACCTCAAACTCTACCGGCTCAAACGCGGTCGGCTCGTAAATCTGCCCCGAGTCTATTTGGCGTATCGGAAGCTGCATATACGACGCCCAAGCGTTGAAACAGCCCCATTCGTCCTCGTAGGTATACAGCTTGCCGTTATAGCGGTAACGCTTGTTTTCCGGCACCTCAAAGCCGACAGCGTCAAGACGTATGACCGTGTCCTCGCTTGCGATAAACGCCGCGTCAACCTCAATGTCAAAGCCCGCCTCGACTATGCTGTCCGCGGAATTTCTGCGTTCGGTGTGGTTTACGTGCGAAACGAAAAGCGCGTATTTGTCCGCCGTGAGATTTTCATTGTTCATAATATATTTCGCCTTTTCATTTGAAAAATCGGCGAGGTCGCTTCTGCGTATGAACTCGTGGTTGTTGCAGTAGATATATTTTCCGCTTGTGTCGGGAGTAAATATAAGGTCGTGCGGCTCGACGGCGGAAACCGTGTGAGCGGCAAAAATCGCCGTGAGCGCAAGGACCGGTAAAATAAGCAGCTTTTTCATAATTCAGGCCTTGTCGATCGAGCCGAAGAGCCGCATTTTTTCCTTTACGATAACCTTTATCGCCTCGGTTCCCGGGGCGAGAAGCTTTCTGGGGTCGAAGCCCTTGCCCTGAAGGTCCTTGCCCTCCTCGATATACTTTCTTGTCGCCTCCTGGAAATAGAGCTGGCACTCGGTGTTTACGTTTATTTTCGCAACGCCCAAGGATATAGCCGTCTTAATCATATCCGCGGGAATGCCCGTTCCGCCGTGAAGCACGAGCGGCAAATCGCCTATGAGCGCCTTTGTTTTGCCGAGAGCGTCAAAGTCAAGCCCTTTCCAGTTTTCGGGGTACTTGCCGTGGATATTGCCGATACCGGCAGCCAAAAAGTCAACGCCCAAATCGGCGATTTTCTTACATTCGTTCGGGTCCGCGATTTCGCCCGCGCCTATAACGCCGTCCTCTTCGCCGCCTATCGAGCCGACTTCCGCCTCGATTGAAATGCCCTTTTCGTGGCATACCTTAACGAGTTCCTTTGTTTTTTCGATATTTTCCTCAATGGGGAA
>CAYVUD010000125.1:0-4063 GCA_964454725.1 uncultured Lachnospiraceae bacterium
TATACACGACAAAAATGAGCGGCAATAAAAAAGTATTGCAAAAGCGGTTTACGAAAATACGCCAAAAAAGCGGCGGATTGGCGAAAATTATGTCGCTTGTTATGACGCTCGCGCTTTTGGCGGCACTGGGAACGGCGACCGTCGTTATGGCGGCGGTGGACGGATTAGAGATAGATAACGGAATAATTATCGTTGACGGCAAAAAACAAACGATCGATATTCGTCATATCGAAAATTCGCGGTACTTACACACGGACAGCTATTATGTTCCGCTCAGAAAAGCGTTTGAAACGCTTGGCTGCAGGGTGAATTACAATGTTCCCAAAAGCGATTTGCCCGCTTATATGCAAGGCTCGGACAGCTTCCCTCTCTACGCGTGGGAGGGGCGGGAAAATTTAGTTACCGATTTCGTGACGCAGCAAATTTACGGCGCAACCACGGGAGCGAATACAAATATGCCCGCTATTGAGGTGATTTCTCAAAACGGCGAAAAGTGGTATTGTCAGGTCGGCAGCGAAAGGTATACAAACGCGTGGGCTCCGCCCGTTCTCATAATTGACGATACCGCCTACATTTCAATTCGCGCGATTGCGTACTACTTAATACCCGAAAATGAGAACGCGGACTATTCTGTTTTATGGGACGGCGTCGCGCACGACACATATTATTCGGGCCGCCTGACCTTTGATGAAGAAGAATTGACCTTAACTATTAATACGGCGGGCGCAGCCGGAAATTCGCCGCACGTGGACACATTAAACGCTTTACTGACAAATGACGCGATACAAATCGTTCAAAGAACGGAAAGCAGAAATTACATAGTGTGTATGATAGAAAATTACAGTCGGTCAAATGCCGAAACGTGTGTTTCCATTGATAAGGCAACCGGAAAAGCAGCGCAGCTTGATACGTTCCCCTCCGATACGGCATTCCTATTACGGCTTTCGTTTACAGATGAAAATCATTTTGCTTTAAATCAGATTGTCGCCGGCTCAGATGATTTGCGGGAAATTAAGCAATATGATTTAAGCGATCGGGAATATAAGGATATAGCGCCGATGGAAGCAATAGAATGGAATTTACAGTAGCGGAAAATTATGATAAAAGGCGCATATCCGTTACGAGGGCGCGCTTATAAAAATAACGGCGGTAAACGCCGTTATTTTTATGTTGATTTTACGGGCGGAATAATATATAATAGATTTGAAAAAAGCAAAGGAGCGGCAAATATGGAAAAATTCAGTTTGGACAGAGATTGGAAATTTCACAAGGGCGATATTCCCTTTACACCGGTGAACAGCCATACCTTCAGCTATATGGTGACAAAGGCGGGCGGCGCGCCCGACGCGGCGTCGCCCGATTACGGCACAGACGGCTGGGAAACGGTTTCTCTCCCCCACGACTGGGCGGTATACAATAAATTTGAAATAAAATGGGGACCGGCAAACGGTTACAAGGAACGCGGCAAGGGCTGGTACAAAAAGCGTTTTCGCCTTGACGAGTCCGACCGCGGCAAGCAAATTCTTATAGAGTTCGGCGGTATAGCGACATATTCCGTAATTTATATGAACGGCTCGGTCGTCGGGCGCAATTTCTGCGGCTACAACTCCTTTACCGTTGACGTTACCGATATGGCTCTCTACGGAGAGCAAATAAACGACCTGACCGTTTTCGTTGACGCGACCGCTATCGAAGGCTGGTGGTACGAGGGCGCGGGCATTTACCGGCACGTGAATTTATACAAGAAAAATCCGCTGCACATAAAGCATTGGGGCGTGTTTGTTCACCCCGAAAAGAAAACCGCCGACGTTTGGGACGCGGTTTGCGACACGACGGTCGAAAATTCCGCGTACGAGGACAAGAGCTTTAAGCTCATTTCGCGTATTCTAAACAGCGATGATAATGTTGTCGGCAAAGCCGAAACGGAATTTGGCGTGAAAGGCGGCGGCGATGAAACGGTAAAGCAGAACATTCTCACCTACAGCCCGTATCTGTGGGATATTGACTCCCCCGTTCTCTATACAATGGCGAGCGAGCTGTACGAAAACGGAGAGCTTGTTGATAAAACCGAAAACAAATTCGGTTTCCGCACAATTTCAATCGACTGCGACAACGGTTTTTCCTTAAACGGTCGCCGCGTACAGCTCTACGGAACGTGTAATCATCAGGATCACGCGGGAGTCGGAGTCGCGGTGCCGGACGAGATAAACGAGTACAGAATTAAGCTTTTAAAGGAGATGGGCTCGAACGCCTACCGCTGCGCCCACGGCAATCCGTCGCCCGAGATTCTCGATTACTGCGACAAATACGGTCTGCTCGTAATGGACGAAAACAGGAATTTTAATTCCTCCCCCGACGGAGTTAAGCAGGTGCGCGATATGGTTATGCGCGACCGCAACCACCCGTCCGTTATAATGTACTCTATCTTTAACGAAGAGCCTCTTCAGGGTACTCCTACCGGACGCAAGCTCGCGGCAAGACTGCGCTCTGAAATAGAAAAGCTCGACAATACCCGTTTCACACTCGGCGCGATGAATACCGGCGTTACCGCCGATGGCGGCGTGTGCGACCTTTTGGACATTACCGGCTTCAACTACATCACCCATACGTATGACGATTTCCGTAAAAAGTATCCGAAAATGCCTATGCTCGGCAGCGAAAACGACAGCGCCTTTCAGACGCGCGGCGTGTATAAAACCGACCTCGAAAAGCACGTTATCGACTGCTACGACTCCGAGGCGGCGGCGTGGGGCAACACCTACCGCGACGGCTTTAAGCAGATTGACACTCGTAAGCATATTATGGGTATGTTCATCTGGACGGGCTTCGACTATCGCGGCGAGCCGACTCCGTTTGAGTGGCCGTCAATCGGGACGCAGTTCGGAATTATGGACACCTGCGGCTTTAAAAAGGACGCTTTCTACTTAAACAAGGCCTTTTTTACCGACGAACCGATGATACATATTCTCCCCCACTGGAATTGGCAAGAGGGCGAGGAGGTGCGCGTTATGGCGCACACCAACTGTGAGGAAGCGGAGCTTATATTAAACGGCAAATCGCTCGGCAAAAAGCCGGTTGACAAATACGATATGACCGACTGGTATGTGCCGTTTGAGGCGGGGACACTAAAGTTGATTGGATATAAAAACGGCGAACCTGTCTGTGCCGACAGCGTATCAACGGCGGGGACACTAAAATCATTGTCGATAACCCCGTCCGCCGAGTCAGTAAACGAGGGCGGCGCTATCGCGTTTAATATCGCCGCCGTTGACGAAAACGGCGCCGTCCTTCCCTTGGCTGATAATCTTATTGAATTTTCCTGCGAGGGCGGAAAAATAATCGGCGTCGGCAACGGCGACCCCAACTCGCACGAGGCGGATAAAGCCGAAAAGCGGCGTTTGTTTAACGGTCTTTGTCAGGTAATCGTTGAGCATACCGCGGGCGAAAGCGTTACGCTTACCGCAAAAACAGACGGCGCGGCTTTGTCGAGCCTTAGCGTGCCGGCAAGGTTCGGGGACACTAAAATTGAGTATATCAAGTCTGTAAATGAAAAATACGTTTCTTCGTGGCGGGAAACGGTTGCGCTATCCAAAGAGCGTCCCGACCCGTATGTTAAAATCGAGGACAACGATATGAATACATGGGGAATTGTAACCGTCGGCGACGGTTACGACAGCATTTTTGACGGTTCCGAGGGTTACGCTCTCTACAGAACGGCGGTTGACGTAACCGAAAACGAAACCAAGCTTATTTTCAGGGAAATAACCGGAAATGAGGTTGAAATACACGTAAACGGCGAAAAGAAATTTGACGGAGAGTGTCGGCGGGGACAGAAAATAAGTATTCCTCTCGACGAAGTTTTTGGCGAGTGCGAAATAGCCGTAATTATCCGCAGCACGTCAAAGGACGGAAAAGGCGGCATTACAAAACCGGCGGTAATCGTGTGATTTTATAAAAATTTATGTGCGCGAGCCGTATCGCCGTCATTCACCGTTCCGGCGTAAAATGATAATGGGTTTGCGGTTAAATCGAAACTGCCGCCGGATAAAACCCTCCAATGTTT
>CAYVUD010000126.1:0-4024 GCA_964454725.1 uncultured Lachnospiraceae bacterium
TAAACGCGCCCGGGTCGCCCTCGTCGGCGTTGCAACAGACGTACTTCTGGTCGCTTTCCGACGCTTTCGCGAACGCCCATTTGCGTCCGGTCGGGAAGCCGCCGCCGCCTCTGCCGCGGAGTCCGCTGTCCAAAAGCGCCTGAATAACGTCGTCGGGCGTCATTGTGGTAAGAACCTTCGCAAGCGCCTGATAACCGTCTGTCGCTATGTATTCCTCGATGTTCTCGGGGTCTATAACACCGCAGTTTTTAAGCGCGACTCTGAGCTGCTTTTTATAAAAATCCGTTTCCTGAAGCGACTTTATCGTTCCGTCCTCGCAGACGGTACTCTCGTAAAGCAAATGCTTAACGACATTTCCCTTTATAAGATGCTCTTCGACTATCTCGTGAATGGTCTCGGGCTGAACGCGCGCGTAAAACGCGCCCTCGGGATAAACTATCATTATCGGACCCAAGGAGCAGAGTCCGAAACAGCCCGTTCTTACTATTTTAACGTCATTTTCAAGCTGATGCTCCGCGATTTCATTATGGAGCGCGTCCAAAACCTTCCGGCTGCCCGACGAATGACAGCCCGTACCGCCGCATACAAGCACCTGGTACTTATATCCCGACTTATTTTCCGCGCCCTCGTCTCTCATCGAAACAATATCCTTCATTTTGTCGCGGATTTTATTTAATTCTTCAACTGTCAGCATTCATATACCCCCTTATTTCTTCTGCTTTACGGCATATTTTTCGAGTATAGAGTCAATCAGGTCTACCGTCATTCTGCCGTAAACATCGTCGTCAATCATCATTACCGGAGCAAGTCCGCACGCGCCGACGCAGCGGCACGAGTCAAGCGAGAAAACTCCGTCGGGAGTACATTCTCCGCATTTTATTCCGAGCTTTTGCTCAAGTCCCTCAAGAATTTTATCCGCGCCCTTAACGTAGCACGCGGTTCCCAAGCAAATGCTTATTCGATGCTCGCCCTTTGGGTTGAGCGAGAACTGCGAATAAAATGTCGCGACTCCGTAAACCTCGCTTAAAGATATTCCTAACCCCTCGGCAACCATTCCCTGAACCTCAATGGGAAGATAACCGTAAATTTCCTGCGCCTTTTGCAGTACGGGCATCAGCGCCCCCGGCTGGGATTTTTCAGCTTCTATGTATTCCTTAAGCTCAACCTCCTGAGCCTTCGTTCCCTTAAAGGGGATAGCCGGTTTTGTCTCCATTTAATTACGCCTCCTTGTTTTTGTCAAGGGCAGGAAGTTTCTTGGCTTCCTTGCCGCAGATATAATTATTATATCATACGCTTCAACTTTTTTAAATGGGTAGATATATATAATTCCTTGTCAAAAAAATTGTAGAAATTGCACTACATATGAGCGTACAAGCATATGACTCTTCCTTTTTATTCCGCGATTACCTCTTTATCGGTAATCCGTACCTCAAACACCCCGCCGGCGGCTTTGCCATCGCCGCCCGAGGCAAACTTTACCGTAACCCTTTCCTTTCCCGCGGTAAGCTCCGGCGGGATTTTATAAAATACGTAAAACAGCTTTTCGGGCGAATTATTTTCAAGCGTCTGCTCCGCGATTACAGTATTGTCAACATAAACTCTGAAATCGCGCGTATAGCTTACTCCGTTTACCTCAACCGTCATATCTCCGCCGCGGTAAAGCGCGGCAACATAGCCGCCGCCGTCATTAACCCTCATCTCATAGCTGAAATACGCGCCCTCGCCGAAGGCGCAGCGCCAGCCGCGCGAAGCCTCGGAGGAATATCCCGAACGCGAGTTGTTCGTCCTCATAGCGTGGTCAACCTCGGGCTGCTGCTCATTTGGACGCACCGTGTCAACCGTCGCCGCGTCAAGCGCGAGCGCGAACGTATCCTTTTCGACAGCCTCGTCCTCGCCGTACAAATTCCAGTAGAGCGAATAACGCTGATGATGCAGATTAAAATACGGCGTCAGTTTTATACTGTTTTCGCCCGATACCATTGTAAACTCAAGCTTTGATAAATCCGACGGCGTTATAAAGGTTTCGGGGTTTTTGTCCGCGACAATTATGTCGGGAACGCTTATCGTCGCCGCGCCGTCAAGCGAGGTATGGTCGGCTACGCTGTCCGAGGGCGGAAAGCTCTCCGTTCCCAGCGCGCCCGCCAGAACCGCCGGACCGTACATAAACGCGGCTTTGTTTTCGCCGCCGCGCGCCGTGTAGGTGTGCAGTCCCATAGGGAGCTTCACCTCTACCGTGTCGTTCGCGCTCCACCTTCGCTCAAGAGTGTAATAACGCGCCTTGCCCGTCGCCCGAACCGTCACGGCTTCGCCGTTTACGGCTATAACCGCGTCGCGGGCGAGCCACGCGGGTATTCTTATTTTCATCGCAAAGTCCGCGCTTCCGCTCTCTATCTTTATTCTCGTCGTGTCCTCAAACGGATAGTTCGTAGTCTGCGAAACGGTCAGACCCTTTTCCTTCCAGCAAACGGCTGAGGAAATAAACTGGTTTACATAAAACTCATTTCCGTCCTTACAGTAAATATTCCGCGTATATCTCGCGGGGTTTTCCATACCGCTGCCGACGCAGCACCAGAAGGAATTTTCCCTTGTTGAATATACCTTGAAATGACCCTGCTTTGTCGCCATAAAGTACGTTTTCATACCGCTCTCGGGGTCCTGCGAGGCGAGAATATGGTTAAACAACGCCCTTTCGTAATAGTCCATATATTCGGCTTTATGCTCCCACGCGTAAAGACGCTCGGTAAGCTTTAGCATATTGTAGGTGTTGCAGGTCTCGCAGGTCTGCGTACCGAGCGTTTCGCCGGTAATCGAGCCGAAATGCTCGCGGTCGGAGTTGCCGCCTATTACATACGAGCGGTGATTTACTACGGTATCGTAGAAAAACTCCGCCGCCCTTCTGTAATCCTCTTGGCTCTTGTCCGCCCCGTAAATCGCCGCCGCGCCTATAACCTTCGGTATCTGCGTGTTGGCGTGCTTGCCCTCAAGCTCGTCCCTGCCGTTTGAAAGCGGCTCAAGTATGGCGTCTTGCGAAAAACGAACCGCGAGGTCGAGATATTTTTTCTCGCCCGTTATTTCGTAAAGCTCCGCCATAGCCTCGTTCATTCCGCCGTACTCGCACTCAAGCATTTTCGCGAATTTTTCGTCCGTCATATCCTTTGTAACGTCTATCGCCCAGTCCGCGAAGCCGCGCGCGACCGCGAGCGCCTTTTCGTTTCCCGCAAGAGTATAAGCGTCGATTAGTCCCTGATAAATCTTATGGAAGGAATACCACGGCACCCAATAACCGTTCAGGTCAAACGCGCTGACCCTCAATTCGCCCTTAAACGCGCCGATAAGCCCCGTTTTTTCAACACCGCCTATATATCCCGTGCCGTCGGTTTTTTGGTACGTGTCGAGCCTGTCAACCGCGTAATCGAGCATCGCCTTTACCTCGCCGTCGCCGGTAACGGCGTACATATCCGCCGCCGCGCTCAGCCAGTGACCGAGCGAGTGACCCGAAATTCCGGTTCCGCTGTACGTTCTGTAATTATACGCCTCCCAGCCGCCGTAATATTTGGACTTGTCCGCGCTCGCGCCCGTCGAATACGCGACCGGCGCCAAAAGCCTGTCAACGTCGAGCGACTTTATAAAAGCAAGTCCCGTATCCTGCGAGTCCTTGAAAATTCCGCCGGTGAGCTTTACCTCGTCCGGCTCAAACGACGAGCCGCAATAATTGCCGCGGTCCTTCGCAAGCGGCTCGGTTCCTTTGCGTAAATACGATTTCACTGCACTATCCTCCGTTTTAACCGTAAAAAACAGCGATTTTATACGTTTTTATTTATTATACAATATCATACCTTTTTCCGCAAGATATGGCGCGAAAATTTTAAAAAAATACCGCGCCTTAAGGCGCGGTATTTTCCAAAGCCGAAACAAGCTTTTCGCGGGACGGCTTTTTAGCCGCGGCAGCAGTCCTTTTTAATTCCCACTCCCGTGATTTTTTTGTGCTTTAAATTGTCCTGCAGCTTGTTTAACGCTTCACCGA
>CAYVUD010000127.1:0-4008 GCA_964454725.1 uncultured Lachnospiraceae bacterium
CAGAAATAACTTTGTGAATTTCTTCATTTTGAATTACCCCTTTTCTTAAAAAGATTTTTTGTTTTCTTTGTTTGTGTGCCTTAATTTCGTCGCGGCACGCATACAAGTTACATTCATATATTTACATTATAAACTATAGCGCTCCAAATTTCAAGCGTTTTTTTCAGTAATATTATCTTTTGTCAGTATTGCACAAAACCGAAGGCGTTTTTTTGTGATTTTACGGTAAAAAACGCGGTTTTATTTGGCTCGAAGCGAGCGATAATCGCGGCTGTTGACCTTTAGCTCGATATTCGGGTTCCTCTTTATAACGTCCCTGACGAGCCTCGTCACGTTCGCGATCTCGAACCTGTCGATCGGCATATGGCAGCAGGAGCCGCCGCGCGTTTCGACATAGAACAGATCCATAGACGAAACGGTTTTCTTCTTATAATAATCGCGCGAGCTGTCGAATTTTTTTATTTCCTCCGCGAAGCCGCCGGAGGCGTTGCGCCCGACGAAATTTTTCGTGCCGATGACTATTTTTGAAATCTCGGCGAGCGGAACCTCGGAAATTTTCGTTTTCGCCGGTATAAACTCGCAAATAAGCTTGATTTTGCAGTCGGTGTTGTACGGCAGGAAATCGTTTTCCCAATTTTTCATATAGAGGTTTTCCCTGTCCGTCGCGAGATACGTCGCGAAAACCGCGTTTACGCGGATAATCACATACGTGAAGCCCAGAAACACCGCGATCGAGTAGCTTATGCCGAAGAGCGTTTTGCCGGAGATGAACTCGTAAATGAGCATCACAAGTCCGAAGCAGGACAAAAGTCCCACAAAGCCTATTACTATCGCGTTTCTTCGTCTGTACCTCTTCGAGGTGTTTGCCTTAACAGAAAATTTCATATACAATCCCCCTCGCGCGTTTTAATAGACGCGGCGCGCTCCCGCGTATTCGCGCTGATAATACTCCGTATCGAGCGACTGGTATTTTACAACTTCGCCGGTATGCGGCGCGTGTATCATCATATTGCCGCCGACATATATGCCGACGTGGTGAATATAGCCGTTCTGCTCGAAGAACACGAGATCCCCGGGCTGCAAGTCGTCGCGCGCGACGGGCATACCGCAGTTAAACTGATCCTCGGCGACGCGCTCGATTGAAATGCCGAGCGTGTTAAGGCAGTACTGGACAAGACCCGAGCAGTCGAAGCCCGACGGCGACGTTCCGCCCCAGACGTAATCGACTCCGAGGTACTTTTCCGCCTCCGCCACGATCGCCGCGCCCGTTTCAGATGAGTATTCCGTCGTGAACTGCCGGCGCGTAAGTACGGGTTCGCCGGTCGTGAACTCCATTCGGCTCTGCCGTTTCGCAAGCTGCCGGTAGCCCTTGGTCGCCTTGACCTGCTTCTGAATTATCTTCTTTTTTGTAACCCCGTCCACGTCGATAAGCTCTTCATCGTAGAGATAAAGCACTCCCAGCGCCTCGTCCTCGTAAACGAAATAATATTTGTCCTCCGGTTCGAGGATTATCTCGTTTATGACCGGAATTGCCGCCTCGATTTCAAAATCAACGCGGTCGCGCGCCTTTTCGACCTCGGTTCCGCGGCGCAGCGCCGTTACGTAAACGCTGTACTTTCCGGGGTCTATGCCCTGTATAAGCGCCTCGTACTCGCTCTCGAGCGTCGTGCTTGTGACAAGCTCGTTCTGTTCGTTGTAAAGCTCGACTTTAAAATCGCTGTACGCGTCCGATTCCCACGTGATTTGTACGTAATCGTCGTCGGTTTGCGTGTCGGTTTCGGGCGACGTTATCTTAATTCCGTCGCTGAATACCGAGCCGTAGCTGAAATTCAGCTCTTCCGCGCTCAAAGACGTTCCGTCGTCGGTTACGGAGCTTACGATAACGCTGTAATCGCAGCCCTCGGTAAATATTTCGGCGGGGAAAGTAAACTTTGTCCCGTCGGTTTTTATGTATTCGTTTACGGCGTATTCGTCGCTTTCAACGTCAAAAATCTCTATATGATACTCCGCCGCGGCGCGTTCGGCAAGCTCTATAACAACGTCGTCGCCGGCGTTATACTCCGCGTCGGTGTTAAGGAGAATGGGCGTTGTAACCTCGTCAACCCCGTTGACGCTGTAGTCGGGCTTTTTAAACTCGACCGTCTGCGCCTCCTGCGGCACGTTCACGGCGTTCGCCGCCGTGACAAGGCTCATTTTGACGCCGCTGTCGTCCATATCCGCGTCAAGACCGATTGAGGAAACAAAGCCGCTGTCGGCGTTCAGTACGCCGTCCTCCGACAAAAGCAGGCTTTCGTAAACCGAATACACGTCGTAGCCGGATTCCACCGTTACCGTTTCGTCCCCGGAGTCCGCCCCGTCTATCGATTTGAGCCACGCTTCGCCCGAAAGACCGCTGTCCTCAACATATATCTTCTTCGCGTTTTTGCTTCTGTTGGCGTTTATAAAATCAAGAAGCTCCGCCGATTTCGCGCGTTGCAGCTCGGCGCTTTGGTCAAGCCCCTTTTCGCGCGGGTTGTACATTATCGCGTCGAGTCCGCCCCGCGCGTCGGAATAAAATCTGAAATTCGCTCTGTCGGCGTACTCCTCGGTCATACCGAAATCGCAGCCGCTTTCCAGATTTTCGTAAGCGAAATTGCCGCAGTTGGTAAAGAGCGCGCATATTCTGCTGCCCTCCACTCCGACCATAACGAACTCGGAATAATTTCCGTTGTAAACATACCAGTCGAAGGAATATTCCGACGGGTCGATTCTGTTGGGCGCGCCCAGCTTTTCAAGCAGACCGTCAACGCTCGAGCCTATCGTTATATCGGTATTTCCGACTTTTACCGTAACATTCTGTATAAAGTAATCATTTACGAGATTTATAAGTATCTCGGCGTTTTCCCGCGTAACGAGCTTGTTGGGGTTTGTGTCGTAATTCTGAGTTATTATACCCTGCTTCAGCATAAACGCGTATGCCGCTCTGTTTTCGTCTTTTATGTAAGCATTGTCGTAGCACTCGTTAAGAATAGCGTCGGTTTCGTCCTCGCCGACAGCATACGAAAAATCGTAATTTATCACGGTTTTATAGAGTATCTCCATAAAATCCTGCTTGCTTATTTCGCCGGCGCCGTTAATCTCGTCAGCCTCGTCCATATTGGCGTAACCCATAACGACCGCCTTGAGAAAAGTTTTGTCAACGCCCTTTTCCGACATATCGTCGGGAATCGCTATCTCGCCGTTTTGCAAGGTTTCATACAGCGCGACGGCGCTGTCGAGCGCCTCGCGCTCGGAAATAAGCGAATTATCGGCATACACGCTTCCGTTAAGCTGCGGCGTTCCCGAAGCCAGCAGCGCGATAACAATAAGCGCGCAAATTCTTTTTTTGACCCTTCTGTCTGACAATGCACATTCAACCCTTTCATAATCCCGAATATATATTCGATTTTAACTATACATTTTGCATTATAACACTATTTTATTAAGTTGTCTATAGCAATTTTGTAAATTTTATATGAACATACGCCTAAATTTATGTTAAAAATTCGTTTCAGGTTGACACGGCGGAAAAAATATTATACAATAACAAAAGCTGATATTAAGGAGTTTATAAGCATATGTTTGATAAATTGGAAGCGCTTGAGGAACGGTTTAAGCTCGTTTCGGAAAAAATAAGCGATCCGGAGGTAATAGCCGATCGGGACAACTGGCGCAAATATTGCAAGGAACATTCGGATTTATCGCCGATTATCGACAAGTACCGCGAGTATAAGACGGCGAAGCGGACGATAGAGGACGATAAGGAAATGCTCTCTTCCCCGCAGGACAGGGAATTTGAGGAAATGGTGCGCCTTGAAATGGCGGAGGCGGAGGAAACGGTCGAAAAAGCGTCCGAGGAACTCAAAATCCTCCTTCTCCCAAAGGACCCCAACGACGAAAAGAACGTAATTATGGAAATACGCGGCGGCACGGGCGGCGACGAGGCGGCGCTCTTCGCGGCGGATTTAATGAGAATGTATTCAATGTACG
>CAYVUD010000128.1:0-3905 GCA_964454725.1 uncultured Lachnospiraceae bacterium
ACGTTTTTCTTCAACGGCGGCGAGGAAAAGCAGTTTGAGGGCGAGGAGAGAATACTTATAAAGTCGCCCGACGTCGCGACGTTTGACCTTAAGCCCGAAATGAGCGCTTATGAGGTTACGGACGCGGTTGTGGACGCTATAAACTCCGACAAGTTCGACGTTATAATTTTAAATTACGCCAACTGCGATATGGTCGGACATACGGGGATTATGGAAGCGGCGATAAAGGCGGTCGAGGCGGTGGACGAATGTGTCGGAAAAACGGTTGACGCGATACTCGCCAAGGGCGGTCAGGCTATCATAACCGCCGATCACGGCAACGCGGACTGTCTTATTGACCCCGTTACAAAAGCGCCGTTTACGGCGCATACGACAAATCCCGTACCGATGATTTTAATAGGCGCGGGCGACGTTAAATTAAAAATGGGCAGACTTTGCGACCTTTGCCCGACGATGCTCGACTTAATGGGACTCGAAAAGCCCGAGCAGATGACCGGAGAAAGTCTTATTGTAAAATAAACGCGTAACAAAAATCCACCCGCCAAAGGGTGGATTTTTGAGTCCGAACATTATCTTTCGTTCATCGGTATATATTCCTTATGTTCCGCAACCGGTTTATACGACGGTCTTATAATTTTAGCCGGATTTATAAGCTCTTCAAGTCTGTGCGCCGTCCAGCCCGCCATTCTCGAAACGGCAAAAAGCGGAGTATAAAGCTCGGGCGGCAAATTAAGCATACTGTAAACAAAGCCCGAATAAAAATCAACATTCGCGCTGACGCCCTTATAGATTTTTCGCTCGGACGCGATAACCTCGGGCGCGAGCTTTTCGACCTTTGCGTACAAATTAAATTCCTTGTCTTTTCCCTTCGCGCGCGCGAGGTCCTTAACGAAGCTTTTAAACGTGTTCGCTCTCGGGTCTGAAAGCGAGTATACCGCGTGACCTATACCGTAAATAAGTCCCGTTTTGTCAAACGCCTTTTTATTGAGCAGATCCGACAAATACCGTTTTATTTCCTCGTCGTCGTTCCAGTCGGAAACGTTTTTCTTCATATCCTCAAACATCTGCATTACCTTTATGTTCGCTCCGCCGTGTCTTGGTCCTTTAAGCGAACCGAGCGACGCGGCTATGGTCGAATACGTATCGGTGCCTGTCGAGGTTACAACGTGCGTTGTAAAGGTTGAGTTGTTGCCGCCGCCGTGTTCCGCGTGAAGAATAAGCGACAAATCAAGAATGAGCGCCTCAAGATGCGTATATTTTTTGTCGGGGCGGAGCATACGCAGAATATTTTCCGCCGTTGACAGCCCGGGCTGCGGCGCGTGGACAATACAGCTTTTGTTCTGATGATAAAACATATGCGCCTGATAACCGTATACCGACAGCAGCGGAAGCTGCGCCAAAAGCTGCAGGCACTGGCGAAGCACATTCTCAATCGAAATATCGTCCGCGTTATCGTCATACGCGTAAAGCGTCAGCACGCTCCTCGAAAGCGTGTTCATCATATCGCGGCTGGGCGCTTTCATTATAACGTCGCGCACAAACTCCGGCGGAATGGTTCTGTACGACTCAAGAAGGCTTATAAAATCATCAAGCTGCTTTTTGTTCGGAAGCTCTCCGCATATCAGAAGATACGCCGTTTCCTCAAATCCGAAACGATTATCCCTGACGCAGCCGCGTATAATATCCTCTATATCGTAGCCCTGATAATACAGCTTTCCCTCACACGGCACGTTGTTTTCGCTTGCTTTAATCTCGCTTGTTTCCGTAAGTCCCACAAGCACTCCTCTGCCGTTTATATCGCGCAGAGCGCGCTTTACCTCGTATTTCTCGTAAAGTTTCGGGTCGATTGTTTTATTTTTTATGCAAAGTCCGGTAAGCTTCTCGAGTTCATTCATATTTCGCACCTTCTCTCAATTAACGGGCATAAACCGCTGTTTTATATATTTATATGCTTAATTTTGCTCAAATAATATTATCCCGGAAAATAATATCATAAATTTATAGAAAATTAATTAATTTTATGTAAACTTATTGTAAACTTTTTAATTTTGTGGTAAACTAAGGAAAACAGCAAAAAGGAGAGATAAAAATGATTTATGTAATTCTTGCCGACGGCTTCGAGGAGGTCGAGGCGATAGAGCCGGTAGACATTATGCGCCGCGCGGGACTTGAGGTCAAAACCGCCGCGCTCAAAAACAAAACCGTAACGGGCGCGCACAATATCCCCGTAACAGCCGACATTACGATAGACGAAATCGAGCCTGAAAAAATGGATTTACTCCTTCTCCCGGGCGGCGCGGGACACGAGCTTCTCGACGCGTCAAACGAGGTTCACGGACTTTTAAATTACGCCCTCGCGAACGGAATTTATATCGCGGCAATCTGCGCCGCGCCGTCGATACTCGGTAAAAAAATGATGCTTGCGGGCAAAAGAGCAACCTGTTTCCCCGGCTATGAAAAATATCTTTACGGGGCGGAGCTTGTTTCCGATAAAGCCGTTGTTGACGGTAAATTTATCACGGCGCGCGGAGCGGGCGCGGCGAGTGATTTCGGTTTTGCGATAGTGGAGCTGTTAAAGGACAAGCAAACGGCGGACGCGCTGAGAAAAACGATGCAGTATGAATAAAGAAGAGCTTCGTGAAAAAACGCGCGGTATGCGCCGCGCTATGACGGCGGACGAGGTAAGGGAAAAAAGCGCGCGCATACAAAAACGCCTTTTCGGTTTTGAAAAATACACAAACGCCAAAACGGTTATGCTCTATATTTCCGCGTTTAAGGAGCCGTCAACGCTTGAAATAATCAAAAACGCGCTAAATTGCGGCAAGAGGGTCGTTGTTCCGGTAAGCGACACGGACGCGGAGGAAATTATTCCTTCATATCTGGACGATATTAACGACTTGCGAAAGGGCGCTTACGGCATACCCGAACCGAAAACCATAAGACCCGCAAGCGCGGCGGATATTGATTTTATTCTCATTCCCGGACTTGCGTTCGACGCAAAGGGAAACCGTTTGGGCTTCGGAAAGGGCTATTACGATAAGCTTTTACGTGAAACCGCCGCGGAAAAAACCGCGCTGTGCTACGAATTTCAGCTTTTCGACAAAATACCCGCCGACAGGCACGACGTTCCTATGAATACAATTATTACGGAGGAAAACATTTATGCTGTTTGATTCGCACGCTCACTACAACGACGAAAAATTTAAAGAGGACGTTGACGAGCTTTTATCCTCAATGCCCGAAAACAACGTCGGTCTGATTTTAAACTCCTGCTCGGATATTTCGGAAATACCCGATATTTTAAAGCTTTGCGAAAAATATCCGTTCGTATACGCGTCAATAGGCGTACACCCGCACGAGGTTGAAAAGCTGACGGAAAGCGATATGGACGTTCTGAAAAAATATTCGGCGCACCGGAAGGTTAAGGCGATAGGCGAAATAGGTCTTGATTATTTTTACGATTTTTCACCGCGTGATTCGCAAAAAAAGTGGTTCGCGCGCCAGACGGAGCTGGCAAAGGAATTAAAGCTGCCCGTGGTTATCCACGACCGCGACGCGCATAAAGATACTATGGATATACTTCGCGCGCACAATATATCCGAAGTCGGAGGCGTTTTTCATTGTTACGCGGGAAGCGTTGAAATGGCAAAGGAAATCCTTGACTGGGGTATGTATATCGCGTTCGGCGGCTCGCTGACGTTTAAAAAATCGGTTAAACCGAAAGAGGTCGCGGCATATGTTCCGCTCGACAGGATCGTCATAGAAACCGACTGTCCTTACCTTACTCCCGAGCCGCATCGCGGCAAGCGCAACAGCTCCTTATATATTCACTATGTCGCGGAAACGCTCGCCCAAATTAAGGGAGTAAGCGTCGAAACGATAGAAAACGCGACATACGAAAACGC
>CAYVUD010000129.1:0-3894 GCA_964454725.1 uncultured Lachnospiraceae bacterium
TCGGTCAGCAAGCCCTTTGTAACGTCGTCGGGCATTGTATACCTCTGCGAAAGGTAGCGCAGCGAGGCTCCCAGCTCGCCGTAAGGACCGCCGTACTGCATTATGACAATGTTGGCAAGTCTCGGATTGGGATTTTTGATTTTTACCGGATACTCCAGAAATTTATTATAACTAAACATTACGCGTTAGCCTCCTTTTCCCACGGCCACGGCGACTCAAGCCAGTCAAACCCGTCGCTTTTCGCGGCGGCAAACGGCGTAAGCGGCCCGAATTCCTTCTCATACTCGTTTGTAAGCTTATTGGTCTTTTCAACAAGCTCCTTAAACATCGCGAACGCTTTTTTGTCCTTGGAATGAGTATCAAGATACAAAAGCATATCGTATGCCGCGAAGCGATAGCTTTGAAGCTTTTTCAAAAGCTCTGTCTTATCCATTCATTCCGCCTCCCCACTTTTTGCAAACATAACCGTATTCGCATATATTGAGGTCAAGCTCGGGGAAAACAGTGCCCTGCCCGAGCGCCGTGCAGACGTCGTAAACCTCGCTCATTTCCTGAACGGGCACGTAGCCGTATGCGACGCAGCCGCATGCCGGATAGATGCAGCACGGCGAGTTATTCATATCTTCCATTTATATCACTCCTTAAATTTTTCGGGCATATTTCCATACCCATTTTCATAATATGCGGCTTCAAATGTTTTTGTCAGCGAATACGGGGTATAAATAAACAGCGCGATTTTGTTTTTAAAGCAAAATATATAAAAATTTTAAAGGAGTCGGTAAAAAATGAAAAAGCTTTTGATTGTCGTCGATTACCAGAACGATTTCGTGGACGGCGCGCTCGGTTTTGACGGAGCGGCGGAGTTGGAGGAGAAAATCTGCGAAAAAATAAGCGAGTACGAAAATGACGAGATAATCTACACGCTCGACACTCACGGCGAGGACTATATGTCCACGCGGGAGGGCAAAAATCTTCCCGTTCCGCACTGCATACGTAATACGGAAGGACACGAGCTTTACGGGAAGGTCAAGGCGCGGCTCGCGGGTAGGAAATTTTTTGAAAAAAACACCTTCCCCTCTCTGGAAATGGGAAAATTCCTCGAGGGAAAGGCTTACGATAAAATCGAGCTTTGCGGGCTTGTGAGCAGCATATGCGTTATCTCAAACGCCGTTATCGCCAAGGCGGCGTGTCCCGAGGCGGAAATCGTCGTTGACAGCGCGCTCACGGCGGGCGCGGATTTGGAGCTTCACGAAAAAGCGCTCGACGTTATGCGCGGACTGCAAATAACGGTTTTATAACGGAAATTTTTACGGCAGCCTCCACCCGTCTATGGCGCTGCCCTGTATCGCGGCAAACAGCCGCTTCCTGAGTCCCGGGTACGACTCCTTTTCAAGCCGTTTTATAAGGTTCTTCATATACTCGCGCTGCGTCGAGCCGTCGGCGGGGCAAGGATTTTTTACCACGGGAATATCGTGGTTTTTCACGACTCCCCGTATGTCGCGCTCGCGCACGTAAATCATCGGCCGTATCTGGTATAAATCGGTTCTGTCAAGGTATGTCACGGGCGAAAAACAATGTATTCGCCCCTCGTGCATAAGGCTCAGGAAAAATGTTTCAAGCACATCGTCGTTGTGGTGACCGAGAGCGACTTTGCGGCAGCCGTTTTCAAGAGCGAATTCGTTGAGCGCGCCGCGGCGCATTTTAGCGCAGAGCGAGCAAGGGTTCGACTCCTTGCGTATATCGAAAACGACCTCCTTTATATTCGTGTATTTTATTTTATACTCGACTCCGAGCCTGTCGCAGAGCGACTGTACCGCGGAATAGTCGGCATTGTAGCCCATATCGAGCGTCAGCGCGGCGACCTCAAACCTTTTCGGATAATATCGCGAAAGCTCGGACAACGCGCAAAGCAGTACAAGACTGTCCTTGCCGCCCGAAACCCCGACCGCAATTCTGTCGCCTTCGGAAATCATATTATAATCCTCTATCGCCCGCCGCGTAAGACTTATTACCTTTTTCATAATTATTACAATTAATTCCTTTCGCGAAATTAAGGTTCAACCTTGCCTCAAAACAGATTATTAATAACCGTTACTATCTTCTCCGCCACATCGGGCTTGTTCATAGTGTAAATATGAATACCGTCAATATCGTTTGAGAGCAGGTCTATGATCTGCTCAACCGCGTAAGCGACTCCCGCCTGCTTAAGCGCGGCGGGGTTATCGCCGTACTTGGAAATAATGCGCGTGAACTTCGACGGCATAGCCGCGCCGCCGGAGAGCATACACATCTTTCCGATCTGGCTCGCGGCGGTAATGGGCATAATACCCGCGTTTATCGGCACGTTTATGCCTTTTTTTACCGCTTTATCCCTAAAATTGTAAAACGCGTTATTGTCAAAAAACAACTGCGTAACAAGGAAATCGCAGCCCGCGTCAACCTTGATTTTCAAATTGTCAATATCTGTTTCAAGGTTCGGCGAGTCGGGGTGGCACTCCGGATAGCACGCGCCGCCTATGGAAAAACCGCCGAAGCTCTTTATATCCGCGACAAGCTCGGACGCGTATTTGTAGTCGGTCTTTAAAAGCGACTTGTCCTGCGGAATGTCGCCGCGAAGCGCCAAAATATTTTCTATTCCCCTGTTTTTCAAGTCCGCGAGAGCCTCCCTCACCTCGGAGCGCGTCAGCGACACGCAGGTAAGATGCGCCAGAGCGGTCAGGTCTAATCGTTTCCCCAAATACTCCGCTATTTCGGCGGTTTTTTTGGAGGTCGAGCCGCCGGCGCCGTAGGTGACGCTCATATAGTCTATCGGCAGCCTCGACATTTCGTCTATCGCCTTCGTGACGGTCTCAAAGCCCGATTCCTTCTTGGGCGGAAACACCTCGAACGAAAGCACCGGTTTTTTCGTACTGAAAATATCCTTTATGTACATAATTATTATCTCCTCGCTGTTTATTACTTGTTATTATACAATATTTCTGTTATAATAACAAGTGAAAAATAATTTTAATTCACGGAAAGGCTGTAGAATTTTATGAAAATCACAAAAGCGGTTATTCCCGCGGCGGGCTTCGGGACACGGTTCCTGCCCGCGACAAAGGCGGTTCCGAAGGAAATGCTCCCCATTATCGACAAGCCGACTATACAGTACGTCGCGGAGGAAGCGATGGAGAGCGGAATAAGGGATTTGCTCATAATCGTCTCGCGCGGCAAGGACGCAATCGTAAACCATTTCGACAAGGCGTTTGAGCTTGAAACGGTGCTGGAGCGCGATAACAAGCGTGAAATGCTTGAGGCGGTGCGAGGCGTGTCGGAAAAAATCAACGTACACTTTACCCGTCAGCGCGAGCAGAAGGGACTCGGACACGCGATACTCTGCGCCAAGTCCTTCGCGGGCGGCGAGCCGTTCGCGGTAATGCTCGGCGACGACGTTGTGGTAAACGAAAAGCCGTGCTTAAAGCAGTTAATCGAGCAGTTTGAGCGGGTCGGCTCAACCGTTATCGGGGTGCAAAAAGTCGGTATGGAACACGTATCAAAATACGGCGTCGTTGACTGCTGCCGGATAGACGGCAGGCTGTACAAAATGAAGGGTATGGTTGAGAAACCCAAACCCGAAAACGCGCCCTCGGACGTCGCGGCGCTCGGGCGTTATATTCTCACTCCCGCGATTTTCGATTGTCTTGAGCATACCGGCAAGGGCGCGGGCGGCGAGATACAGCTCACCGACGCGATTGTCAAGCTGCTCGAAACCGAGGACGTTTACGCCTACGATTTCGAGGGCAGGCGCTATGATATGGGAAGCAAGCAGGGCTTTCTGCGCGCGACGGTCGATTTCGCGCTCGCAAGAAACGACCTCAGAGACGAATTTGCGGCGTATTTAAGGGAAAAAGTTAA
>CAYVUD010000130.1:0-3830 GCA_964454725.1 uncultured Lachnospiraceae bacterium
CCCAGAAAATCGTCCGCGGTCGTTTCGATTATTTCCCGCTTCGTAAAGTCCTTAATTTGCAGCCTGCCGTCGGGGAATACGCGGAGCATCGCGCCCGTATCGGTTTCTCCCGCGTACTTTTCCGCGTCTTTAAAATCGCCGCCGCCGATATACATTTCGACAAGACAGCCGTTTACTCTCAGGTTGTACGCCAGCTCATACGCGATACCCTCGGCGTCCCTTTCGGCAAAAATAAGCGATGAAGAAACACCCTCCGCGCTCTCGCGTCCAAGCGCCGACATAACGCGGTTTATTCCTATAGCCACGCCTACCGCGCCCATAGGCGCGCCGAATTTGCCCATAAGATTGTCGTAGCGGCCGCCCGCGCAGACGGGGAAGCCTATTCCGCGGGTGTAGCACTTAAAAATCGAGCCGGTGTAGTAGTCGATACTCTGGAGCATACCGAGGTCTATCGAAATGTATTTCTCGAAACCGTAAAGGCAAAGAAGCTCGTAAATTCGTTTTAAATTCGCCAGAGCCGCTTTTGAGGTCTTGTTAAGACCTTTAACGTCAGCCTTTTCCAGTACGCTCATATCTCCGAACAGATACGGCAGCTCTATCATCAGATTTTTTATATCCTCGTCTATGGCGAGCTTTGAAACTATCGTTTTAATCCCAACGGAGTCCTTGGAGTCAATTCTCTCGCGAAGCTTTTCCGTCAAGGTCTCGTCAAGTCCCGCCTGTTCGATAAGTCCGTTGAAAAACGCGACCTGCCCTATCTCCATTGAAAATTCCTCTATCCCGACGGCGAGAATCGCCTCAATCGCCGCCGAAATAACCTCCGCGTCCGCCGCGGGGGAGTAGGAACCGATAAGCTCTATTCCGCTTTGCGTAAACTCTCTCTGCCTCGCGCCCTCGGTCTGTTCCGCGCGGAACACGCTTCCGGTGTAGCAATAACGAAGAGGGAGCGTCCGAGAACTCTCCTTAGTCGCCGCCATACGCGCGATCGAGGTTGTAAAGTCGGGGCGCAATACGAGTATACGTCCCTGATCGTCAAAGAATTTAAACATCGTTTCCTGCGAAATCTGACCGCCGGAGCCGGCGTAGCAGTCGTAGTATTCAAACGTCGGAGTTTCGACCTCCTTGTAGCCTATCGAGGCGAACACCGACCATATTGTACTCTCGAGTTCCTTTTTAACGGCACATTCGGCAGGCAGTATGTCGTTTACGCCGTTTGGTGTGTGAAGCTTCCAGTCTGACATAATTTTCTCCTTTTGCTTTATCGCTTTAGCATAATAAAGTAATTATACCGTTATTTTTCCGTTTTGTCAAGTGTTTTGCCGACTTTTTTCGGATTTACGTGTACCATACAGTGCTTAACGTCGGCGAAGCTCTCCTCTATTTTGCGGTGAACGCGCTCCGCGATGTCGTGCGCTTTATATAAGGTAAGATTGCCGTCCGCGCCTATTTCCACGTCAACATATATTTTCGCGCCGAAAAGGCGTGTTTTTAAATCGTCTATCGAAACCACGCCGTCCACCGACGCGATTACCTCGCGCAGCTTTAGACATTCCTCCTCGCCGCACGATTTATCGACAAGCTGATCTGTCGCGTCGCGGAAAATGTCCCACGCCGCCTTGATGATAAATACGCAGATTATAACGCCCGCGACGGGGTCGCATACGGGAAAACCCAGACGCGCGCCCAAAACGCCCGCGAACGAGCCGATTGACGAAAGCGCGTCGCTTCTGTGGTGCCACGCGTCGGCGCGAAGCGCGGTGGAATTGATTTTTTTCGCCGCGCGCATTGTATACCGGAACATCAATTCTTTGACCACAATCGAGACGAGCGCGGCGATAAGCGCGATAACGCCCGGCGCGGCGGCGGTTTTATAGCTGCCGTTTGCTATTTTCATTACGGCGCTGTAGCCTATGCCCGCGCCGGTCGCGAAAAGAAGTCCCGAGAGCAAAATGGAAAAGATGTCCTCCATTCTCTCGTGTCCGTATTGGTGTCCCTTATCCGAGGCGCGCGCGGAAATGTTTACGCCCGCTATGACCGCGAACGTGCTTATAACGTCCGACGCGCTGTGTACCGCGTCGGATACGAGCGCGCTTGAATGAGCGATTATTCCGACGATAAGCTTAAAAAGCGATAAGCCGAGATTTACGATAATGCTTATAACCGAAACGCGGTTCGCGGTTTTGGCGGGATTTATATTTTTTGCCATAATAACCTCCTTATCGAGATATTTCCCCAACGTGCCGTTCTACACAAAAAATACCCGTGAAACAAAAATCTGTCCCACAGGCTATCCTGCTGCCGTTTTCGGCCCGACCGGTGAAATATCACTGTCTGTTCAGTTATAATATAGTATGCGCCGGTTGACATTTAGTATATAGGAATTTCGCGTTTGTGTCAAGATATAAAAAAATGTACTTTTCAACAAAAAAGCAATAAAAATTAACAAAAAATTCAATAAAATAACCAAAAATCAAATTGACAAGCCTGAAAAATTATTATATAATATACTTAATATAAATCTCACAGGGAGGTAAAAAAATGGCATTACACGTAATTGACGAGGCTAAACGCTGTTTAAACTGCAAAAAACCGATGTGCCGGACGGGCTGCCCGATTAACACGCCTATTCCGGACGTGATACATACATTTCTCGAGGGGGATATTAATAAGGCGGGCGAGATGCTTTTTTCCAATAATCCGCTCTCGATTATCTGCTCGCTTATCTGCAACCACGAGAACCAGTGCGAGGGGCATTGTGTTCTTAACCGCAAGGGCGCGCCGGTGCATATAAGCACTATCGAGAATTACATATCCGAAAATTATTTTGCCAAGCTCAATTTCGGGGATATTGAGAAAAACGGTATGCGCGCCGGTATTATAGGCGCGGGTCCGGCGGGCATAACCATAGCGATTATCCTCGCGCAGAGGGGCTACGATATAACGATTTTCGAGTCGAAGGAGAAGATAGGCGGCGTGCTGCGCTACGGCATACCGGAGTTCAGACTCCCCAAGTCTATTCTTGAGCGGTATAAGGAAAAGCTTATGGCTCTGGGCATTAAGATACGTCCCAACACGTCCATAGGCACGACAATAAGCGTTGACGATATGTTCCGCGACGGCTACAGCGCGATATTCATAGGCACCGGAGTGTGGAGACCGAACACGCTCCACATCAAGGGCGAAACGCTCGGTAATGTGCATTACGCGATTAATTATCTGACAAATCCGGACGTGTACAACCTCGGCGAGAGCCTTAATATCATAGGCGCGGGCAACTCCGCGATGGACGTCGCCAGAACCGCGCTCAGACACGGCTGCAAGAAGGTTACGGTGTTCTCGCGAAGCGACCATCTTGCGGCGAGCGACCACGAGGTTGAGTACGCCAAATATGACGGCGTGGACTTTGTAATGCACGTCGAGCCGGTTGAGATAATCGACGAGGGAGTTGTGTTTGTCGAGCTTGAGTGCGACGGTCACGGTCATTTGTACCCGATAAAGGGCACGGAGGACCTTTACCCCGCCGATTCCACTATTATAGCGATAAGTCAGGGTCCGCGCGACAGAATTGTGTCAACCACGACCGGTATCGAGGTGGACGAGAAGGGACTTTTGGTTACCAATACGTTCGGCGAAACGACCCGCGACGGCATTTTTGCCTCGGGCGACGTCGTAAGAGGCGCGAAAACGGTTGTTGAGGCGGTGAATTTTTCAAAGCAGGTTGCCGACGCGATGGACGAGTATATGCAGGGACTGCACAAAGAGGACGATACGTGGGATTGATTAAAGCCTGCCGTCCCCGCCCGATACGGGCGCGGGACGGTCTTTTTTTG
>CAYVUD010000131.1:0-3801 GCA_964454725.1 uncultured Lachnospiraceae bacterium
CGCCCGCCGTTTCGTCAATCTCCTCTTGAAAATCATCGTTTGTTTCGGAAACCGTTACATCATCAAACTCGTTCATAGCTTTCCTCCGGCAAATAGTAATTTTAGCGTAATATTACTATACAAGTTTAGCACTTTAAATTTCGGCTGTCAACTTAATCCGAAATTGTTTACAAAATGATAATATTTTATTCACAAACTCGATTTTTGTCGGAGTTTTCACTCTTGAAAAACAGTCCGGAGCGGTGTATAATTATATCAAAACAGCTAATAAAAGGGGTTGATTGCTTTGAAAAGGCTTATAGACGCCGCTATGGGCAGAAAAAAGCCCGATTTGGTTCTCAAAAACGGCAAAATCGTCAACGTGTTTACCGGTGAAATAACGAACGCCGACGTCGCGGTCGCGGACGGAAAAATATGCGGCGTAGGCGGTTATTTTGCGGACAACGAAATCGAGCTTAACGGAAAATACGTTCTTCCCGGGCTTATCGACGCGCATATACATATAGAGTCCTCTATGGTAACTCCCGCGGAATACGCGCGGGCGGTAATGCCGCACGGTGTTACAACCGTTATCGCCGACCCGCACGAAATAACAAACGTCCGCGGCGAAAAGGGGCTTGACTTTATGAAAAGGAGCGCGGATACAGTGCCTCTTGAAATAAAGTATATGCTTCCCTCCTGCGTGCCGTCGGCTCCGTTTGAACACTCCGGCGCGTCCTTTACCGCCGCGGACACAAAGCGGCTCGCGCCCGAATTTTTCGGTATCGGCGAGATGATGAACTACCCGGGCGTTGTGAACGCCGACGAGGAAACGCTCGGCAAGCTCATAGGCGAGAAAATCGACGGTCACGCGCCGCTTTTGAGCGGCCGCGCGCTTGACGCTTACGCCTGCGCGGGAATTAAAACCGACCACGAATGTTCGCGCGCGGACGAGCTTACAGAGAAAGTCGGCAAGGGTATGTACATTTTCCTGCGCGAGGGAACGCTCTCGAAGGATTTGGCGCGCTTAATCGGCGGACTGACTCCATATACGCTGCGCCGCTGCGCCTTCTGTACGGACGACCGATTTGTCGGCGAGATTCGCCGCGACGGAAGCGTTGACTACTGCGTAAGAAAGGCGGCAAGCCTCGGTGTAAAGCCGATTGACGCTATTATAATGGCAACGCTGAACGCTGCCGAATGTTACGGTCTCGCGCGCAAAGGGGCGATAGCGCCCTCATACGACGCGGATATAGTGGTAAGCGAGGATTTGGAGCTTACGAGGATAACGCACGTGTTTAAGGGCGGCGCGCTTGCCGCGAGGGACGGAAAAGCGCTGTTTGACGCGGTTAAAACCGACGCGTCCGCCGTTACGGACAGCGTACATCTTCCCAAGCTCGGCGCGGACTTTTTCGCCTTCGCGCCGAAAACCGAAAAATTTACGGCAATAGAGCTTATTCCCGACGCGATTATAACGAAAAAAGTCACAGCGTCGCTTAGCGACCGTCCCTCGAAGGTGTGCGTAATCGAGCGTCACCGTAATCTCGGGACAAAGGGGTTTGGCTATGTCACAAACTACGGTATCAAAAACGCCGCGATCGCCTCGTCCGTCGGGCACGACTCCCACAACGTAATCGTAATCGGCGACAACGACGCGGATATGGCGGCGGCGGCAAACGCGCTCGGCAAATCGGGCGGTATCGCGGTCTGCTCGGGCGGAAAGGTCCTCGAGTATCTGGAGCTTGGCGTTGCGGGACTTATGTCCGAAAAGCCCGCCGACGAGGTAATCGCCGCTCACGACAGGCTGTACGCCGCCGCGAAAGCAGTCGGAGTCGCCGACGGAATCGACCCGTTTTTGTCGCTCGCGTTTTTACCGCTGCCGGTAATTCCCGAAATACGCGTTACGGATATGGGACTGTTTGACGTCGCAAAATTTGAATTTGAGGAAATTTAGCGGCTTTTTGAGCCGCGCCGTTTGACGGCGCGGAAATATACCGCTTGTATTGACATTTTACGGTAATAAATGGTATAATTTAAAAAAAGTATTTTATTCGGTTGTTCGGAGGTCGGAGTAATGGAAAATCAGTTTCAAAGAACCGAAATGCTTTTGGGCGGCGACGGTATGGAACGCCTGAAAAATTCACGCGTCGCGGTGTTCGGAGTCGGGGGAGTCGGCGGCTACGCGATCGAGGCGCTCGTCAGGAGCGGCGTCGGCACGGTCGATATTTTCGATAACGACACGGTTTCCGTAACCAATCTGAACCGTCAGATTATCGCGACGCGCGGCACGATAGGACGGTATAAGACGGACGTTATGAAGGAACGGGCGCTGTCGATTAATCCCGACATTGTGATAAACGCGCACAAATGCTTTTATACGCCCGATAATTCCGCGGATTACGACTTCTCCGTCTATGATTACATCATCGACGCGGTTGACACGGTAACCGCGAAAATCGAAATTATAATTCGCGCGAATGAAGCCGGAGTTCCCGTCATAAGCTGTATGGGAACCGGAAATAAGCTCGACGCGTCCGCGTTCAAGGTCGCGGACATTTATAAAACCTCCGTCTGTCCGCTCGCGCGCACAATGAGGTACGAGCTTAAAAAACGCGGTATAAAGAAGCTTAAGGCGGTCTATTCGGAGGAAAAACCGATTAAGGCGGCGAAAAGCGAAAACGGCCGCCACGCGCCCGGCAGTACGGCGTTCGCGCCGGCGGCAGCCGGTATGATAGCCGCGGGCGAGGCCGTAAAGTTTTTATCAGGGAAGGGTGATTTGAAATGAGCAATAAAACAGAGGACTTGACAAAGCTCATTCTTGAAAGCTACGATCAATATGATTTGACCGTAAGGGTGGACGCGGAGCATATGCTCAACAAGGAAATGCTTATAAGGGTCGTTGAGGAAATACGGCGCGTACTGTTCCCGGGATATTTCGGAGAGAACAGGGTCAGAAGCGAATATCTGAAATTTCTGGTTGGCGAAAGGCTGGAGTTTATACAGTACAATCTGAAAAAACAGATAGCGAAAGCGCTTGGCAATCAGGATCTGTGCAGGGATTGCCCGCGCTCGGAGATAAACGCCCACGCGGAGCGCGTAGCCGATGAGTTTCTCGTAAAAATTCCGCATATACGCGAGTATCTCTATACCGACGTTCAGGCGGCATACAACGGCGACCCCGCCGCGTACAGTACCGACGAGATTATTTTTTCCTATCCCGGGCTGTTCGCGATTACGGTTTACCGTATCGCGCACGAGCTGTGGCTTCTGGACGTGCCGATGATACCGCGCATTATGACCGAGTACGCGCACAGCGAAACGGGAATAGATATTCACCCCGGCGCGAAGATAGGCAAATATTTCTTTATCGACCACGGCACGGGCATTGTAATCGGCGAAACGACCGAGATAGGCGATAACGTCAAAATTTATCAGGGAGTAACGCTCGGCGCGCTCTCGACAAGAAAGGGACAGCAGCTAAAAGGCGTTAAGCGCCACCCGACAATAGGCGATAACGTCACGATTTATTCGGGAACGACAGTCCTCGGAGGCGACACGGTTATCGGCAAAGGCGCGACTATAGGCGGAAACGCGTTTATCGTAAGCTCGATTTCGGAAGGAATGAGGGTAAGCGTAAAAAGTCCCGAATTGCAGTACAGCCGCGGCAATTCGGAAGAGCTGAAGCAAGATGAATTTTGGGATTGGTGCATATAAAAATTTAAAATATCCGACAGCGCCCGAAAGGGCGTTGTTTTTTTTGCATATAAAGCGCCCGTTTGGATAAAATATCTAAAAAACGGACGCTTTGTTTGCGGAGAACGG
>CAYVUD010000132.1:0-3787 GCA_964454725.1 uncultured Lachnospiraceae bacterium
CGCGCCAGCTCTGGTGGGGACACAGAATACCCGCGTTTTACTGCGACGACTGCGGCGAGATGCTCGTAACTAAGGACGAAAAACCCATATGCCCAAAATGCGGCAAGGAAATGCGTCAGGACCCCGACACGCTCGACACGTGGTTCTCGTCGGCGCTCTGGCCTTTCTCAACGCTTGGCTGGCCGGACAAAACCGAGGATTTCGAGTATTTTTACCCGACAAGCGTGCTTGTTACCGGCTACGACATAATTCCGTTCTGGGTAATGAGAATGATGTTTTCGGGTATAGAGCATACGGGAAAAGCGCCGTTTAAGAAGGTATTTATTCACGGTCTTGTGCGTGACGCGCAGGGACGAAAGATGTCAAAGTCACTCGGCAACGGCATTGACCCGCTGGAGATTATAGAGCGGTACGGCGCGGACGCGCTCCGCTTTACTCTCGCTACCGGAAACGCGCCCGGCAACGATATGCGTTTCTATACCGAAAGAGTTGAGGCGAGCCGTAATTTCGCGAACAAGATTTGGAACGCGTCGCGTTTCACGCTGATGAACCTTGACATTACCGAGAACAAGCTGCCGGATTTGGCGGATTTGCGGCTTGAGGATAAGTGGATTTTGTCTAAGTACAACGACGTTGTAAAGTCGGTTACGGAAAACCTCGACAAGTTCGAGCTTGGCGTAGCGCTCTCGAATTTGTACGATTTCATCTGGGAGAGCTTCTGCGACTGGTATATCGAGCTTGTAAAGCCGAGATTGTTTGATAAGGAAAATCCGACGGCGAAAACGGCGCAGTACGTTTTAACGTATGTTTTGTCGAACACTATGAAGCTTCTTCACCCGTTTATGCCGTTTATTACCGAGGAAATATGGCAGCACCTGCCGCACGAGGGCGAGAGTATCGTTATAAGCGATTACCCGACATACAATCCGGAGCTTAATTTCCCCGATGACGTTGAGAGTATGGAGCTTATTATGCGGGCGGTGTCGGCGGTAAGGAACCGCCGCGCGGAAATGAACGTCCCGCCGTCAAAGAAGGCGAAGGTTATAATCGTAACCGGCAAGACGGAGGTATTCAAAAAGGGAACGGTGTTTTTTGAAAAATTAGCGTCGGCGAGCGAGGCTGTTGTTCAGACTGACAAGAGCGGTATTGACGAAAACGCGGTAAACGTAGTCGTTCCGTCGGCGGAGATTTATATTCCGCTTGACGAGCTTGTCGATAAAGCCAAGGAGCTGGAGCGGCTTAACGCCGAGAAGAAAAAGCTCGAAGGCGAGATAAAAAGAGTCGAGGGCAAGCTGAATAACGCCGGCTTTGTTGCGAAAGCGCCGCGGAAGGTCGTTGACGAGGAAAGAGCGAAGGGCGAAAAATATAAGGAAATGTTATCCAAAGTATCGGAAAGCATAAAAGCGATGGAGAATATGTAGGACTGAGCGTTAAGGGAAGGGAGCGGATATATAATGAGATACAAAGAAGCGCTTGAGTATGTCCATTCTATCCCCAAATTTCAAAAACCGCTCGGCAACGCTAATTTGCAAAGACTTTTGGAATGTCTGGGTACGCCGCAGGAGAAATTGAAATTTATTCATATCGCCGGCACAAACGGCAAAGGCTCAACCGCCGCTATGATAGCCTCCGCGCTTCACGCCCAGGGATATAAAACCGGTCTTTACACCTCGCCTTATATCGAGGTCTTTAACGAGAGAATACAGATAAACGGCGCGAACATTTCCGACGGGGCGCTTTCCGAGTACATCTGGTACGTAAAGGATACGATGGAAAAAAGCGACACGCCTGTTTCGGAGTTCGCGTTTATAACCGCGGTCGCGTTCTCGTATTTTGAAAATGCCGGCTGCGATTATGTGGTTTTAGAGGCGGGTATGGGCGGACGCTGCGACGCGACAAACGTCATTGACGAGAGCGTTGTGAGCGTTATAACGTCGATTGGTCTCGATCATATGCAATACTTGGGCGACACGCCCGAGCAGATTGCGATTGAAAAGTGCGGAATAATAAAGGATTGCGGCACGGTCGTTTCGCACCCCAACAGGCGCGTTATGCCTGTAATCGAGGAGGAATGTCATAAACGCCGAGCGTCGCTGAGGGTAGCGCGCGCCGCGGAGCTTGAGGACGACGGGGTGGTTTACGACGGCGTATATTATCCGCTCTCGCTTAAAGGCGGCTATCAGGCGCAAAACGCCGCGGTCGCGCTTGAAACGCTTTTCGCGCTTCGCGAAAAAGGCGTAAAGATAACCTATAACGCGATATGCGGCGGTTTCGCCTCGGTAAGGTGGCCGGCGCGGTTCGAGTTCGTGCGCGGCAACGTCGTTATAGACGGCGCGCACAATATTGACGGTATAGAGGCGCTCAAAAGCTCTCTGACGGCGCTTCATAAAAATATAATTGTAGTAATGGCGATGATGGAGGATAAGAGCTTTAAGCCGTGTGTTGAAACGATAGCGCCGGCGGCGAGACTGTTTATAGCGACGGAGCTTAAAACGCCGCGCTGCCTGAGAGCGAAGCGTCTCGCGGAAACGGCGCGGAGCGTAAAAGCCGACACGATCGTTGAAGCGGATATTGAAAAGGCTCTGGAGCTTGCTCTTAAATACGTCGGCGAGGACGAAATTGTCTGCGTTTGCGGTTCTCTGTACCTCGCGGGCGAGGCGAGGAGAATACTGAAGCCGGCTCGGGAAAATCAGTAAAGCTTAATTAAAATAAACGGACAAACGACGAATATTATGGTATAATACGGCTATGAGAAAAATAACGATAAGCGAGGACAAGAGATGTCCCAAATGCGGAAAAATTGAAAATCAGGTCAGGTGCGGATATAACCGTTCCGGCACACAGCGCTGCAAGTGCAAGGAGTGCGGCATATCATATACGATAAACCCGAAAAAGAGAGAATATTCGGACGAAATTAGGGAACAGGCGTTAAAAGCCTACTACGCGGGCGCGAGCGGACGCGAGATCGGGAAAATTTTCGGTATGAGCAAAGCGAATGTTTATAATTGGATTAAAAAAAGCGGCAATAAGCGCGGATAATTTTCCGAAATATGCGCTATTGCCCATATTTTTCAAAAAAAGTCTTGACAACGCGCATATGGTGTGTTATACTGTAACAGTTGAAAATCCGTAGACAGTCGGCTGTCGGACAGCAAAGCTGTTCGCCGTAAGTCCTACCGAGGGTGTTAAGTAATGATTATTACGGCTCTCGGTCTGCGACCGAGAGCCTTTTTAATACGCGGGCATAAGGATTTTCAAAGAAAATATTATTACGGGAGGTGAAATGAATTATGCCAAGCGAGAAGGTTTTGGAAGCAAAGAAGGCGCAGGTCGCCGAGGTTGTCGAGGCTTTAAAAGCGGCTCAGACAGGTATTCTCGTCGATTACAGAGGTCTTAACGTCGAGGAGGACACCGACCTTAGAAATAAGCTCAGAGCCGCTAACGTAAAGTATTTCGTAATCAAGAACACGCTTCTTCGTTTAGCTTCAAAGGAAACAGGTCTTGAAGGTCTTGACGAGGCTCTTCACGGTCCTACGGCTATAGCGGTTTCTTCGGAGGACGCGGTTGCTCCCGCGAAGGTTCTTTCGGATTTTGCCAAGGACAATGAGAAGCTTGAGATTAAGGCAGGTTTTATGGACGGCGCTGTTATAAGTCTTGATGAAATCAAGAAGCTGGCGGCTACTCCGAATTTCGAGACATTAATCGCGAAGATGATGGGAAGCTTGAATTCACCGATTTCAAGTCTTGCCCGTTTGCTTGCGACTATCGCGGACGGCGGTGTTGAAAT
>CAYVUD010000133.1:0-3770 GCA_964454725.1 uncultured Lachnospiraceae bacterium
CTGTACGTTTACCGCCGTACCCCACGAATACGGAATATCGTTATCGCGGCGGTATACGTTTGCTCTGGGGTTGTCCCACGAACGGAATACCGCCTTAACCGCGCCCATAAGCTGCTCCTTCGGGTCGTCGGGGAAATCCTGACCGATTTTCGACTTATACTCGGCCTTGAACTGCTCCGCCAGCTCCTTCAAATCGTCCGCCGTAAGCTCAACGTCCTGAGTAACGCCTCTCTTAGCCTTCATTTTGTCGATTAGTTCCTCAAAATATTTCTTACCGACCTCCATAACGACGTCGGAATACATCTGAATAAATCTTCTGTAGCAGTCCCAAGCCCAACGCGGGTTGCCCGATTTTTTAGCCATAAACTCAACAACGTCCTCGTTGATGCCGAGGTTAAGGATCGTGTCCATCATACCCGGCATTGACGCTCTCGCGCCCGAACGTACCGATACAAGAAGCGGGTTTTCCTTATCGCCGAACTTCTTTCCGGTGATACCCTCCATTTTAACGATATGCTCGTTAATCTGGGTCTGAATTTCATCATTGATTGTTCTGCCGTCCTCATAATATTGAGTACAAGCCTCGGTTGAGATAGTAAAGCCCTGAGGTACGGGAAGTCCGAGATTTGTCATCTCCGCAAGGTTTGCGCCCTTGCCGCCCAAAAGCTCTCTCATGTTCGCGTTGCCTTCGCTGAAAAGGTACACATATTTTTTTGCCATTGGAATTTCCTCCTGTTTAATTATTTATTCGGTCATATCGGATTGCGCGCTGACCTATGTTATTATTATAACAACAATTTGTGGAAATGTCTATATTAATTTGTAATTTTTTTGTAATTTTTATGAAAGTTTCATTTAATTTAACAGTGTTTACAGGATTTTCCCGCAAAAAAACAACCGTATTTTTCGGCTCGCCGATAAGGAGTTTTCGGAATACGCCCCGCCGGTTTTGCGTCCGCTTTTTCAAAACGCGTCTACATAACATATTTTTCGGCATTTATAACCTCTATCAATGAGATTAAGTTTTCAATCGGTTCCGTCGTAATTTCACCGATATTTGTTCCGACCGTTTTCACGGCGGCAATTTGTTCTTCCGAGCATACTACGGCGCCGATGTTTTTTAAATCGACCAAGCGCGTAATATCCTCCGGAGCAATATCCTCCGCAACCGTAACAACGCCGGTATTCGTTATGCTTATTCCTTCTTTTGAAATGTTTAAACAGTCGTTAGTCAGCGCGGCGCTCGCTTGACTGTCCCAGATTACCTCTTTTACGATCTCGGATTTTTTGTATTCCGCGCTGATTTTTTCAAACACCGCCGCGCTTTTGGCGGTCAATGTTACCTTGCCGGTTATTATCAGCTTTTCGATACGCGCCGCTATATCGGAAATATCGCCCTTTGCGTCAAGATTGCCGTAAATAAAAATGTTTTTTCCGTACTTTTTCACAAGCTCGTCGTCGAGCTTCGCGCTTCCGTCAACGACGGAAAATCCGCGCGGCGCAACGATAAACTGTGTTGTTTCGTCAAAAAGCGGCGCGAATTCCTCGATTTTTTCCTCCGGTATGAGCAGCTTTTTTGCTTTGAAGCGTACATTTTTTTCGGCAAGAATAGCGGCGCTTGCTTCTTTATCAAACAGCTTGACGGTATTCGGCACAAAATATTTTCCGTTATCCGCCGCGCGGAGCGGGAAATATTTGTCAATAACAAAATTGTTCGATAAGAGCGTATAGTCGTCGGGATATGTTATGGCGCTGCCGTTTACGGATACGCGCGTCAGGCAGCCGGACATACTTTCCGGACAAATAACGCTGCCGTTTACCGAAATCCGGAGATAATGCCGCAGCGCCTCCTCCGCTTTTGGACATATCGTAAGCGTGCCGTTCACCTTCAGAACGGTATTATCCTCCCGCGGAACGGCGGAGCCGATACTGCAACTGCCGTTTATTCTTTTAATGACGGGTATGTCAAGGGCTCTATCGTTTTCAACCTCTATAAATTTCTCCGCGTTGCATACTATGTTTAGCTTGTTAAAAAGCTCTTTGCTGCGCTCGTTTACAATGACTGTTTCGGCGTTGAGTATTATTTGCTCGTATTCCTCATACGATTTTTCCGAAAGTTTTCGCGTATCGCAAATTTCGCAGTTTATGGTCAGCTTTTTTTTCTTATTCATTGTATTTTCCCCTTTCATTCCTTTATAATATTTTTTAATTTCTTTCTCGCGGAGGATAGCTTTGACCGCACCGTTCCCGCGGGCATATTAAATATTCGGGATAATTCCGTTGAGTTATACCCTTTAAAATATCTCATATCAAACAGCGTTCGCTCGACGTCCGGCAGAATTGTTAAAAATTGCTTCACATCTGACTTTTCATATTCGTCCGTAAGATCGGCTGTTTCGGGAACGTACTCGGCGATCGACTCGAAAACGGAATGGCGAATATGGTTGAGATACATATTTTTTATCGTTCTGTAAAGCCACGCTCTTTGCTGATTATTATGCAGCGGCATTAGGGTCTTTGAATTTATCAAAGCGCGCGCAAAACCCTCCTGCACAAAGTCCTCCGCCAGCGATTCGTCACCGCACATTGACGAACACCACAACAGCAGCTCGTCATACAGCTCGTCATACAGCTCCTCGATTGTCATATGTATTCCACCGCCTTTTTCCGCCTTCACCAATAAAACACCTGAGAGCGCAAAAGTGTTGAAATTTTTTGCGCGGTATAATTTATTTGCGTATTGCGTTTAAAAATGTTTAAATCCGTTTTTACCGCCGCGCATAACAAAAGCCCGACAATCGTATTTCCCTTACGAATATCGGGCATTTTCCGATTGCTCGGGCGTTACCTGAACGTCGCGAAATTCTGGGTCCAGTATACGCCGTACTCGCCGCCGCGCGCGAGTCCTACGCCAAGCTCCTTAAGCTTTGGATTTAAAATATTGGCTCTGTGTCCCTCGGAGTTTATCCACGCCTTCATCGCGTCCTCGGGCGTCGCCTGACCCGCGGCTATATTTTCCGCGGCGGCGGTATAATTTATGTTCGCGTCCCTCATTCTGTCAAACGGCGTTTTGCCGTCGGGATTTTCGTGGCTGAAAAAGCCGCGCTCCGCCATATCGGCGCTGTGCGCCCGCGCCAGAGCCGCAAGCTCCTCGTTCCATACAAGCTCGTCAAGTCCGATTTTTTTCCGCTCGGCATTGGTTAGCTCAAAAATTTTCTTTTCAAGCTCCTCGTCGGAGCTTTCTTCTCTTTCCTTGATTTCTATTGTAACGGTTCTGCTTTCGCCGTCCCATTCGACGTCGCCGTTAAGCGACTCGCTTATTGCCCGAAGCGGCACAAGCGTGCGGTCGTCTATGATAACGGGAGCGGTATCTATTTTAAACGCCTCGTCATCAAGATAAATATACGGACTGTCTATAAACATCGTTATGTTCATTTCCCCGTCAAACGCCGTTATACGCTGTTCCTCCTCAAACCACTGCACCGTAAGTCCGAGCTTTTCAAAAATCGCGCGCATAGGCACAAGAGTGCGGTCGTTTACAATGATAGGCGGTCGGTCAAACTCAACCCTGTCGCCGTTTACAAGGACGGTTATTTCCTCCTCCGCGCCCGCCAAAACGCCCAGCGTCACAGCCGCGCATAACGCCGCAATTATTTTTTTCATATCCGTTCTCTCCGTTTCGGTTTGTTCTGTATCTGCATTATAGCATAAAAAAAGCGATATTGCAATTACAAAATTTCCCCGCCCTTTGGCGGTTTGGGGCGGGTTTT
>CAYVUD010000134.1:0-3685 GCA_964454725.1 uncultured Lachnospiraceae bacterium
TTTTTGTGTATATAAATCGGTATTTGGCAAAAAATAGATACCGAGGTGATAAAAATGAAAAATATCAGAACAGACTTAGCGGTTGAGGCGCACGAGCTGAGCCGTCAAAGCGCGGACAAGACGGAACAAATAGACGGAGTGGAGGCGGAAACATTAAGTCACGGCGGGATTTCGGTCACGAGAGTTAAAATAACAAACGAAAACGGAGCAAAAGCGCTCGGTAAAGCGGAGGGTAATTACGTCAGCATAGAAGCGCCCAATCTTAAATACAGCGTGGACGAATACGAGAACGTATGCGGCATAATCGCGGAGGAGATAAATAAAATGGCGGGGATAAGCAACAATTCGCTTACCCTTGTAGTCGGGCTTGGTAACCGCGATATAACTCCCGACGCGATAGGTACGGAGGTGGTTTCAAATCTCCTTGTCACGCATCACATAAAGAACAATATATCCGGCTTTGAGAACACGAGCGGCGTTTGCGCCGTCGCGCCCGGAGTACTCGGAACCACGGGCATTGAAACGCTTGAAATTATAAAGGGCGTGGCGGAGCGGGTAAAGCCGGAGCTTATAATTGCCGTGGACGCGCTCGCCGCGGCGGATATCCGAAGAGTAAACACTACCATACAGATAGCCGATACCGGCATACAGCCGGGAGCGGGCGTGGGAAACAACCGCGAGGGGCTGAATAAGGAAACGCTCGGAGTTAAGGTTATAGCCGTCGGAGTACCGACGGTAATTGACGCCGCGAATATTACAGATATGGAAATTCCCGAGGATTTGGCTCCGCTGATGGTGACGACAAAGGATATTGATTTGGTAATAGAGCGTATGTCAAAAACCGTCGCCAACGGTATAAATATGGCGCTGCACAGAGAATGGTCGCTTCGCGATATAGAGAGCTTCGTGGGTTGACATTTAAAGCGGATTGGAATATAATATATGAAAAAGCCAAGGAGTAAAAAAATGGAAAGCATAAATATAAATTCAAATGTCAGGCTGCGCTATATACCTATGAAAAAGCTCAAAACAACGACTGTAGGCGTATATATTCACCGCGCGCTCAATAAAGACGACGCGTCAAAGAACGCGCTGCTGCCGTATGTTTTAAAGCGCGGCTGTAAAATGTGCGAAAACCTTGAGGAAATTTCAAAATATCTCGAAAACCTTTACGGCGCGACGCTCGGCTCGTCGGTTATGAAGCTCGGAAACGACCAGATAATGTATTTTAGCGCCGAAACAATATCGGACGCTTTCGCGCCGGAGGGCGAAACGCTCGTTTCGGACTTGCTCTCGCTTATTATGTCGGTAATTTTCGAGCCGTACACCGAGAACGGAGCGTTTCCGAAGGATATGCTCGAGCAGGAGAAGAAAAACGCGTGCGAGAGAATAGAGTCTCTCAAAAACGATAAGCGTTCATACGCGTCGCAAAGATGTATAGAGGAAATGTGCAGGGGAGATGTATTCGCTGTTCCCAAGCTCGGTTACGCGGAGGACATAGAAGCGGTTACGTCCGAAACGCTTTACGACTATTACAAAGCCGCCGTCACGGAGTCGGTCATAGATATTTATATATGCGGCGACGCGGATATAAACGAAATTGAAAAGACAATAAGAAGGTATACCGATAAGCTTGAATTTAAGAAGGCAAAAATCGCGTCGGCGGATATACTTAAAAAATCGGAGGCGAAACGCGATGTTGTTGAGAAAATGGACGTCGCGCAGGGTAAGCTTGCGATAGGCTTTCGTACCAACACCGCGCCGAGCGGCAGCGACCGGGCGGCAATGAAGGTGTTTAACAGCGTATTCGGCGCGGGAGCGCACTCCAAGCTCTTCAATAACGTGCGCGAAAAGCTCAGCCTTGCGTATTACGCGGGAAGTCAGCTCGAACCGTTTAAGGGATTGCTTATCGTAAACGCGGGAATAGAGTTTAAAAACTTTCAAAAGGCGTATGACGAAACGCTTGCCCAGCTTGAGGAAATTAAGAAGGGAAATATATCGGAGCTTGAGTTTACATCGAGCGTAAACGCGATATTAAACTCTCTTGAGTCGTTCTATGACGACCCGCGGCTTATGCAGTATTATTACCTCGGCGAGGACGTGAGCGGAACAAACACCGACATTAAGACAGCCAAAGCGCAAATTAGCGCGGTGACTCCGGAGGACGTTGTGCGGGCGGCGAAAAAGCTGGAGCTTGACACTGTGTATTTCCTTACGGGGAAGGAGGAAAAATAAATGAAGCTTGAAAAAACCGAAAGCAAAATTACGGGAGAGACGCTTTATCACGGCGAACATTCCTCGGGACTTGGCGTGTACATTATTCCCAAAAAGGATTACAGCAGAAGCTACGCTATTTTCGGAACGCGCTACGGCTCGGTCGATTCCGAATTTGTCGTTCCGGGCGAAACGGAGCCGACTAAGGTTCCCGACGGAATAGCGCATTATCTGGAGCATAAGATGTTCGACCAGCCTGACGGCAGCAATGTCTTTGACAAATTCTCCAAATACGGCGGCAACGCCAACGCGTTTACCTCGTTTAATCTGACGGCGTACCTATTTGACGCGACCGCGAACGTAAAGGAAAACCTCGAAACGCTTATGGACTACGTGCAAAGTCCGTATTTTACCGAGGAAAGCGTCCGGAAGGAGCAGGGCATAATAGGACAGGAAATCCGTATGTACGACGATAGCGGCAGTTGGAGGGTTATGTTTAACCTGCTTGACTGTCTTTACAAAAATCACCCCGTAAAAAAGGAAATCGCGGGAACGGTCGAGAGCATAAGCCATATAACGGCGGATTATCTCTACAAGTGCTACAATACGTTTTATAACCTCTCGAATATGTCCATAGTAGTCGTGGGGAACGTAGAGCCGGAGGAAATCGCGGGTATTATTGAAAAGGGCGTGAAGAAAAACGAGCCGTTTGACGAGGAGATAAAGAAAATATATCCCGACGAGCCGGAGGAAATAAATAAGCCTTATGCCGAGCAAAAGCTGAGCGTCGCGATGCCGATGTTTATGATAGGCTTTAAGGACGCCGACACCGGCTATGACGGCAACAGGCTGCTGAAAAAGAGCATAGAAACCAACATACTGCTTAAAATGCTGTTTTCCAAAAGCTCGCCTCTGTATACGCGGCTTTACGAGGAAGGACTTATAAACGCGAATTTCGCCTCGGAATACACTATGCAGCCAGACTACGCTTTTTCGGCGATTGAGGGCGAGTCGAAGGACCCCAAGCGCGTGTATGAAATAATTATCGAGGAAATAGAGAGACTGCGCCGCGAAGGTCTTAAGCGCGAGGATTTTGACAGGATAAAGAAGGTCGTATGGGGAAAGTATATAAGAACGCATAACGACGTTGAGGACTATGCGACGGAGTTCCTGCGTTTTCTGTTTATGAATATTGACTATTTTAATTATTATGACGTTTACAAAACGGTTACGTTTGAGGACGTCGAAAATAGGTTCAAGAAGCAGTTTGATAAGGAAAGAGCCGCGTTGTCGGTCGTAAACCCGATATAAACAGGATAAAAACAGGGACTTTCGGTTGTCCTTGTTTTTTATGAGAATAAAAAAATCGCGGCAAGCCCAAAGGACTTGCCGCGACGTGGCTGCGGATCCAGGATTCGAACCCGGACAGAACGAGTCAGAGTCGTTAGTGCTACCTTTACACAAATCCGCA
>CAYVUD010000135.1:0-3671 GCA_964454725.1 uncultured Lachnospiraceae bacterium
CGTAAAGTATGAGCCTATGCCCGCGCATACAATAACAAGACTTGCCGCCATAGCGCATATTCGGGACGCGTTGGACGAAACGCGCGGCGTATCGCCTGCCGAGTAATTTTTATTTTTCACTTTTACAAAATCGCCGTTCTTTGTCAAAAGAACCGCGTATTTGCCTTCAGCGGACATTATAACGCCCCGCATAGCTCACACCTCCTTTACGTTGAAATACGCGGATATTTCGGGATAATCGCAAGTTTTGATAATCACCGCCGCTATTATGTATTTCCTGTGCCTTTCAAGCGTTTTTCTGTTCAGAGCCGCTCCCTCGGATACTTCCTTTACAGGCAGAATATGTTTATCGATTACCGTTTTCAAAAGCCTATCGTCATTTATAATATAACGCGCCGCGTCATAGCAGAGCCGTTTTGTTTTGCGGCTTTTGGGCGATACGTCCGCAAGCTCAAAAAACGATATTCCAAACTCCGCCAGCTCCGCTTCGAGAGCTTCGATTTCCCACTTAATATCGCGGTTATCGTTCGAGGGAATATCGAACGGCGCGCCGTTCTCGTTTTCAAGCTCGGAAAATACCGCCGCCGTATGTCGGGAATTGCGGCGAAGCTCATCTATAAGGCGGTTGCGTATAACCATAGACGCAAATGAAAGAAATTTACCCTTGCTTCGGTCATAGCTGTCGATCGCCTCGTTAAACGCTATCATCGCGGTCATAAATTCATCGTCGCTTACCGTGACGCTTCTTTTTACCGCTTTGCTCGCGGAGGACAATATAAAATTCTGATATTCGCTTATAAATTCATTTCTTAATTTTTCGTTTTGCGCGGCCAAAACCGCCTTGCCTTCCAAGTCCATATTCTCTCCCGAAGGAATTATATACACTATATAATTCGCAATTTGTCGTTTAAAATTGGGGTATCGCAAAAATTTGCAATAAGATTTCAGCGGAATCGTATTTTGAGTATAACATTTTTTATTCGCGATTTAAAATATTATTTTTTTATCATCTGACCCGCTTTCGTTTCCGCGTTCAGCGCGGTTTTTTAACGTCGCCGCGGTCCGTTACAATTTCAAATCCGACCGAGCGCACGCGCCGCTCAAGACACGAACGGCACTCCGCCGCCTCTTCTCCCGTACATATTTTATTATCGTACAGCTCGTAGAGCTTCCTCACGTTTACCGGCGAGAGGTTCGGCATAATTACATTCGCGCCGGCTTTAAGTCCCATTTCGCGTCCCTCGGGGTGAATTGTGCCGAGAGCCGTTGTCGAAGGAATAAGCGCGTACGGAAACATCAGCCTTAAAACAGCGATTAAATTCAGGCATTTTGTCAGGCTGCCCTTCTCCTTATCCCCAAACGGAGTGTCGGCGTGGGGAATAAACGGTCCTATACCGATCATATCAGGCTCAAGCTCCCGCAGGAACCTCAAATCCTCAACAAGGTTTTCCGTAGTCTGAAACGGCGAGCCGACCATAAATCCCGAACCGACCTGATAACCGATTTCCTTTAAATCAAACAGGCATTGTTTGCGGTTTTTAAGGCTCATACAGTCGGGGTGGAGCTTCTTATAATGCTCCTCGTTCGCGGTTTCGTGGCGCAGCAGATAGCGGTCCGCGCCCGCGTCAAAGTACGCCTTGTAGCTCTCACGGCTCCGCTCGCCGATTGAGAGCGTTACGGCGCAGTCGGGGTGCGCCGACTTGATTTTGCCGACAATATCGCATATATCGCCGTCCGAGTAGAACATATCCTCGCCGCCCTGAAGCACAAATGTGCGGAAGCCGAGTTCATAGCCCGTGTCGGCGCACGAAAGTATGTCGTCCGCGCTCAGACGGTAACGGCTCAATTTCGCGTTTTCCGCGCGTATTCCGCAGTAGTAGCAGTTGTTTTTGCAATAGTTCGTAAACTCTATAAGACCGCGTATATAGACGTCTTTGCCGTAATATTCCTCGCGGCGTTTAAGCGCGTACCCGTATAAAACGGAGCGGTTCTCGGTATCGTCGATCAGACGCGCCAAATCGCCGTCGGAAACATTTTGTGTGCTGTAAAGCTCTTCGATTATTTTCTTCAATTCAATCACCTTAAAAATTATATCATATAACCCGTTTTTTATCAATAAAAAATAATCATAAAATCCCGCTGATAATTATTGACAAATAAATATAAATACGATATAATAATTTTATTGAATATACACAAAGAAAGAGGGATATTACAATGGGCAAAACTTATAAATTTCTCGCGTTTGACTTCGGCGCGTCGTCAGGCAGAGCGATGCTCGCCAAATTTGACGGCGAAAAGCTCACGCTTGAGGAAAAGCACCGCTTTTCAAACGACCCCGTAAATATAAACGGGGATTTGCACTGGGATATTTTGAGACTGTTTTTTGAAATAAAGCAGGGTATCTTAAAATGCGCCAACTCGGGCGACAGAGATATAGATTGTATCGGAATTGACACGTGGGCGGTTGACTACGGTCTTTTGGACGAACACGACAAGCTTCTGGGGAATCCGTATCATTACCGCGACACGAGAACCGAGGGTATGTACGACGAGGCGTTTAAGATTGTTCCCAAGGAGGAAATATTTAAGGAAACCGGTATCGCCTTTAACTGGTTCAACACCCTCTATCAGCTTCTCGCGGCAAAGCTTTCGGGCGACAGCGCGCTCAAGAACGCCAAAACGATGCTTATGATGCCCGATTTGTTTAATTTCTTCCTGACAGGCGTTAAAAAGACGGAATACACCAACGCGTCCACAACGCAGTTTTATAACAGCGAGAAATACGAGTGGTCGTATGATTTGCTTAAGAAATTCGGTATCCCGACCGATATACTTACCGACGTTGTTTTCCCCGGCACGGTTGTCGGCACGGTTAAGCCCGAGCTTGCCGAGGAGCTTGGTATCGCGGAGGTTCCGGTCGTGGCGGTAGCGTCGCACGATACCGGTTCGGCGGTAGCGTCCGTGCCTGTCGTCGATCAGAAGGACTTTATCTACATATCGTCCGGCACGTGGTCGTTGATGGGCGTGGAGCTTGACAAACCCAACATCAGCGACGGCGCGCTTGAGTATAATTTCACCAACGAGGGCGGAGTCGAAAAAACGATACGTTTCTTAAAGAATATAATGGGTCTGTGGCTCATTCAGGAGTCAAGACGTCAGTGGGACAGAGAGGGCGAGCTTTTAAGCTTCGACGAGCTGGAGAAGCAGGCAAGAGCCGCAAAACCGTTCGCAAGCCTCATCGACCCCGATTATCCCGCGTTCCAAACGCCCGGAAATATGCCCGAACGCATCAGGGAATACTGCAAAAAAACAGGTCAGAAGGTTCCCGAAACAAAGGGCGAGGTTATACGCTGCATAGCCGAAAGTCTCGCGTTTAAATACCGTCAGACGATAGAAGGTATGGAGGAGGTAACGGGCAATAAATATAACGTCGTAAATATCGTAGGCGGCGGAATTAAGGACAAGATGATTTGCCAGTTTACCGCGAACGCCACAAAGAGAACGGTTTCGACGGGTCCGGTCGAGGCGACAAGTATCGGAAACGTAATAGTTCAGGCAATCGCGATGGGCGCTATCAAAAATATAAACGAAGGAAGAAGAGTCGTAAAAAATTCGTTCGATATTGCCGAATACGAGCCGCGGGACGGCGAAGCTTGGGACGCGGCGTA
>CAYVUD010000136.1:0-3660 GCA_964454725.1 uncultured Lachnospiraceae bacterium
CGCGACACGGACACGCGCGCGGCGTACATCGGTACGGAAAGCGTTTTTACCGACGTGTCGGGCGATTTGGCAAGCTATGTAAACGAGCTTGCGGATTTGGGCGTAATCACAGGCTACGGCGACGCGACGTTTCGCCCCGAAAACACGATTACGCGCGGCGAGGCGGCGGCTATGATCGCGAGAATGTTCCGTTACGAGGGTAGCTATAGCGGCGAGTTTATCGACGTCAGCAAGGGCGACTGGTACGCGAACGACATAGCCGCGCTCGCCGCGAACGGCGTTATAAACGGCCGCAGCGATACGGAATTTGCGCCGTATGCCGATATAAAGTATCAGGAGGTTATGAAAATTCTCGTTTACGCCTTGGGCTACGGCAGTTATTTCTACGGTCACGGCGACGACGCGTATCCGTTTATGACTACAAAAAAAGCGGCGGAGCTTGGTCTTGCCGAGGGGCTGTCAAGCTTTGACACCGCCGCCCCGATAACTCGCGGCGATATGGCGATTATGCTCTCGAACGCGCTCGACACGCACCTGTGGACGTCCTTAAGCGTAATTTTTGACGACGGAACCGGCGCGGGTACGGCAAGAGAGGATATAACGCTTATAGATTATCTAAACGGCAAAACTCTCAACGGCAAACTCGCGAACTGAAATTTTAACCGATATTAACGCGAAAAAGCCGCGCAAAAGCGCGGCTTTTTCCTTTGAGGGCGCAATATCCCGATTTAATTCGGTTATTATCGGCGCTTCAGGCTCTCCAGCCACACGATAAGCACCGACATATCCGACGGCGAAACGCCCGAAATTCTCGACGCTTGTCCAAGGGACTTAGGCTGAATTTTATTTAGCTTCTGCCGCGCCTCCAATCTCAGTCCGTGAATGTCGGAATAGTCCTGATTTTGCGGCAGCAGCTTCGACTCAAGCTTTTTAAACTGCTCCACCTGAGTAAGCTGACGCTGAATGTAGCCGTCGTATTTGAGCCTTATCTCCGCCTGCTCCGTTACCGCGTCGGGAAGCTCCGGACGGTTTTCGTCTATCTCGCCGAGCTTCTCATAGTCAAGCTCGGGACGCTTCAGCATATCGCTCAGTCTTATACCCGTTTTAACCGGCGACGTGCCGTATTTTTCCAATATCGGGTTCGCGGTTTTCGGGGGAATTACCGCCGCGCTCACGCGCTTTATTTCCTCCTCGACCATAGCGAGCTTTTTTTGCAGCTTTTTATAGCGCTCTTCGCTTATAAGTCCGACTCTGTACCCGAACGGAGTCAGACGCTCGTCGGCGTTGTCCTGCCTCAGAAGCAGACGGTACTCCGAGCGCGAGGTCATCATTCTGTACGGCTCGTTCGTACCCTTTGTAATCAAATCGTCGATAAGCGTGCCGATATAGCCGTCGGAACGGTCGAGGATAAGCGGTTCCTCGCCCTTTAGCTTTAACGCGGCGTTAATGCCGGCGATAAGCCCCTGCGCCGCCGCTTCCTCGTAACCGGAGGTTCCGTTGAACTGACCCGCGCCGTAAAGACCGCCGATTTTCTTAAATTCAAGCGTCCCTTGAAGCTGCAAGGGGTTGCAGCAGTCGTACTCGATCGCGTAGGCGCTTCGCATTATCTCGACGTTTTCCATACCCTCTATCGAGCGGTACATCGCTACCTGAACGTCCTCGGGAAGGCTCGTGGAAAAGCCCTGCGCGTACATTTCCTTTGTGTTCAGTCCCATCGGCTCAATAAAAATCTGATGGCGCGGCTTGTCGCGGAATTTCACGACCTTGTCCTCTATCGACGGGCAGTATCTCGGGCCTACGCCCTCGACCAGACCGCCGTACATCGCCGACCGCTCCAAATTGTCCAATATAATTTTATGCGTTTTTTCGTTGGTGTAGACGAGGTGGCAAACCGCCTTGTTCTCGCCCGCGTCCTCCGTTTCAAACGAAAACGGCACGATTTTTTCGTCGCCCGTTTCGACCTCCATTTTGGAAAAATCCAGAGAGTCCGCGTGTACGCGCGCGGGAGTTCCGGTCTTAAACCGTACCAGCTCCACCCCGATACGCTTTAAATTCTCCGACAGCTCGTTTGCGGGGAACATACCGTCGGGGCCGCTCTCGCGGGAGTAGCCGCCGATAAGAATTTTGCCCTTAAGATACGTGCCGGTCGCTATTATAACCGCCTTCGCGGTGTATTCCGTTCCCGTGTGCGTGACAACGGACGAAACGTGTCCGTCCGTAAGCCTTATATCCGTAATTTCCGCCTGCTTGACGAACAAATTTTCCTGTTCCTCCACGCGGCGCTTCATTTCCATATGATACTTTTTTCTGTCAATCTGCGCTCTTAATGAATGTACCGCGGGACCCTTGCCGCGGTTCAGCATTTTCGACTGGATAAACGTCGCGTCCGCGGCTTTCGCCATTTCGCCGCCCAAAGCGTCTATCTCGCGCACAAGATGTCCCTTCGCCGTACCGCCGATACTGGGATTACACGGCAGATTGCCTATCGCGTCGAGGCTTATCGAAAACATCGCCGTTTTCATACCGAGCCGCGCCGCCGCCAAAGCCGCCTCGCAGCCCGCGTGACCGCCGCCTATTACGGCGACGTCAAACCCGTCCAAAATCATACCTCGTCGTCCTCCAGATAAGTTATCTCCGCCTGCGGAGCTTTCTTCCGCAAATCCCGCAGAATGGAACGCTCAATCACACGCGCCGCGTAAAACTCCGACGGGAACCGCATAATACACGGTCCCAAAATAAGCGAAAACAAAATCGCTATGGCGGGGCTTAAAAACAGAAACGCCGCCAAAATAAACGCCGCCTCGAGCGCGGTCAGCAGAAAATTCATCGGCAGCTTGGCAAGAGTCAGTAAAATCGCGTTTTTGTAAAGCGAGAAAAACGAACACTCAAATGTTATCATAAGCTGATACAAATACGGGTGTATCATCGTGTAAACCACAAGAAGCAAAAACGTAATGTAGCACAGCGCCAGCCATAAAAGGCTTCCGTAGACGGCATAGGCGGAATAGTAGAAATACAGCGCGTTTATGCCGAAAAGCAGAATTACAAGGTCAATCAGAAGCGCTATCATTCCGAGCTTAAAGTTCTCCTTAAACTTGTCCTTGCCGTCGCTCATTATCCATACGTGTTCGCCGCGCGTAAAGGAGCGCGTTATGTAAGAATACGCCGCCGAAGCCGGTCCCGAACCCCACATAATAAACACCGCGACCGCGAACATCGCGCAGAAGCCGAACACCATTGTTCCCGCGACGTTTTGAGGGTCCACGCCCTCGATTTGCGGCAGCGACGCGGCAAACGAGGCGATACGTCCCGAAAGAAGCACCGTCGCCGCAACATACATAAGCGCAATCCACAAAATGCTCACAAACGCGTACAAACTGTTTGCCTGAATAAATTTCAGAATCTTATTGAATAAAATATCCCAGTAAAGAAAAAATCCCTTTTTCTTCGGCTCGTTTTTGTCAACGCCCTTTCCCGGCTTATCATAGCCGCCTCCGAAAAGTCCCATAGCTATTCTCCTTTCAAACCAAAAGCATATCCGAGATTTATATAATTTATTCGGTCTATATATTGTATCACAAAATAATTTGCGTTACAATAGGAGCGGACGAAATATTTTTAACGCTCTTCGGCGAGCCCGAAAGAGAATATTCCGGCAAA
>CAYVUD010000137.1:0-3659 GCA_964454725.1 uncultured Lachnospiraceae bacterium
CGGCGGTAGAGGTTACCGAAGCGGCGGCGGATACGGAGGAAAAGTCAGAGGAAAAATCGGCCGGCAGCGCGCAAAGCGCGAGCAAGTCAGCCGCGCCAAAATACATAACAGGCACGGTTACGGACGTTTCCATGAACAATATAACGGTTGAATGGAGCGGCAGAAACTATACAATTCTTAAAACCGATAATACAACCGTTGAGGGCGATGTGGTCGTCGGCGCGACGGTCAGGGTTTACCATACGGGCGATATTGCCGACGGGGTTGAAGCGATAGATATAAGCGTTGTGGCTCCGGAGCTTGCCAACAGCGATATAAAATATATAACGGGCACGGTCGTTGACGCTTCGATGAATACCATCGTTATCGAAAACGGCGGTCACCGGTACAGCGTTCTAAAGGACGATAACACAAAGTCGGATAATGTGGCTGTCGGCGATACCGTAAGAGTTTACCATAAGGGCAGCTATTCGGACGGTATGGTTGCGACAAGCATTATGAAACAATAAAAAAGCTTCCGAAAGAAGCCGCGCCTGACGGCGCGAAAACAACGAGGCATTTTTGCTTATGGGAAATTACGGCTTAAACGCGGTAATTTCTTGTAAGATAAAAAATTTTATTTAGGAGGAGAAAAATACCATGAAAAAATTTATCACACTGACAATCGCGGCGGCTATGCTTTTCGCTATGACGGGCTGCCAGAGCGCGAAGGACGATGTTAAGGACGCGGAGAACGACGTTAAGCAGGTCGTAGAAGACGTTGAGGACGACGCGAAGAAGGTTGCCGAAACCGCGGAGGAGGACGTAAAGAAAGTCGAGGGCAAAATCGAGGCGGAAGTTGTTGAACTCGAGCAGGAGGTAAAGGATAAGTTCCAGCAGGAGCTTGTCGCAATCCCGCAGGACTCCAAGCTCGCGAGAGAAAAGGCGATGGAGGCTGTAACGACGATTGAGGAAAAGCTCGGCATTGAAATAAACAGAGAAGCTACCGCCGAAACACTTAACGGCGCGTGGAACGCGTATGCCGTTCTTAACGACACAAAGTATATAACACTTTCGAGCTTCGGCGTAGAAGGGGTTGACTTATATATGAACTCGGACAGCGGCGAGGCTTCGCTCGTGTACGATATAGGCGACGAGGAGCCTGTCGCGAAGGGCGGCAATTTCGAGATAACAGACGGCGTTGCCGTATTTGACGGCGACCTTGCGGGAATGATCGCTTATATCGACCAATCCGATCCGAACACGCTTATGATGATTTCGACAGAGGACGGCTCAAGCCAGATATTTATGCTTAGCAAGTAATTTGAATTAAAATAGCAAGGAGAGTAAAAAAATGGAAGCAAAAGGAAAAACATTATTAAAGGTAACAGGAGTGTTATTTGTAATCGAGGGTATCATAGGCATCATATTTTACGGTCTTTTGACTCTCATTCTCGGCGTCGGAACATTTCTTGAAAGACCGGAAGGCGGCGCGGCGGTTATAACAATCGCGGCTTTGTACACCTTGGCGGCGATTGTGTCGCTTATCGCGGGTATTTTGGGCTTTAAGAACGCCTCTAACAAAGACAAGGCGGGTACGTGCCTCGTATGGGGCATTATAAACCTTGTCCTGACGTTCGCGGCGGGCGTTTGGTCGCTTGTCGGCGACGGTTTCTCGGCAGGTCACGTTATATATACGTGCATAGGCTTTATTATCCCGTCGTTATATATAGCCGGAGCGTATATCAACAAATAAGCGGGAGAGGATTATATAATGAACGCGATAGATATAGTTTCATTGATTACCGTTATTGTTGAAATTGTATGGCGGCTTATAATGGAAAACATTTCAGCCCCGCAGTGGATGCATTATGTTGAATGGGGATTGATTGTTTTAATCTTTTTGCTTGTTGTTCTGCATTTTGTTATCAAAAGCAAAGAAAAGAAGAAAGGCAAAGGGGATAATTGATTAAGCTTGGCGAAAGCCCGCTTAAGTTAAAGAAGGAGAAAATAAAATGAATTTATCTAAAAAAATAATCGCCGAATTTATCGGCACAATGGTACTTGTAATTATGGGCTGCGGAACGGCGATGCTTGTCGGCTGCGACGCGGCCAGCGGCGGCGGATATATCCTGACCGCTCTGGCGTTCGGTCTGACTATCGTCGGTATGGCGTACTGCGTAGGCAATATTTCGGGCTGCCATATTAACCCCGCCGTATCGTTAGGCGTTCTTTTAAGCGGCGGTATGAAAGTCAAGGAGTTTGTCGTATATGTAATAGCGCAAATTCTCGGCGCGCTGGCGGGCGCGGCTATCCTCGCACTTATATTCTCGGCGGGCGGCGTTAAGGATATGACGGGAGCGTTCGGCTCGAACGGACTTGCGGGAGTAAACGGAAGCGTTATCGCCGGTATTATAGTTGAGGTTGTTCTGACGTTTATATTCGTGCTTACAATTCTCGGCGTTACATCGTCAAAGGCGAATCACGGTTCGTTCGGCGGTCTTGTAATAGGTCTGACGCTTACGCTTGTACATATCCTCGGAATAGGTCTTACGGGAACGTCCGTAAACCCCGCGAGAAGCATAGGCCCCGCGATCGTAGCGGCTATATGGGGCAATACCGAGCCTATCTCCTGCGTATGGATATTTATTGTCGCTCCTCTTGTCGGCGCGGCAATCGCGGCGGCGGTATACAGATTTTTGGAAGGCTCAAAAGAATAATCGCGCGTAAACAAAAGCAAGACGCTCCCGCCTTTGGGCGGGGGTTCGCTTGCTTTTTTTCGTAGGGAGCCGCAATCTCCCCGAAAACGCGAAACGACGGGGCGAAGCCTCGGGAAAGGAATAATATATGAATTACAAAATTTCAGGCGCGCCTATGCCTGTGGTGGAATTTGATTTAAACAAGGGCGAAAGTCTTTATTCTCAGTCGGGCGGAATGACTTGGATGTCAGAGTCTGTTTCAATGGAAACAAATATGCACGGCGGGATTATGAAGGGTCTCGGCAGAATGTTCGGCGGCGAGTCGCTTTTTCTGGTTACTTATACCGCTCAGGAAGAAAACAGCAAAATCGCCTTCTCGTCCACAATGGCGGGCGAAATACACAAATTGGACATAAGCCCGTCAAAAGAGTATATAATTCAAAAACAGGCTTTTTTATGCGCGGAGCCTACTGTTGAATTATCCACGTATTGGCAGAAAAAAGCCGCTGCCGGACTTTTCGGCGGCGAAGGCTTTATTATGCAGAAGGTCAGCGGCAGCGGCAGCGCGTTTTTGGAGCTTTCCGGCTCAATAGTTGAAATGGATCTTGCGGCGGGAGAGAAAATCAAGGTTGACACCTCGCACGTCGCGTATTTTGAAAGCACCTGCGGCTACGACGTAGAAACCGTAAAAGGCTTTAAAAACGTATTGTTCGGCGGCGAGGGACTGTTTCTGACGGTTCTGACGGGTCCGGGCAAGGCTTATTTGCAGACGATGACCGCTCACGATCTCGCGCAGAAAATAATACCTTATATTCCGCGCCAAACGTCGTCGAATTAAACAAAGGTGCTGCCGAAAAGCAATTTTTAAATAAAAAGCGCGAAAACAGCCTTAAAAATAACGAAAATCTCTTGATTATATGACTGAAAAGCCGTTTTTCAAGAGATTTTTTTGCGAAATATTTTTTGCGGAGCTGTTTTTTT
>CAYVUD010000138.1:0-3630 GCA_964454725.1 uncultured Lachnospiraceae bacterium
AAATCAACAAAAATTTTATTGATTTTATTATATCGCATCACGCGCGAAAAATCCATAGCGGATTATGCTGTTTTTTGGAAAGGTATCACAAAAAATGTTTCATTTTGTCGGCAAAAAAGTGTAATAATTACCCCATTTTAGGTATTGACAGCAAGAAAAATTTAGTATATACTTATTAATAAGTTTAGATATAAACTTGAAATTTCACAAGAAGTAATGAATGTTATTTTTTGTAACCTACGAAAGGGGGGAATTGAAAATGACATTTGAACAGGCATTCAGCAAGATTAAGGGAAAGTTTGTTGGGGCTGACGCGAGCAACACCGCGGATTTCGCTATGCAGATCACGCTTACTGACGAGGACTGCGGCGGTACGCTTTACGCGGCTGTTAAAGACGGTGTTTTGGCTGTAGAGCCTTACGACTACCGTGACAACACGTCGGCTCTTAACATCACAAAGTCAGCGATTTTAGCGATACTTTCGGGCAGATTAAGTCTCGATAAGGCAATCGCCAACGGCGACGCTTCAATAAACGGCGACGCTTCAAACGTAGCTGAGCTTAAGTCAACAATTAAGAAGGCGACCGCGGCTAAGAAGGCGCCGGCTGCCAAGAAAACTCCGGCTAAGAAGGCTTCGGCTAAAAAGGCTCCGGTCAAGACGGTAAAGAAGGAAGCTCCCAAGGCAGCTAAGACAGCTCCCGTTAAGGAAGCTCCCAAGGCTCCCGCGGCTCCCGTTAAGACTGCGGCTCCGGTAAAGGAAGCACCCAAGGCGGCGGCTTCTAAGAAAACAAAGTAATTGTTTTTGACTCAAACGGACTACGGTCCGAATAAGACGGTTCAATCCCACAAACGGATTGAACCGTTTTTATCAGGGAAAATTTTTATATGTTTTGTACGGCCCGCGTTTCGGGTCAGAAAGGTACGGATATAATATGAAATTATCAAGAGCCGCTCTCGCGGACACAGACGCGTGGGGCGGAATTGGCGTAAGCCTTCCCCGCTTCGGCATAGAAGAAATGCTCGAGGAAACCGAAAAAGCTCCGGAGTGGGTGCATTTCGGAGCGGGAAACATATTCCGAGGCTTTATCGGTTCTCTTAATCAGCGGCTTCTGAACAGCGGCGATACGAAAACAGGAATTATAGCGGTTGAAACATTTGATTTTGACGTTATCGACAAAATCTACAAGCCGTTTGACAACCTCACATTAAATGTAACAACGGACGCGAAATCAAATATCCGAACGGAGGTTTTGGCGGGAATAGCGGACGGTATTAAGTCAACGGAATTTGAAAAGCTTAAAGGGATATTTGAAAAACCGTCTTTAAAAATGGCGAGCTATACCATAACCGAAAAGGGCTACGCGATAAACGGACTTAACGGCGAGCTTATGAATGTTGTAAAAGAGGATATCGCAAACGGGCCGCTCACGGCGCCAAAGCACGCGATGAGCGTTACGGCGGCGCTTCTCTACCACCGTTTCAAAAACGGCGCGTATCCCATAGCGGCGGTGAGTATGGACAACTGCTCGCACAACGGCGAAAAGCTTCAAAAAAGCGTTATGACGATTGCCGAGGCGTGGGTTAGGGACAACAGCGCCGAAAAGGAATTTATCGCTTATCTTAAAAGCAGCGTCACGTTTCCGTGGAGTATGATCGATAAAATCACGCCGCGTCCGTCGGATAAGATAAAGAACGCTCTTACGGATTTAGGCGTTGAGGATATGGAACCGGTCATAACGTCGAAAGGCACGTATATCGCTCCGTTTGTAAACGCCGAGACAGCACAGTACCTCGTAGTGGAGGACGCCTTTCCAAACGGCAGACCGCCTCTCGAAAGAGCCGGCGTTTATATGACTACGCGCGACACGGTTACCAAGTCCGAGACGATGAAGGTCACCGCCTGCCTTAACCCGCTCCACACCGCTCTCGCGGTTTACGGCTGTATTCTGGGCTTTACCTCCATATGGGAGGAAATGCGCGACGCGGATCTCGTTAAGCTTGTAAAAGAAATCGCGAGCGAGGGAATTAAGGTTGTGGCTGACCCGAAAATTATCGACCCCGCAAGGTTTGTAAAGGAGGTCATAGAGGAACGTCTCCCCAACCCCAACATTCCCGATATGCCGCAGCGTATCGCTACCGACACCTCGCAGAAGGTCGGTATACGCTACGGCGAAACGATTAAGTCGTATATGAAAAATCCGTCGCTTAACGCCAAAAGTCTTAAGGGAATTTCACTGGCTATCGCCGGCTGGCTCCGCTATCTTTTAGCTGTTGACGATAACGGAAACGCGTTCGAGCGAAGCTCCGACCCGCAGCTTGACGCGCTCACCGCGGCGCTCTCCGATATACATTTCGGCGAACCCGCAAGCGCGGACGGTCAGCTCAAACCGATTTTATCGAATAAGACGATTTTCGGTGTTGATTTATACGAGGCGGGACTCGCGGAACAAATTGAAGTTTATTTTAAGGAAATGATAAGCGGCGCGGGCGCGGTAAGACGCGCTTTGCGGTCGCTGTAATCGGAGGATTTTGCTATGAAAATGACAATGCGCTATTACGGCAAGGATTACGACAGCGTTACGCTCGATGAGTTAAGACAAATCCGCTACGTCGAGGGGCTTATAAGCACGCTCTACGGCAAGCGGGCGGGCGAGCTATGGACGCGCGATGAAATCAGAGGTCTTAAGAAGGAAATCGAGGACGGCGGTCTGGAGCTTTCGGGAATTGAAAGCGTAAATATTCACGACGCGATTAAAATCGGTTCGCCCGACCGCGACAAGTACATAGAAACCTATATAAAAACTCTCGAGAACCTTGGCGAGGAGGGTATCGACCTCGTTTGCTACAACTTTATGCCCGTGTTCGACTGGACCCGCTCGGATCTCGCGAAGCCGCGCGAGGACGGCTCAAACGTTCTCGCCTATGACCAGGCGGAGATTGACAAAATCGACCCCGAAAAAATTTTTGAGAGTATGGACAAAAATTCCAACGGCTTCGTTATGCCCGGCTGGGAGCCGGAGCGTCTGTCGAAAATTAAGGAGCTTTTTACAGCCTACGCGGACGTTGACGCTGAGAAGCTCTTCAATAACCTTGTGTATTTCCTGAAGGCGATTATGCCCACGTGCGAGAAATACGGAATTAAAATGGCAATTCACCCCGACGACCCCGCGTGGAGCGTGTTCGGTCTTTCGAGAATTATAACGTCAAAAGAGGGACTTGTGCGTATGATAAACGCCGTACCGAGCGTATACAACGGAGTTACGCTCTGCACCGGCTCGCTCGGCTCTAATCCCGACAACGACGTTGTGGACATCATTCACGCCCTTAAGGGACGTATCCACTTCGCGCATATACGAAATATTAAGCATACCGCGCCCGGTAAGTTTGAGGAGGCGTGTCACCTCAGCGCCGACGGAAGCCTTGACCTTATGCGGATCGTTAAGGCGCTCCATGATGACGGCTTCGACGGCGTTATCCGCCCCGACCACGGCAGAATGTTATGGGGCGAAAAGGCTATGCCCGGCTACGGACTTTACGACCGCGCTCTGGGCGCCGCGTATATATGCGGTCTGTGGGAAGCGGTCGATAAGATGTCGTAAATAAAATTAACAGAAAAAGAACCTCGGTAAA
>CAYVUD010000139.1:0-3550 GCA_964454725.1 uncultured Lachnospiraceae bacterium
GCTGATATTGTTTTTTCGCGGGATATGTGGTATACTACTAAAAAAAGCATCGGAGGTAAAAATATGTCGAATATATGGCACGATATAAACCCTAAAAGGATTTCGCCCGAGGTTTTTATGGCGGTTATAGAAATTCCCAAGGGCGTAAAAAACAAATATGAAATGGACAAGGAAACGGGGCTTCTGCGTCTGGACCGCGTTCTTTATACGTCAACGCATTACCCCGCCAACTACGGCTTTATCCCCCGCACCTACGCGGCGGACAACGACCCGCTCGACGTTCTTGTGCTTTGCCAGGAGTCGATAGTTTCAATGACGCTGGTGGAGTGTTACCCGATAGGCGTTATGAAAATGATCGACGACGATCAGGTTGACGAAAAAATTATCGCCATACCGGTAAACGACCCCGCGTACTCGTGTTATTCCGATATTTCCGAGCTGCCCAAGCACACGTTCGACGAAATTTCGCACTTTTTCAGAGTGTATAAGTCGCTTGAGGGCAAGGAAACCGTCGTAAACGAGGTTCTCGGACGCGAGGAAGCGAAAGAGGTTATACGTAACTGCATCGCGGCGTATAAGGACAATTACTGCTGATAAGAGAGCGGCGCGCGAAAAGATTAAAAAAATAATTTTTTAATATACTCGGAGGCAAAATATGAACAGACTTGCACAAACGGCTTTGGCGGCGGTAAAATACGACGCGGGCGACTCCCGCCGTATCGAGCATTTTATAAAGGTTCACGGCTATGCCGAAATCATCGGTAAAGCGGAGGGACTCGACGCGCGCACTCGGGAAATACTTGAGGCGGCGGCATACCTGCACGACATCGGAATTAAAATAAGCGAGGAAAAGTACAACTCCTCAAGCGGATATTATCAGCAGCTTGAGGGACCGGCGATCGCGCGGGAGATACTTTCAAAAATCGGCTATGACGAAGAGCTTATCGAGCGCGTATGCTGTTTAATCTCGCGTCATCATAAGTACAACGGCATTGACGGTATGGATTGCCAAATATTAATCGAGGCGGACTTTATCGTAAACGTCGTTGAGGGCGGCGTTCAAAAGGAAACGATAGCCGACATCAGGGAGAAAATTTTTAAAACCAAGGCGGGAATTGAAATCCTCGACAGCCTATGCGGGGTGAAATAATATGTGGATCGCGCTTGTTTCGCTCTACGGCGTTTTAAAGGGCGTAAGAGATGTTATAAAGAAAAAGGCGCTGGAAAAAAGCTCCGCTATGGAGGTTCTGTTTTTCTACACGCTGTTAAGCTTTATTTTCGTACTCCCCGAGGCAAAGGGCGCGATAGCGATGGATATGCGATACATAGGGTTTATAATGATTAAATCCGTTATAATATTCATAGCGTGGATTTGCAGCTTCAAGGCTATTAAAAGGCTGCCGATAGGCTTTTTCGGGATAATGGATATGTCGCGCGTTATTTTCGCGTCGCTTCTGGGAATGTTCGCGCTAAAAGAGGTAATGACGCTCGGCAAGCTTTTCGGTATGGCGCTTGTGCTTCTGGGCTTGCTGCTGGTAAACCTCAAAAAGGACAAAAACGGCGAAAAAACAAAAGCCGTCTACATAATACTCGTCCTCGTATCGTGCCTTATGAACGCGCTTTCCGAGCTTCTGGATAAAATTCTTATGACGCGTATGGAAAGCGGTCAGCTGCAGTTCTGGTATATGTTTTTTCTGGTGGTTCTGTACCTCGGCTATATGCTTATAACGCGCACAAAAATAAATTTCGGAACGCTTAAAACAAACTACTGGATAATAATTTTGAGCATACTGTTTGTCATAGGCGACAAGGCGCTGTTTATCGCCTGCTCAAAGGAGGGCAGCACGGTTATCGCGATGACGCTTATCAAACAGTGTTCGGTTATGATTACGATTATCGGCGGACGAATTGTGTTCAAGGAAAAAAACACCGTCTACCGTCTTATCTGCGCCGCGGTCATTATCGCGGGAATCGCGGTCGCGGTGGTATAGGCGCGCGCGGTCGGTTTCCGGCCCGCGCGCGGCGGCGTACTGTTTTTGAATAATCAAACGCTTTATGAAGCTAACACACCTTCTCGATATGCTTGCTTTCGTTTACGACCTTTTCAAGACCCTTATACTTTAAAAGCGAAATCGGGAGCGCGACCTTTTCGGCTTTTAAAAATCCGACCGTCCTCTCGCAAACCGCCTTGTGTACGGCTTCGGGGCAGTCTATAATAAACGCGTAGCTCACTCTTTCCCGCTGCTTCATCTTCGTAAAGTACACGCCCTTTATTTCGGGCTGCTTCTTAAACCAACCGGCGATTTTGCCGGCGACCGCCTTGACCTCCGGTTCGGGCGTGGAAAATTCCACCGTCGTCTGAGCGTTTTGCTCCGCGACCGCTTTCGCGACGTTTTCAACCGAGTCCTTATTTAAAATCATCGGCTTTGTAAACGGGTTCACGACAATTCCCATACATTCGGGGATTTTCGCCGCCAGTCCGCACGCCGCGGCAAGCGGCATAGCGACCGTTTTGTACCGCTTTCCGTAATCGTCGGGAATTTGCGCCTTTTCCGAAAACGCCGGAAACATCAATTCGCCCTCGGAGTTCTTGACAACCGCGGGGCGAAACTGCATTGTTTTCGTTTCCTTGTTCTCGCTCCCCTCGACGGGCGTCATAGGCACAAGAAGCGTTTGCGGAAGCGTCCCGCTCGGCGCTCCTTCCCCCGCGGCGGCGCTTTCGGCGCTCTCCGCGCTCTCGCGCATAGCCGCTTCCTTTTCGGCGGCTTTTTCATTTAAAACCTCGTCAATCATTTTTGACATCGAATCGTCCTTTTCGACGTTATTTTTTACCTCGCTGTCATTTTTCTTTTTCTTAAACCACATATCGTATTCCTCCTATTTTAATTAAATCCGATTGCTTCGGGACTTAAAAAAACGCCCAGAAGCCTAAAAATCCCAGCACGAAGCTCCACAGCAAAAGCTGAATTATAAACATAATCGTCACGCCGACGGTAAACCTTTTATGCTTTGTCTTGTGGTGAAACACATTAATGCCGATAAGACCGCCCGCCGCGCCGCCGAAAAAGCATATTTTCAAAAGCTTCGACTCGCTCACGCGGCGCGCCTTGCGTTTGGCGTTTTTCTTGTCCTTCTTAAACTGCGATAACGCCCACACGTTCATAAAAACTATATAAGCCGCTATCGCGATAAAAAGCGCGCGGTTGGCGGCGACGTCGCTGAAAATCTTCATAAACGTCGGCCAATTCACATTCGATAGCCATTCCGACACACCCTTATATATCCACCCTCCCAAAAACTTTATTCCTTCCCAAAGCTTCTCGAGAGCGAATAATAACGCTTGTCCTATTATATATAAAATTTCCTTAACCGTTTCCATATATTCACCTTTCAAAAACCGTATACCGTCAGTTATTTTACACCGTTTCGCAAAAATTTGCAAGCCGCCGCGCGAATTTTTGCCGCCCGTTCCTCGGGACTTGATTTGCGCCTTGACATAATTAAAACCTCCAATTTGATATTTTTATTATATATCATCTTGGAGGTTTTG
>CAYVUD010000140.1:0-3503 GCA_964454725.1 uncultured Lachnospiraceae bacterium
TCCCGTAAAGGCGGAAGCGGTTATTGCCGCCGCCGTGACGAGCGACAATAATTTCTTTTTACTGTTCATTAAAATCGTCCTCTCTTTCTTTTTTTCGGCGAAATTTCCCCATTTCGCCGTGACATATTATGATAATTTTATTATAATATATTTGATGTTATATTACAAGCTAAAAAAACAGTGATATAAAAGTCGGATTTTTGAACATTTTTCCACTGCTATTTGTAAATTTTCCCTTTAAAAACGCTTTTTATATTATTATTCGCAAAATTCCAACAACTCCGATTATTGTATTGATTTTGAGGGCGGTTTTATATATAATATATACGGATAATTATAACTGAAACAACAGATCCGCGCCATACGCTTATCTTTCGGGCGCTTTCGCGGAAAAACGGAATTTTTATACATTAAAAAGGGGGTAAATTTATGGACTACGATATTGACTATCTTAGGCTTTTGTCGGAGCAATATCCGACAATCAAATCGGCGTGTTCCGAAATTATAACGCTCCAGTCGCGCCAGAAGCTTCCCAAGCTCACCGAGCATTTTATGAGCGATATTCACGGCGAGTATGAGTCGTTTTTGCACATTCTCAAAAACGCGTCGGGCGTTATTAAGGACAAAATAACCTCAATCTACGGCCGCACTCTGTCCGAGCGCGACCGCGAAATACTCTCGACGCTCATCTACTACCCCGAGCAAAAGCTCGATTTGATTAAACGAAGCGTTCCCAACATCGAGGACTGGTACAAAATCACGCTTTACCGTCTGATTGAAATTTGCCGCGTAGTCGCGTCGAAGTACACGCGCGCGAAAATACGCGAGCTTTTGCCGGAGTCGTTCGGAGATATAATTGACGAGCTTATCCACGCCAACACCGATTTCGGTTCGGACAAGGAGGGCTACTACAACGAAGCCATTTCCACCATAGTCGAGATGGGTCAGGCGGACGCGTTTATCGTGGACATTTCAAAGCTCATTCAGAACCTCGCGATAGGACGTTTACATATTATCGGCGACATTTTCGACCGCGGTCCGCGCGCCGACATAATTCTTGACACGCTTATACATTATCACAGCGTCGATATACAGTGGGGCAACCACGACGTTGAGTGGATGGGCGCGGCGGCGGGCAGTCTGGCGTGTATCGCGAACGTGCTTTGTATTTCGACGAAATACTCCAATTTCGACTGCCTCGAGGACGGTTACGGAATTAATATGCGCCCGCTGACGGTGTTCGCGCTTGAAACGTATGCCGACGACCCGTGCGAGTGCTTTATTCCGCGCAATCCCAACAAGATTTCCATTTCCAAGCACGACGTTAATTTCTGGGCGAAGATGCACAAGGCGATTTCGATTATAAGCTTCAAGCTTGAGGGACAGATAATTAAAAAGCACCCCGAATTTAAAATGGACAATCACCTTATGCTCGACAAGATCGACTACGAAAAGGGTACGATTACGTTAGAAGGCAAAACGTATAAGCTCAAGGACTCCAATTTTCCCACCATCGACCCGTCCGACCCGTACAAGCTCACCGAGGCGGAGCAGGAGCTTATGGAGTCGCTTCGCTCGTCGTTTCTGCACTCGGAAAAATTACAGAAGCATATCAAGTTTATTTACGCCAAGGGCAGTATTTATCTGTGCTTCAACAACAATCTGCTCTATCACGGCTGTATTCCGATGAACGCCGACGGCAGCTTTACCGAGGTGGAGCTTCGCGGCGAGAAGGTAAGCGGCAAGCGGCTTCTTGATAAGGCGGAGCAAATCGCCCGCGAGGGCTATTTTGCCCGTAACGGCACGCCCGAGAAGGAGTACGGCGAGGACTTTTTGTGGTTTTTGTGGTGCGGCTGCTACTCGCCCGTTTACGGAAAAAATAAAATGACGAGCTTCGAGCGTTACTTTATTGACGACGAGTCAACGTGGACGGAGATTAAGGACGAATACTACAGTCTTATAGAAACGCCAAAAATCTGCGATAAAATACTTCGCGAGTTCGGCATTGACCCGCACGCGTTCTCGCATATCATAAACGGTCACGTGCCGGTAAAAATCAAAAAGGGCGAAAGTCCGATTAAGGCGGGCGGCAAGCTTTTGGTTATAGACGGCGGTTTGTCGAGGGCGTATCAGGAGCAGACCGGTATCGCGGGCTACACGCTGCTCTTCAACTCACACGGTCTGCTCTTATCGGCGCACGACGCGTTTGAGTCGGTTTCAAGCGCGATACGCGAGGAAAAGGACATATATTCGACGCTCGACGTAATAGAGTACGCGCCGCGCCGGCTGCTGGTTGAGGACACCGATACCGGCAAGGTGTTAAAGAAGAAGATAGACGGTTTGCGCGCGCTCGTGGACGCGTACAGAAAGGGACTTATAAAATAAAAGGAAGGATAAAATGAAAGCAACGTATAATAAAGAACCGCTCGAAATAAAGATGAACGCGCCGTTCGGAAATTACGAGGTCACGGTCACGATAAAGGCACATTCGGACACGGTATACCGAATTTACTCGCAGTCGCGCCGCTTTATCGTCCTCGACAGAGAGATAAAAAGCGGCGAGGAGCAGACGGTTACGTTTATCGCCAACGTCTATTCTCTCTTCAGCTCCAACGGTACGGTTGAGAAAAAAGGCGTTGAGGTATATATCCTCACCGACGGCGACGTGACGGTCACCGCCGCGGTTACGCCGGTTAATCTGCCGACCCTATGGATTTTGGGCGATTCCACCGTTACCGACCAGCCGTCGGAATATCCGTATATACCCGAGAGTACCTACTGCGGCTGGGGTCAGGCGATGCCGATGCTGTTAAATAACAAAATCGCCGTTTCAAACCACGCCGAGTCCGGCCGCACGACGCGGGACGCTATAGACCACAATTTTGCCGGCTTTTATAACGACGTAAAGGCGGGAGATTTCGTTATTATAGAGTTCGGTCATAACGACCAGAAAATCGCCGAGCTTGACGCTTACGGCGGGTTTAAGAAAAATCTTGTTTATCTTGCGAAAAAGGTAATGGAAAAGGGCGCGAAGCCGATTATAAATTCGTCCGTAAACCGAATTATATTCGACGAGGACGATACCATTTTAAATCTTCTGGGCGATTACAGAAACGCCGCCAAAGAAGCGGCGGAGGAGCTAAACATTCCTTTTATAGATATGTGGACGGCGACGACGGAGTTTTTCGAGCCGCTCGGTCTTTACACGTCAAAGCGGTTTTTCAGGCACGACGCTAAGTCGCAGGACTACACCCACACAAACGATTTGGGCGGTGTTCTGATAGCGAAAATTTGCGCCGGACTTATTGCCGAAGCGGGCATAGCGGGATTGTCGGAAAATGTTCTTACCGATAAGCTTGAAATAGAAAAGCCCGCGGTTCCCGCCGACGCGCCAAAGGAATATAATTATCGGGAGTTCACGCGCCTTAAATCAATCGGTCTGGGAGCCGTCCCCGCCGACAGCCTCTCGGATATTGACGCGGACATAACGAATATATAATTTT
>CAYVUD010000141.1:0-3460 GCA_964454725.1 uncultured Lachnospiraceae bacterium
TTGATACCGTTCGTCTTTTACAGCTTATGGACAAAAGAAAGGCGTTTGATTTGGTACGCGACACGAAGGAATTTAAAGAAATTCATTCGCGTTTGGAAACGCTCGCGCCAAAGGCATAATACAAAACGAAAGGCTTACGGCAACGTAAGCCTTTCGTTAATCGCGCAAACGGTTCCTTCCCGCGCGGAAAGGGCTGTTAAAATATTTCGGGACGCGCTTAATCATACGTACACTCCAACTCCCCGTTGAAGTTTATCACGTACACGTCGCCGAGCGTAGAAATTCCGCCGTTATCGGCAACTACCGCGCCGTCGTCGGTTATGGCGTAAAGCGGCTTTTTCTTTTCCTCCAAAAACCGCCGTATGCTGATATTTTCGGCGTCACAGCTCTCAAAATTGATTTCAATCCCGATATTGTCCACAAGACCCAAGCCCCGCAGATACCCAAGCTTTCGATAAAGGCACGGTTCAAGCTGATAGTCCGAGAGCTGTATGACCGCGCCCGCGCCATAGCCTATGACAACGCCCTTGTAGCTTTTAATCGCGTCCGTAAGCTCCAGACCGTCAATTATTTCAATCATACGCTCCGCGATACCGTCGGTCAGAACGAGTACGTCGGAATTTTTTATTTTGCGAAGAGCCGAGGCGGGAGTGTCCTTAAAATAGTTTATCCATTTTATCGACTTCGTTCCCACTCCGAAAAACGCAAACGGTTCCGTCAGATACTTATAAAACGCGCCCGATTTCTTATCGTAAAACTCGTCCCAGTGTCCGGCGGAACGAAGCCTCTCGTCGTAGAACTGAAACCCGAATATCGCGACGCGCGACTCGGGCTTTATGTAATCGCGCAGCTCCAGTCTGCACCATTTCTTGTCGAGCGACATATTGCTCATTAATATATTTACCATTTCGTCCGCCGCTCCTAAAGCTTAATAACCGACCATTCCGCAATAAGAGCATCGAGCGAATACGCGGCGTTCGCGGGGCTGGTTGACGGAAGTCTTACCGCCTCCCGATCCTTGTTATACCTTTTATATAAATTATACGCCGCCGATCCGTTCGCGAAAATCCTTTGTATGTCGGCAGTCGCAAAAATCTCCGTAAAGTCGTTTTGAACAACATTTTTTATCGAGCTGTCCGAAGAGCCTGTTATCTCGCAGCTTTTTATAACGTCCCAGACGGCAACGCGATTGTCCAAAAGCATTTTCTTCTTTTCCTCGACCGTCCGCGGACACTCACATTCAAAAATCGCCGACAGCACTCTCCAAAACCGATTTTGCGGGTGACCGTAAAAGAACCGCGTTTCACGCGATTTCACCGACGGAAAGCTGCCTAAAATCAAAACGCGCGAATCTTCATTGAATACGGGCGGTATGGTATGCGTCTGTAAATTCATATTTATGATCGTCAAATCCTTTCGCAAAATTAACGGAAATTCATATTCTTTATATACGTTTCATTAAACGCGTCGTCGTTTCCCAGATTTATCCCCGAACACAATTTCCGTATACGGTCGATTCGTTCTCCGCCGTCCTCCGCCGCGTACCGCGCCGCTCCACCGAGCGCGCTGTTGCCGAGTATTTTTACCCTGTCCGCGAGCGCGCGCGGAATAAGACCGATATTGGCGGCTTTTTTTATGTCAAGTCCGTAACCGAAGCCGCCGGCGAGATAAAGCGTGTCAATATCCGCCGCGCCGTAATTTTTCATAAGCGCTTCAATTCCGCTCTGTATGGCGGATTTAGCCGTCTGTACCTCGCGGACGTCGCTTTGCGTGAACCGGATCTTTTCGGTTAGGGGATAACCGTTTTCAAAATATTCGGGCGTTAAAAGTCCGGTCTTGTCAATCAGTCCGTTCGACAAAAGCTCCGAAACGGCTTCTATAACACCCGTACCGCAAACGCCGACCGGCGGCTTGCCGTTTATCGTCCTGACGGTACCGGCTTTAATGTCAACTCCGCATATCGCGCCGTCAACCGAACCCGTACCGCAGCTTATGCGTCCGCCCTCAAACGCCGGACCCGCGGCGGCTGATGTTACAAGTATTCCGTCCCTGCCGCCTATCGCCGTTTCGCCGTTCGTGCCGAGGTCTATAAATAGATTTACCTTATCCGACAAATCGAAATCGCACATATACAGTCCGCTTGTTATGTCGCCCCCGACAAACGCCGATACTCCGCCCAAAACAACGGTTTTCGCGTCGATGAAGCCGTTGGGCGCGATTTGTTTGAACATTGTTTCTATCGTTTGAGTATGCGCCGCCTCGAACGGGTACGCGCCAAGCTCCCCGCACGGATAACCCATAAGAAGATACACCATAGCGGTGTTGGCGGCAATTACTATTTTATCAATTTTATCCGTTTGCGCCGCCAGCTTCCTTACGCCGTTTAGAAGCTGGTACTGTATCAGCTCTCTCAGCTCGCCGCCCCGTCCGCGGTTCGCCGCCTCAATTCTCGAGAGAACATCGGCTCCGAAACGCCGCTGAGCGTTAAGCTCCGTGTGCGCCGCCGCAATTTTGCCGTCCTTTATAAGCTCAAACGCTATTGTCGTTGTGCCTATATCCACGCAAACGGCTGTTTCATCGCTTTTTGCCGCCGGTTTATACGAATGATCCGCCAATACCTCAAATTTGCCCGAAAACGGCGCTCTTCGCCGCGGACAGTTTAAGATTTTACATTTGGAGCAGTCGTGCTGCGCGTTGAACACGGCGCCGTCAGAGGTCAGCTCTAAAATATACCCGAGCGATTTTACCGGTTCGAGCATAAGACCGTCAGTGAGCGCGACTCCGCTCTCTCCAACCGCGTCAATTATTTCCGCCTGACGCTCAAGCGGCATATCCGCCGGAGCCTCCGCGCGTTTCGCGATTCCCTTTTCTCTCGCCGCGCATTCCGTCTTTATCCTTTCCCCCAAAACCTCGTCCATAGCGAAAATAAACTCGTCGGCAGCCGCGTTTACAAGCAGTCCGCCGATAGCCTCTCCCTCGTCGAAAAGACGTTTCGAGTAATCGCTTATTCCGCTCCCGACCGTTATCAGACAGTAAACCGCGCCGGTAGAGAATCGCGCATACGCGCTCGGTTTGAGCAAGCGCTCCGCCTCCGGCAGCACGCGGTCATACTCGCGGGAAACATTCTCGTATACGGGACTGTCCGGAAAACAGCTCACCGCCCTTAAGACATTGTCCTTATTTATTTTTATATCAAATTCCGTAATTTTTATTAAATCCTTCATCTCTGTCAACCGCTCCCCCGCCGTTTCGCCGAATTGCCCGATCGCGCGTTACGTGGCATAGCCTTCCGCCCGCGAACCCGCCGCCGTTTTGCCGCTTCGGGATATGACTGCCGCCCGCGACCGCGTCGGCGGATAAAAGCGCGCGGATTAAAATACAAAAATATATGCGAAAAAGGAAAACACTGATAATCACAGGGACTATCAGTGTTCGCCTTTGACCTTTCTTGGTACGCCAT
>CAYVUD010000142.1:0-3451 GCA_964454725.1 uncultured Lachnospiraceae bacterium
AAAACCGTTTCTATATATAATAACGAAAAAACCATAAAAAAGGGACAAGATTTTTGAAAATTTTTTTATTTTTCCATTTCCGCGCGTCCGGAAAATCAAATAATATATATCACAATTATTATTTATATGGTAATAATTATATTAATAATATCACATTTATATTCCATTGTCAATAGTGTAAAATTATATCGGGTGATAAAATGAACAAAGAATTTAAAGATGAATATATAAAAATAGGACTGAAAATAGCGTACTACAGAAAGCTGAAATCTCTGACGCAGGAGCAATTTGCGGAAATATTAAACTGCGGGGTTTCTTTTATCGGTCAGATAGAAGCGCCCAACGTCTATAAGGCTATTTCGCTCGACACCTTGTTTAAAATTGCCAAGGCGCTCGATATACCGGCATATAAGCTCCTATACTTTGAAAATTAGCCTATGCGCGCGATAAAAATACAAAAAGCTATAAAGCGGACGCGAGCCGGCTTGGAAAAATTACGAAATATAATATTTTCCGGCAGGTCAAACGGCTTTATAGCTTTTTGCCGCGCTTTTCCCGAGGACTGCCCCGTAAGCGCCGTTTTGTTATTTATTCGCCTTTATAGGCCTTTTTCATTATTTCCTCTATTTCCGTTACGAGCGGGAGCTTGGGGTTGGCGGTCGTACACTGGTCCTCGAACGCCTTATTCGCAATATCGGAAAGCTTCGACATATATTCCTCCTCGCTTATTCCGCACTCGGCAAAGCTCGAAGGCTCGCCCACCTCTTCCATAAGCTTCTTTACCGCGCGTATGAGGTTCTCCACTCCCTCTTTTGTATTCTTTCCGCCAAGTCCGATATAAGCCGCTATTTCGGCGTACTTTTCGTCCGCGATAAACTTATTGTATTTGGGGAACGATACGAATTTCGACGGCTCCGACGCGTTATACGCTATAACATACGGCAGAAGCACCGCGTTTGCGCGTCCGTGTGGGATATGGTACTCTCCGCCTATTTTATGCGCGATCGAGTGGTTCAGTCCGAGGAACGCGTTCGTAAACGCCATACCCGCGATACAGCTCGCGTTATGCATTTTTTCTCTCGCCTCCGCGTCGTCCGCGCCGTTCTTATACGCGCGCGGCAGATACTTAAACACAAGCTGAATTGCCTTTATCGCGAGACCGTCGGTGTAGTCGGACGCCATTACCGAAACATACGCCTCTATAGCGTGAGTCAGTACGTCGAGTCCCGTGTCGGCGGTTGCCTGCTTCGGGAGCGTCATTACGAACTGCGGGTCGATAATCGCGACGTTCGGCGTAAGCTCATAGTCGGCAAGCGGGTATTTCATATTGTTCTTCTTGTCCGAAATAACCGCGAAGCTCGTTACCTCCGAGCCTGTCCCCGAGGTCGTCGGTATAGCTACAAACCTTGCCTTGCCGCCCATTTTCGGGAACTTAAACGCGCGCTTTCTTATATCAAGGAAACGCAGGCGCAAAGCGTTAAAATCAACGTCGGGATACTCATAGAACAGCCACATTCCCTTTGCCGCGTCCATCGCGCTTCCTCCGCCGAGGGCTATTATAACGTCGGGCTTGAACTCATTCATCATCTCCGCGCCCTTTTTAACCGTTTCTATCGACGGGTCGGGTTCCACCTCCGAGAAAATCTCGCAGTGTACGTGTTCCGCGCGTTTTCTCAGATAATACAGAATTTTATCGACGTAGCCGAGAGTTATCATTCCCGGGTCGGTCACGATAAACGCGCGCGATATATCGGGCATTTTCTCGAGATACTGTATCGAGTCCTTCTCAAAATAAATCCTGTCGGGCACCTTAAACCACTGCATATTAACCCTCCTCTTGGCGACTCTTTTCTGATTAATGAGGTTCACCGTAGTTACGTTGCCGCTTATGCTGTTGCCGCCGTAGCTGCCGCAGCCGAGCGTCAGAGACGGCATATTTGTATTATAAATATCGCCTATCGCGCCGTGTGACGACGGCGAGTTGACGATAAGGCGGCTCGCCTTCATTGTGTCGGCGAATTTCGCGATAACGTCCTCGTCTTTGGCGTGAATGACCGCGCTGTGTCCCATACCGTGGAACATTACCATTTCCTCGCTGCGCTCTATTCCCTCCTCCGCGGACTCAACTATAAAATACGCCAGAACGGGGCTGAGCTTTTCACGCGAGAGCGGGTACTCCGGTCCCACGCCGTCGAGCTTCGCCAGAAGAATTTTCGTTTTCTCCGGTACCTTAACGCCCGCCTGTTCCGCTATCCACGCCGCCGATTTACCTACAATGTCGGGATTTACCGCGCCTTTTTCGCTGTTGATACAGTAGCCGCTCACCTTTTCGATTTCATCTTCCTTAAGGAAATAGCAGCCGTATTTCTTCATCAGCCTCTCAAATTTCGGCGCGATAGCTTTATCGACGATCGCCGCCTGTTCTGAGGCGCAAATCATACCGTTATCGAACGTCTTTGACAAAATCAAGTCGTTTACCGCCTGCTCCAAATCCGCGCTCTTGTGAATATAGCACGGCACGTTGCCGGGGCCTACGCCCAGAGCCGGCTTACCGGTCGAGTACGCCGCGCGCACCATTGAGCTGCCGCCGGTCGCAAGAACCGTCGCGACTCCGGGGTGGTTCATCAACGCGTTTGTCGCCTCGATTGAGGGATACTCTATCCACTGTATGCAGTTCTCCGGCGCGCCGGCGGCAACGGCAGCGTCGTAAACCGTTTTCGCCGCCGCCGCGCTGCACCGCTGCGCCGAGGGGTGAAAACCGAAAATTATCGGATTTCTCGCCTTAATCGCGATAAGCGATTTAAAAAGCGTAGTTGAGGTCGGGTTCGTAACGGGGGTCACGCCGCAGACAACGCCCACCGGCTCCGCTATGATCTCGTAATCCTCCATATCGTTCTCGGCTATTACGCCGACGGTTTTCTCGTTCTTTATCGAATGGTACACGTACTCTGTCGCGAACATATTCTTTGTTATCTTATCCTCATAGACTCCGCGTCCCGTTTCCTCAACCGCCATTTTCGCAAGCTCCATATGCTTGTCAAGACCGGCGAGCGTCATCGCCTTTACGATGTCGTCAACCTGCCGCTGGTCAAGCTTCATAAACTCGCAAAGCGCCTTTTGCGCTTTCTCAACATAGCCGTTAATCATCTCGTTTACATTAATTTCAGCCATAATGTTTACCTTTGCCTTTCCGCCCACAAGCTAAGAGCCGCGCCGCCTTACCGTGGGCATATAAGGCGAACAGCCTTCGAGATTGATAAAATTTTATCAATCTCTGTACTGCTATTATACGTGATTGTTAAACTTTTGTCAATGGTTTTTTTCTCTTTTAGTATTATTCGTTAATAATTTATAAAAAATGCGCCGAGATAAACTATATTTTTATATAAAAAAGGTACGGTTCGCACCGTACCTTTTAAAAATATTTATCATTATTCAGCGTCAGCCGGAG
>CAYVUD010000143.1:0-3338 GCA_964454725.1 uncultured Lachnospiraceae bacterium
GGACGAAATATTTTTAACGCTCTTCGGCGAGCCCGAAAGAGAATATTCCGGCAAAGCGGCTCGGTCGTTTCGCCGTCCGCGTTATTGCCGATTGACCGCGCCGAAGCCGCCATAACCGTTCGCGGAGAACGAAAAAAGCGGCGCGGTCCGCGCCGCGCCGTTTCCGATTAAACATATTTAATTTACCGCGCCTGACATTCGCCCAAGCCGGCGTCCTCCATAGAGTCGAGCATAAGCTGAATGTTTGAAAGTCCCACGACTCTCTTATTGTCACCGCCGCGCGTCAGGACTACCGACGGCGCCTGCATAATACTGTATTTTCTCGCCAAATCCGGATTCTCCTCGGCAAGCACTGTCGTGTACGTTATGCCCGCCTCGTTAAGCATATTCTTGGCAACGCCGCATTTGGGACAGGTGCTTGTCGTGAACAGCAAAACCTCGCCGTTCTCCCGCGCGGAGCAAGCGTCGGCTTTAAGCGTTACGACATTTTCCGCCTTGACTTCCTTTTTCGCCGCTGCCGCCGGAGCGTTCGCCGCTATTACGTAGCTCTTCCTCTGCTTGTATTCCTGCGCCTTACCGTCGTTCCAGTTCTGAACGGGACGGTAATAACCGGTAATTCTGCTGTAAACCTCCGTCTTTTCGTGGCATATTGGGCATTCGTACTCCTCGCCGTTTATATAACCGTGATTTTTGCATACCGAGTATATCGGTGAAAGCGTGTAATAGGGGAGCTCATAGTTTTCGGCTATTTTCCGTACAAGCTTCGCGGCGCTTCGCCAATCGGGGAGACGCTCGCCCAGAAACGCGTGGAACACCGTTCCCGAGGTATACAGGGTTTGCAGACTGTCCTGAACGTCCAGCGCGGAGAATATATCGTCGGTATAGCCTACCGGAAGGTGCGAGCTGTTGGTGTAATACGGCGTTCCGCAGTCCTCGGCTGCCGTGATTATCTCGGGGAACTGCTCCTTGTCGTGCTTCGCCAGACGGTATGCCGTCGATTCCGCGGGAGTCGCCTCCAAATTATACAAATCGCCGTACTCCTCCTGATAGTCGGAAAGTCTCTCGCGCATATGATTGAGAACCTCGCGCGAGAATTTCTGCGTTTCCTCGCTCGTCATATCCTTGCCTATCCATTTCGCGTTAAGACCCGCCTCGTTCATACCGACAAGACCAATCGTCGAGAAATGGTTGTTGAACGTACCCAGATACCGCTTCGTATACGGATAAAGTCCGTTATCGAGAAGTCTTGTAATAACCGTTCTCTTAATCTTCAGGGAACGCGCCGCAATATCCATAAGCTTGTCAAGACGCTTGTAGAAATCGGCTTCGTCCTTCGCGAGATACGCTATACGCGGCATATTTATCGTAACAACTCCGACCGAGCCGGTACTCTCGCCGCTTCCGAAGAAGCCGCCCGTCTTTTTGCGAAGCTCTCTTAAATCAAGACGCAGACGGCAGCACATACTTCTGACGTCGCTCGGCTGCATATCGCTGTTGATGTAGTTTGAGAAATAAGGCGTGCCGTACTTGGCGGTCATTTCAAACAGGAGCTTGTTGTTTTCCGTTTCCGACCAGTCGAAATCCTTCGTTATCGAATATGTCGGAATGGGATACTGGAAACCTCTGCCGTTGGCGTCGCCTTCAATCATAACCTCGATAAACGCCTTGTTTATCATATCCATCTCTTTTTTGCAGTCTTTATACTTAAAGTCCATTTCCTTGCCGCCCACTATCGCGGGAAGCTCCGCCAAGTCGTCGGGAACGGTCCAGTCGAGAGTGATATTCGAGAACGGAGCCTGAGAACCCCATCTCGACGGCGTGTTGACGCCGTAGATAAAGGACTCGATGCACTTTTTAACCTGCTCGTATTCAAGGTTATCCGTCTTTACAAACGGAGCGAGATACGTGTCAAAGGACGAGAACGCCTGCGCGCCCGCCCATTCGTTCTGCATAATGCCGAGAAAGTTTACCATCTGGTTGCAAAGCGAGCTTAAATGCTTCGCGGGCGCGGAGGTAATTTTGCCGTTTACTCCGCCCAGACCCTCCTGAATGAGCTGCTTTAAGGACCAGCCCGCGCAATAGCCGGTGAGCATCGACAAATCGTGAATATGAATATCCGCGTTTCTGTGCGCGTCGGCTATCTCATCGTCATATATTTCCGAAAGCCAGTAATTCGCCGTAATCGCGCCCGAATTTGAAAGTATAAGTCCGCCGACCGAATAGGTGACCGTCGAGTTTTCCTTAACTCTCCAGTCGTTTACCTTCAGGTAGTTATCGACGATTTTTTTATAGTCAAGCGTCGTAGCCTCGACGCTTCTGAGCTTTTCTCTGTGGCGGCGGTAAAGGATATACGCCTTCGCGACGTCTGCGTAGCCCGCTTCGCTCAGAACCGCCTCAACGCTGTCCTGTATATCCTCAACGCTTATCAGCTCGTCCTGTATTTTCGGCTCGAAATGAGCCGTAACCTTTAACGAAATAAAATCAATCACAGAAGGATTGTACTGTCTCTCCTGCGAAACAAACGCCTTCTCTATCGCCTTTGAAATCTTCTCAATATTAAAATCTGCTATCTTTCCGTCTCTTTTTATTACGCGGTACATTTCATTCAATCCTTTCCATACTCCTTTTGTATATTCCATATTGTACCACTATATGTTGTGTATTGTCAATTTCGATATAACTACATATAGATTACAGTTGTGTTACATCTGTTACAAACCTCTTAAAGCCGCGTTGGGGCAGAAGGCGCGCGCTTCATCAAGCATTTTAACAAGCTCCTCCTTTGAAAACGCCGAAAGTCCGTCGGGCGAAAGCACGTTTCCCGAGTCGGCGTAGGACTGTATGTAATACGGTCTGCCGGTACTGAGAAAACGCGATATTTCCTTGGCGTCCGAGGTTTTGTGTATGCCGTTTGCGAATGTTGTTCTAAACTCCGCCGAAATGTTACAGTTTTTTAACAAATTTATGCTTTTTTCGATATTTTTTATTATATCGCCGCCGACTCCCGCCGCGAGAGAATATTTTTCCGGCGTATGCTTTATATCCATAGCGGCGTAATCTATAAGCCCCTCCGCCAAAAGCTCCTCGAGCCTGTCGGGGTATGAGCCGTTTGTGTCGAGCTTTATTTTATAGCCCATCGCGCGTATCTCTTTTATAAAATCGGCAATATCCGCCTGCATAAGCGGTTCGCCGCCTGTTATCACAACACCGTCGAGAACGCCTTCGCGCTTTTTCAAATAGGAAAATATTTCCTCCGCATCGGTTTGAGCCTCGCCCGAGAGAAGCTCGGAATTGTGGCAGAACGGGCATCGGAAATTACAGCCCGACGTGAACACAAT
>CAYVUD010000144.1:0-3283 GCA_964454725.1 uncultured Lachnospiraceae bacterium
GAAAACGGAGCTTAACGTATGATTAAAATACTATTCGTCTGTCACGGCAACATATGCCGCAGTCCTATGGCGGAGTTTGTGATGAAGGACATAGCAAATAAACGCGGCATTGGCGGCGGACTTTTTATCGGCTCCGCCGCGACAAGCACCGAGGAGATAGGTAACGGCGTGCATCGCGGAACGCGCGATAAGCTGCGCGCGGAAGGCGTGCCGCTCGGCTTTCACCTCGCGCGGCAGATCGTAAAGGGCGATTACGATAAATACGATTTACTCATAGGAATGGACTCGCGGAACATAAAAAATATGAAGAAAATTTTCGGTGAGGACTATGACAATAAAATACACCGCCTTTTGGAGTTTACACCGCGCGGCGGCGATATTGCCGACCCGTGGTATACAGGCGATTTCGATACCGCGTATGACGACATTAAAGAGGGCTGCGAGGGACTTTTGGAGTATCTTTTTGAAAATGGTTTGATTTGACCGATAATTATGCATTTTTGTGTATAATTATTGGTTAAATAGTAAAATTTATGAATAATTTTAAAAAATACTTGCATTTTTATGCGTAATGGTGTATAATGATTTTTATCATTCGGTTTCACGATTGGGGGGCGTTTTAAATGCTTAACGAAATAAAAGAGCTTGATAAAAAATATTATATGAATACTTTCGGCGACCGTTTGCCGGTTTGCTTCACAAGCGGAAGAGGAATGAAGCTTATTACCGACGAGGGCAGGGAGTATTACGATTATCTCGGGGGTATCGCGGTAAACGCTCTCGGTCACAGGCACCCGAAATTTATTTCGGCGCTCAAGACTCAGCTTGACAGCGGCGTAATCCATACCTCGAGCCTTTATTACATAGAAAATCAGGCGAGGCTGGCGGAGAAGCTTGTAAAAAACAGCGGCGCGGACAAGGTGTTTTTCTGCAACAGCGGCGCGGAAGCAAACGAGGGAGCGTTTAAGCTGGCGAAAATCTACTTTTATAAAAAGGGTATTGACAAAACCGAGATAATAACGCTTGACAAGTCGTTCCACGGACGAACCTTAGCCGCGGTCGCGGCGACGGGGCAGGAAAAGTACCAAAAGCCATATCGCCCGCTTACTCCCGGCTTTAAGCAAGTGGAGCCGAATAATTTCGAGGCTATGGCGGCGGCGGTTACCGATAAGACCGCGGCGATTATGATAGAGCTTATTCAGGGCGAGAGCGGCGTTCATCCTATGGATACCGAGTACGTTGTAAAGCTCAGAGAGCTTTGCGATAAAAAAGGAATACTTTTGATATTCGACGAGGTTCAGACCGGTATGGGAAGAACGGGATATATGTTCGCGCATCAGCTCTACGGAGTCGAGCCGGACATTTTCACCAGCGCCAAGGCTTTGGGCGGCGGCATACCGATAGGCGCGGTAGGCGCTAAGGCGGAGGTGGCGGCGGCGTTCGAGCCGGGCGACCACGGGACGACGTTCGGCGGAAACCCGTTCGCGACCGCGGCGGGACTCGCCGTATTCGACATTTTCGAGAAAGAGGGACTTGTTGAAAACGCGAAAAAAATGGGCGCGCTGTTTAAGGAGCGTCTTGAAAAGCTCCGTGAAAAGCACTCCGATAAGATAACAGATGTCAGAGGCGCGGGACTCTTAATCGGAATAGAGCTTAAGCCGGATATTGCGAAAGACGTGTTTAACGGGCTGTTTAAGGCGGGATTTTTAACGAGTCTTTGCGGCGGCGACACGATAAGAATCGCTCCGCCGCTTATCATTACGAATTTAGATGTGGAGCTGTTTGTAAGCGAGCTTGACACAGTTTTAAAGACAATATAGGAGGTATATGAAAATGAAGGATCTAATCAGTCTGCACGACCTGACCGCCGAGGAGGTCAGCGGTTTGCTTAAGCTTGGCTTAAAGCTTAAAAAGGAATTAAAGGAAGGAATACCGCACCCGATACTGAAGGGCAAAACGCTCGGTATGATTTTCACGAAATCGTCTACGCGCACGCGCGTTTCATTTGAGGTCGGAATGACGCAGCTTGGCGGCTACCCGCTGTTTTTGTCGTCAAACGATATTCAGCTCGGGCGCGGCGAGACTATTCACGACACGGCGAAGGTTCTGGAGAGGTATCTTGACGGAATTATGATAAGAACTTACGCTCATTCCGATGTTCTCGAGCTTGCGAAGGAAGCAAGCATACCGGTAATCAACGCGCTTACCGACTTGCTCCACCCCTGTCAGGTGCTTGCCGACCTTATGACGGCGTATGAGCATAAGGGCAGGCTTGAGGGGCTTAAGCTCGCCTATATCGGCGACGGCAACAATATGGCGCACTCGTTAATGTTCGGCTGCGCGAAGGCGGGGCTTAACTGCGCCATAGCGACTCCGGACGGCTATCAGTGCGAGAGAGAGATTATATCCGAAGCGATGGAGGATTTCAGAAAAAGCGGAAAAACGCTTTTGCTTACGCAGGATCCTTTTGAGGCGATATACGACGCCGATATTGTTTATACCGATACGTGGGTTTCAATGGGACAGGAGTCCGAAAAGGCGGAAAGACAAAAGATATTTATGCCGTATCAGGTCAATAAGGAGATGTTTAAAAACGCGAAGGACGACGCGATATTTATGCATTGTCTGCCCGCTTACCGCGGCTTTGAGGTGACCGAGGACGTTATAGACGGAGAACACAGCGTCATATTCGACGAGGCGGAGAACAGACTGCACGCTCAGAAGGCGGTAATGGCGACTCTAATGGGTTAAGACTGAATGAAATAAGAGGAAATTTAGAGATGAATATGGATTATCAATCGCTGTTTCAGGTCCGCCTTGCCAACTACGACGATATTCCCTCGATTATGAGCATTACGCGGGAGGCGTTTACAAAGTATCAGCAGATGTCGGGCGTTGAGTATCTTGCGGCTCTTGACGAGAGCTATAACGACGTGAAGCGCGATATTGACACCAAGGTGGTTCTTTTGGCTCTCTCCGACGGCGAGCCGGTGGGAAGCGTAAGAGTCGAGGTGTTCCCCGATAAAACCGCGTATTTGTCGCGGTTCGCGGTAAAGGTCACGAGTCAGAATAACGGTATCGGCAAGTCGATAATGAATTTGGTGGATAAGATTATGATTAAAAAGGGCGTTACGCGGATCTCTCTGCATACCGGCTCGAAAATAACCTCGCTTATCCGTTTCTACTACGGACGCGGGTTCTACATAGACTCCACCGATAAATCCCGCGGTTATGTCCGCGCGCTGCTGGTAAAGGAATATCCGTATAAGGAATGTTGAAAAAA
>CAYVUD010000145.1:0-3257 GCA_964454725.1 uncultured Lachnospiraceae bacterium
ATATGTTAAAATAAAATAAATTATTATGGGAAATTTTCGGATATTGGCGTAAAAAGGGATAAAAACGCGCGAAAAATCCGGTTATCCGAATGTTTTCGGGCTGAAAGGCGGCGATTATATGGCTGAAAAATACGGAACCGTTCCGCCGAAATGGACTAAGGAATGGTGGGAATATTTTTGGGACTATTACAAGTGGCACACGATTATTACGATCTGCGCGGTAATTTGTATCGCGTTTACCGTCGCGCAGTGCGCCTCAAAGGAAAAATACGACCTGACCGTAACCGCCTCCTCTCATATAATTTATACCGATGAGGATATAGAGCATATGAAAGAGGTGCTTTCGCCGCTTGCGGACGATGTTGACGGCAACGGGAAAAAATCCGTGCTCGTGCAGCAGATTAATTTCACGGGTACTCCGGGCGGCGAGGAATACGATTACGCGTCACAGACAAAGCTCGACATTGAGATGACGAACGAATGCTCGTTTATATTTCTTTTTGACAGCGCCGAGCTTGACAACGAGCTTGGCCGCGAATACGTTTCCGAGATGTATCTGCCGGTATCGGAGTGGGCGGAGGAAATGCCCGCGGAGGACAGGCTCGTCTTAAAGGACGGCGAGGCGTATGCGGTAAAGCTTGACGACAGCGCGTTTATGGAGGAAAACGGACTTTACCGTAACGATATGTACATTGTTGTCCGCAGAAATTACCGTGACGACGAAAAAAACAATCTCGCGCACGAGAGCAGCGTGAGAATAGCGAATACCCTGATAAAGTAACTGAAGGAGGACGGTGTTTTGGCTGTTTTAAAAGCGGAAACCGAGCTTAGCGAATACGAATTGTTTTCCGAGTACAGAAGGACAAAAGACACGGGACTGCGCGACGAGATAGTGTCATTATATATTTATATTGCCGAAATTCTTTCGAGAAGGTTCGTAAACCGCGGCGTTGACTACGACGACATATATCAGGTCGCGTGTATGGGCGTACTGTTCGCGGTGGAGAGATTTGATCCGGACAAGGGCGTGAAATTCGCGACATACGCGACGCCTACGGTTTTGGGGGAGATACGTAAATATTTTCGGGACAAGGGCAATTTTATCCGCATACCGCGCAGACTTTACGAGGTGTTTTACAAGGCTGAAAAAATCCGCCGCGGCTCAAACGAAATGTCGAACGCGGAGATTGCAAGAATTTTGAATCTTCCCGAAAAGCTTGTCGAGGAGGCTTACGGCTGGGGCGACGGCTCGTTTATAAAGTCGCTCGAATACGAGGCGTACGCCGACGGAACGATGAGCCTGTCAAACGTAATCGGCGCGGACGACAAGAATTTTATGATGATTGAAAACAAGGATTTCCTTAATTTTTGTATGAGTAAATTAAGCGACGAGGAACGCGAGTTCATTGAATACCGGTATGACAGGGAAATGAGCCAAAAAGAGATCGCGGAGCTGAAAAACACATCGCAGATGCAGATCTCAAGGTTTGAGAGAAAGCTTCTCAAGAAGCTTAAGGGTTTATATTTCAGGGATTAAGAGAGGAGAAGGGAAATGATTACACAATCGAAAAAGGAATTTATTGAGTTTATGACGGAGGCGCAGGCGCTTCGTTTCGGCGATTTTGTTACCAAGAGCGGACGAAACACGCCGTATTTCGTGAACACCGGCAATTTCAAGACCGGCAGGCAGATAGCGACGCTCGGTAAATTTTACGCGGCGCTGATAAAGGAAACGTGCGGCGATAATTTTGACTGTATGTTCGGTCCGGCATACAAGGGTATACCGCTCGCGACGGCAGCCGCCGCCGCGCTCTATAACGAATACGGTATCGACAAGCCGTATTTCTTCAACCGCAAGGAGGAGAAGGACCACGGCGAGGGCGGCTCGCTTGTCGGCTACAAGCCGCGCGGCGGCGACAGGGTAATCATTATCGAGGACGTTATAACCGCCGGCACCGCCGTAAGGGAGACAATGCCGATTTTGAAAAGCGCGGCTGACGTTGAGGTTAAGGATATGTTCATCTCCGTGAACCGCAGCGAGTTCGGACAAAACCCCGCAAAAACCACCATAACCGAGATTATGGAGGACTTTGGAATTAATATTCACGCTATTATAACCGTGGCGGATATTTACGAGTATTTAAAGGAAAACGGTTCGTATGGCGATATACTCCCCAAAATGGAGGAATATATGAGTAAATACTGTGTTCTTTAAGAAGAGAGGATTTATAATGAAGAAGCTGCTGAAATTTTTAATACCGGCGCTGCTTACGCTTTTTGCCTCGGCAAGTGTTTCGGCTTATGATATAGTCAATCTGCCCGAAACGATGACAATGGCGGAGGCGCTGGGAATTTTCGACGCGGACGATATTACCCGCGCGACCGTATCCGAACCGACCGACAACACTTACATAGAGCTGACCCGCGAGGAGATAGACGAGTTCTTTGACACAGCCTCGTCTATGGAGCTTACGCGCACCATAAACGCGACGCCGTTCCGCTCCGCCGCGATAAATCTCTATACCGACGCGGGAGCGTCGAGCTATTACCTCGCCTCGGGCGTTCAGATAGGAATGTACGGCACGGTTACGTATATGTGCTATCAAGCGTCGGACGAGGACGCCGGCTCGCTTATGTACCTTGACGAGCTTCTGAAGGAAGCGCAGACGAGAGAGCGCGGCGAGAGCATACACGTTAAGACGGACAATGATTTTCTCAAAATGCCCGTTGATAAGTGGGCGCAGACTACGGTTACGGACGCGGCGGCGCATTGTCTTGTTCCGTATGAGTTTGTGAATAAATACGGAGATAACATAACGCGCGAGGAGTTCTGTATGCTTTTGGGCAACACGATAAGGGTTGCGGGAAATTACGCGAGCCTTGAGGAATATATGCGCGCGAACGGGAAAGCCTACCTAAAGAACTATTTCTCCGACTGCGGCGACGCGTCGGTGAATATGCTCCATTCACTTGGAATAGTCAGCGGCAAGGAGGACGGAATTTTTGACCCCGACGGTATCCTCACGCGCGAGGAAGCGGCGGCGCTTGTCTGCCGCACCGCCGAGCTTTTCCGGTATATCGAAACCGACCCGACGCTTATATATGACGATAAGGAGCTTATTTCGCCGTGGGCGAGATACTACGTGGCGTGGGTCACCAACAACTTTATTATGAACGGCACGGACGGCAGCTTTTTGCCGAATCGGGCGTACACCGTTCAGGAGGCGATAACGACAGTCAACAGAATGTATAAGGTC
>CAYVUD010000146.1:0-3251 GCA_964454725.1 uncultured Lachnospiraceae bacterium
ATTTCAGCGGATTTTTTATTTTTTGAAAAATTTTCAAAAAGCGCTTGACTCTCCCCTTAGGGTAAATGCTATAATGAATTTACAGTTCCGGAACAAGTAATATTTAAGGAGGATTTATGTTAAGTATCGGTCAGTTTTCAAAAACGTGTATGGTTACGGTCAAGGCTCTGCGGCATTATGACAAAATAGGGCTTTTAAGCCCCGAATATGTCAACGCCGAGAACGGCTACCGTTTTTACGCGGAGGAGCAGATTTCAAGAATGATTTTAATAAACAGGCTTAAGGCATACGGTTTTTCTTTGACCGATATTAAAAAAATTCTTGACTGCGGCAGCGAGGAAACAATAACGCGTTTAAAGAGGCAGTCGGAAAGACTGCGAAACGAAATAAGCGATAAGCAAAATATTCTGCTGGAGCTTACTCAGCATATTATAAGCTTGGAAAGGACGAAAAACATTATGGCATATCAGAATAATTATGAAATTAAAATTGAACAGACAAAGGATATAAGAGTAATATCGACGCGTCAGGTTATGAGTCTTGATGATTTCGGGAAATATTACGGGCATTTGTATAAAAGATGCGCGGACAAAGAGGAAAATATCGTATTGGACGGAACGTCAATGGCGATTTATCACGATACCGAATTTGACCCCGCGTCAAGCGACATTGAGCTTGCGCTCGGCGTTACCGGCAGCAGCAACTGCGATAAGGTAATAAACGGCGCGCGGTGCGCCGTAACCATACATTACGGCTCGTACTCAAAGCTGCCCGAGGCGTATGGAGCGATAGCGAAGTGGGTAAGCGACAACGGGTATAAAATTACCGCCGCGCCGTATGAAATATACCTGAAAACTCAGTTTGATAAAATCCCCGTGGACGAATGGGAAACAAAAATCTTTTTCCCGATTGAAAAGGCTTAAAATCCGCTTGCATATCCCTTTGCTTTGTGGTAAAATAAGCGCATAAAGCAAAAGGAGAAGGGGAATGGCACTGTATTCAATCGCCGATCTGCACCTGCCCTTGGGCATTGACAAGCCTATGGACGTGTTCGGCGCGAAATGGGAAAACTACGTTCAAAGGCTCTCTGATAACTGGCAGAGCAAGATAAAGGAAGAGGACACCGTCGTTTTGCCCGGCGACTTTTCGTGGGCGACATATCTCGAGCAGTCGCAAAGGGACTTTGAGTTTTTAAACAAGCTAAACGGCAGAAAAATACTTTTAAAGGGCAACCACGACTATTGGTGGACGACGATGAATAAGCTAAACGAATTTATCGCCGTAAACGGCTTTAAAAATATATATTTTCTGCATAACAACTCATATATGTACGAAAACATCGCGATATGCGGCACACGCGGCTGGATATATCCCGCGTGGGACGGCTTCGGCGCGGAGGACAAAAAAATATTTGACCGCGAGGCTTTGAGGCTCGAACTGTCGCTTAAAAGCGCGGGAAACGCGGAGGAAATATACGTATTTACGCACTATCCGCCGCGCTCCAACAAGCTCGAGCCGAACGCCTTTACGGATATGATGTCGGAATATCCCGTCACCAAATGCGTTTACGGACATCTCCACAGCGCGGCGCACAAAAACGCGGTTGAGGGCACAATAGACGGCATAGACTATACTCTCGTTTCCTCCGACTATCTTCGCTTTGACCCGATATTAATAAGAGAATAGAAAAAAACGGCAAGTCCTTTTGACTTGCCGTTTTAGTTGGAGGAAGGGATGGGATTTGAACCCACGAATGCTTTCACATTACAGCATTTCCAATGCTGCGCCTTCAGCCGCTCGGCCACCCCTCCGTATCGCAACACACTTATTGTACTATAATTTTGCGTAAGTTGCAATATTTTAATTGATTTTTGTTTATTTTGCACAAAAACAGACGGCTGAATTTTGCTATATTGTTAAATTTTTAATATACTTGTGCGGACCGGTAAATATATGGTATAATGTATAAATGTAAAAAAGAATAAGGAAGATTGGTGAGTATGAAAACATTATATTTGGAATGTAGTACGGGAGCGGCGGGTGATATGCTTATGTCGGCGCTTCTGGGGCTTTGCGATAATCCGTCGGACTTTATAGCAAGGCTCAACAATATCGGAATACCGAACGTAAAAATCGAAACAGAAGCCGTCACGAAGTGCGGCATAGCGGGAACGCGCGTAAGGGTGCTTATAAACGGCGCTGAGGAGGAGCATCGTCACGAAACGGACGGGGCAAGTCACGGTCATCATCGCCACAGTCATTCGAGTATGGAGGATATACGCGGCGTTATAAATTCCCTTGCGGTTTCCGAGAGGGTTAAGACTGACGCGCTGAACGTATACGGTCTTATTGCCGAGGCGGAGAGCTTCGCTCACGGCAAACCGGTGACTGAAATACATTTTCACGAGGTCGGAATGATGGACGCTGTGGCGGACATTACGGGGGTGTGTATGCTCATTGAGGAGCTGTCGCCCGACAGAATTATCGCGTCGCGCGTTAATGTCGGAAGCGGTCGCGTAAAATGCGCGCACGGCATATTGCCCGTACCGGCTCCCGCGACAGCGTATATTCTGCGCTCCGTCCCGATTTGCGGCGGTGAAATCGAAGGCGAACTCTGTACCCCCACGGGCGCGGCGCTTTTAAAATATTTTGCCGACGAGTTTAGCGATAAATACAGCCTGAATGTCGGAAAAATCGGTTACGGAATGGGAAGCCGGAGCTTTTACGATAAAGACTCAAACGAAATTCTCTCCTGCGTTCGCGCGATGATGGGCGAGAGCGGCTTGATGGACGAAATAATTACTCTCTCCTGCAACATCGACGATATGACCGGCGAACAGATAGGGTTTGCGCTTGAGCGTATTTTTGAGGGCGGCGCGCTCGACGCGTTCACCGCTCCGGTGTATATGAAAAAGAACCGCCCGGGGATTTTGCTGACGGTCATATGCTCTCCCGCGGACAAGGAGCGTATGGCGGCGCTTATCTTTAAGCATACGACGACTATCGGCATACGCGAGAATGTGTCGGGCAGATATATCCTCGAACGAACGGAAAAAACGGCACAGACCGACTACGGAGAGGTAAGGGTAAAATGTTCAGAGGGTTACGGTGTGACGAGAGTCAAGCCCGAATATGAGGATTTAAGGCGTATAGCGGTTGAAAATGATATTTCCGCGGCGGACATAAAATTGAAATAGGGAAAAGAGCGTTCCCAAATTAAAGAGCGCCGCTTAGCGCGGCGATTTCTTTTT
>CAYVUD010000147.1:0-3224 GCA_964454725.1 uncultured Lachnospiraceae bacterium
CTTACCGACAATATCCGCTATTATATGTATAGTCTGCCGGAAAGCGATGACAGCGGCGAGTACAGATGCAAGGCTTTTGTGTATGAGGACTACTATCACAACCTCTTCCGCGTAAGCGCGGACAATCCCGCGCCGGTTCAGGTCTATCCCAACGCGGGACTTAACAAATATGATAAGCCGGACCGTCTGTTTTTCTCGCGAATGTCTCGGTTTACGGGTTGCGCGAAAATAAGCTCCGGCGGCGTTTATACTCAGTTGACCGGCGATTACGCGCGTTATTACAGCTATGTTATCGGTAACCGCGAGGTTGAAAGCGGCAGCGGCGCGGGAAATTAATTTCCCGCGCCGCGCGCGTATAAAAAGAAGATTAATCGTAACGGCTTATTTCGGCAGGAGCGTTATCCACCGCGTTTTCCATTACATTTTCTTTTCATTCTTTTCTCTTATTATAAAATTAATCGGAGTTCCCTCGAACCCGAACGCCTCTCTTACCTGATTTTCGATAAATCTCAGATACGAATAGTGGAACAAATCCTTTGAGTTGGCGAACAGTATAAAAGTCGGAGGCGCGACGCTCGCCTGCGTGCCGTAGTAGACCTTTAAGCGTCTGCCCTTATCCGAGGGCGGCTGCTGCTTCGCCATAGCCTCGTTTAATACGTCGTTTAGCATACCTGTCGTAATTCTTCTCTTATGCTGTTCGTTTACCTTCTTTATAAGGTCAAGGAGCTTGTCCACGCGCTGTCCCGTTTTCGCGCTTATAAATATTATCTCCGCGTATGACATAAACGCAAATTCCTCTCTCACGCGCATAGTGAAATTTTTCATCGTCTTGTCGTCCTTATCGACAATATCCCATTTGTTGACCGCGAAAATACACGCGCGTCCCTGCTCGTGCGCGTAACCGGCAACCTTGGTGTCCTGCTCGGTTATGCCCTCCGACGCGTCAATCATAATCACGCAGACGTCGCTTCTGTCAACCGCCGCGAGCGAGCGAACCACGCTGTAACGCTCGACGTTCTCGTCAATTTTTCCGCGCTTTCTCATTCCCGCCGTGTCGATAAACAGGAACTTATCGCCGTTTTTCTCATAGTGCGAGTCAATCGCGTCGCGCGTCGTTCCCGCGACGCTGCTGACGATAACCCTATCCTCGCCGAGAATTTTATTTATCAAAGACGACTTTCCCGCGTTCGGTCTGCCTATAACCGCAACCTTGATTTCGTCCTCGTCCTCCGACGTGTCCGCGTCCTCGGGGAACTTGCGCGTAACCTCGTCCAAAAGGTCGCCCACTCCCAGACCGTGAGTCGAGGATATGGCAATCGGGTCGCCGAGTCCGAGGTTATAAAACTCGTAAAACTCAAACGGCGGATCTCCTATATTGTCAACCTTATTTACCGCCAGAACTATCTTCTTCTTGCCCTTCAAAAGCATCTGCGCCACGTCGCGGTCGTTTGCCGTAACGCCGTCCTTGACGTTTACCATAAGAATTACAACGTCCGCCGTTTCGATAGCGAGCCGCGCCTGACGGCGCATCTGGACGAGTATCTCGTCCTTTGACGCGGGCTCGATTCCGCCCGTGTCGATAATGGTAAAGCGCTTGTCGAGCCACGAAACGTCCGCGTAGATTCTGTCGCGCGTAACGCCGGGCGTGTCCTCGACTATACTTATGCGCTGACCCGATATTTTGTTAAACAGCGTCGATTTCCCGACGTTCGGTCTGCCGACTATCGCTACAAGTGGTTTCATCTCTTAAAACTCCAATTCTTCATCTAAAATTTTTTCTATAAACTCATATCCGTCGTTTATGACGGGAATTATTTTCACGTTCAACGCTTTTTCGACGTCCTCAACAGTGGCGTCGTCAAGAAAAATATTGTCCTCGTCGCGCAGCATACTATGCGGAATTAAAAGCGTATCGGTATTTATTTTGCCCGAAAGCTGAGCTATTATATCGCGCCCGCACACAAGTCCGGAAACGGTGACTCCGCCGCCGAAAAATTCGTTTTTTACCGCGTATACGTCGATTTTAACGCCGGCGCACTCATTCTCGAGCCGTTTCGCCAGCTCCGAGATAAAGCCGCGCGCTATCTCCCCCGTCGCTATGGCGACGTGCCTTTTTCTCGGCTTTTTGGGAATAAGCGTCAGCGCCGCGTCAAATTCCTCTCTCATACTCGCTATAAGTCCGACTCCGTTCTCGATCTGCGGAAAACCCTCATACTCCTCCGCTTCGGGAACCGGAAGTCCCGCGTTTACATAGAACTCGTCCGACAGATATACAAGCCTTGTACCGAGCTTTTTCAGAAATTTCTTCTGAAACTCGGCGGCAAATTCTATCGTTTCTCGGCTCGACCGCGCCGTAAACGGCTTTATCGGATAAAGCCCCTCGCGGTACCGCGTAAGTCCGACGGGAACGACCGAAATACTGCCGACATACGGATAGAGCGCCGCCAAATCGTCAAGCGTGCGCTTAAGGTGAACGCCGTCGTTAATTTCGGGACACAGCACTATCTGACAGTTCATATAGATACCGTTTTCGGCGAATTTCCGCATTATATCGTAGCATTTGCCCGCGAAACGGTTGCGAAGCATCATTTTCCTAAGCTCGGGTTCGGTAGCGTGAACGCTTATATTTATCGGCGAAACGCGCATTTTTATAAGCCGGTCTATCTCCTCGTCCGACATATTCGTGAGCGTAACATAATTCCCCTGCAAAAACGACAGCCTCGTGTCGTCGTCCTTAAAATACACGGTTTCGCGCATTCCCTTCGGGAGCTGGTCGATAAAGCAGAAAATGCACTTATTGGTGCAGCTGTGAGCCTCGTCGATAAGCCCTTCCGAAAATTCAATTCCTATATCCTCGTAGTTGTTTTCAATCGTTATTATTTCCGTCGAGCCGTCCTTTTTTAAGACCTCAAGCGTAATCTCGTATTCCGAGGTCAGATAACGATACTCTAAAATATCGTGAAAATTATGCCCGTTCACGCTTACAAGCACATCTCCCGCCTCAATTTGCGCCTGAGCCGCGAGAGAGTCCGGCTCCACATATGAAATTGTAGTATTCGCCTTACGCATAGCAATACCCCGCTGTTCAGTCCATTATCATTATCCCATATTTTACGGAAATAATCAAGTCTTTCGCGGAATATTATAACACAATACGGCGATATTGTCTATTGACATAATAAATGAAATTTCGTCCTAATACGGCTTTTAGGCTCTCGATTTTC
>CAYVUD010000148.1:0-1647 GCA_964454725.1 uncultured Lachnospiraceae bacterium
CTGTTTAAAAAGTCATTTTTAAACAGCCTCTGTTTTTATGCGGCGGAAAAACCGCGCAACCGCCCGTTTAATCAAATATTTTACATAAACCTTAAAATTATTGTAAAATCATCTTGAAAAATCGGCGGTTTTTTGGTACAATAGAAAAAATACATAAACGCGGTAATCTAAAATGAAAGGAGTTTTTGAGATGGACAACAAATTTGTCAAGGAAGGTCTGACCTTCGACGATGTTTTACTTATCCCGCAGGCTTCGGACTGCACGCCTAACGAGGTTGAACTCTCGACATATCTCACAAAGGATATAAAGCTCAATATCCCGCTTATGAGCTCGGCTATGGACACCGTTACCGAGTCGGCTATGGCGATAGCGATAGCGCGTGAAGGCGGCATAGGCATCATTCACAAAAATATGACAATTCGGGAACAGGCGGCGGAGGTTGACAAGGTTAAGCGCTCGGAAAACGGCGTTATAACGAACCCGTTCAGTCTTACAAAGGAGCGCACGCTTCAGGACGCGGACGATTTAATGGCGCGTTTTAAGATTTCCGGCGTGCCTGTAGTTGACGAAGAAAACAAGCTTATAGGCATCATCACCAACCGTGACTTAAAGTTTGAAACCGATTTCACCAAAAAAATCAAAGACGTTATGACAAGCAAAAATCTCGTAACCGCTCCGGTCGGAACCACCCTTACCGAGGCGCAGCATATTCTCGCGAGAGCAAAGGTTGAAAAACTCCCTATCGTTGACGGAGAGGGTCATTTAAAGGGTCTTATTACCATAAAGGATATAGAAAAAGCCGTGCAGTACCCCAATTCCGCGCGCGACAAGCAGGACAGGCTGCTCGTAGGCGCGGCTATAGGCGTTACGACCGACGCGCTCGAGCGCGTTCAAGCCGTTTACGACTCGGGCGTTGACGTTATCGCGCTCGACAGCGCGCACGGTCACAGCAAAAACATTATAAACAAGGTTAAGGAAATAAAGTCTGCGTTCCCCGATTTACCGATTATCGCCGGCAATATCGCAACCGGCGAAGCTGCCGAAGCGCTTATCGCCGCGGGCGCGGACTGTTTAAAGGTCGGCATAGGTCCCGGCTCGATTTGCACCACACGTGTCGTCGCGGGTATAGGCGTACCGCAAATCACGGCTGTTTACGACGTTGCGGAAGCGGCGAAAAAGTACGGTATCCCGATTATCGCCGACGGCGGCATAAAGTACTCGGGAGACATCGTAAAGGCTATCGCGGCGGGCGCGGACGTAATTATGATGGGCAGTCTCCTTGCGGGCTGCGACGAAAGTCCGGGCGAATTTGAGATTTATCAGGGCAGACGCTTTAAGGTTTACCGCGGAATGGGTTCTCTCGCGGCTATGGAGAAAGGCTCAAAGGACAGATATTTCCAGACAGGCTCGAAAAAGCTTGTTCCGGAGGGCGTCGAGGGACGCGTTCCCTATAAGGGTCCGCTTTCGGATACCATATTCCAGATGCTCGGCGGTCTGAGAAGCGGAATGGGTTACTGCGGAACGAGAACTATCGCGGATTTGAAAAAGAACGGTAAATTCGTAAGAATCACCGGCGCGGGACTTAAGGAAAGCCACCCGCACGATATTTATATCACCAAAGAAGCCCCCAACTACAGCTATAACAC
>CAYVUD010000148.1:1747-3080 GCA_964454725.1 uncultured Lachnospiraceae bacterium
CTAAACAATACCAAAAAGGAACTCGCTTAAGCGAGTTCCTTTTTATTTCGCAATATTTATTTCGCAAGATGAAACGCTTCTTCTATTTCATTGATTTCCTTATCGTTAATCGCCACAAGCTCCCCGAGCTGACGCGACGCGATTATCGCTCTGGCGCTGTACTCGGTAACCTCCAAGCGGTCAAACGCGTTTAGCATACTGTCGCCGGTCACTATAACGCAGTCGTTTTTAACTATCGCTATCGGCGTGTTTTCCTTAAACACCTTCGCCGTCTCCGACTCGTTTGTATAAATCGAGCCGAAATCAAGCTTCGGGATATTCCTCATTAATATGTAGCTTTCCGGAATTGTTCTCGAGTCAAGCTCCGCGTCGGAAACCGCGAACGACATAACACACGGCGGGTGCGCTATAATAATCGAGTTGATATGCGGGTGCTGCTTGTAAATCTCGCGGTGCAGCTCCACGCTCTTCGACGGCAGCTTGCCCATTTCGCGGTAGCTGCCGTTAATTCTTACAATATCCTCCGGCTCTATGTACTTCCTGTCCTTCGCGTGGGGCGTTATAATAAAGCTGTCGCCGTCAAGCCGCTGAGAAATAGTTCCCTGCGTGCTTGTGAAAAGCTGCTGATTATACGCGCGGTGCGCGAACTTGCACATATCGCGGCGGGCAATTTTCTCCTCGCTGCCGACCTTGTTCAGAACCACCTCGTCCATCGTGGTAACCTGCTTCGCTTTATACCAGTCTATCTTTTCGTCCGACAAGGAAACTGTTTTCGCGCCCATCTGACGCACGTCAATTTCAAGTCTGGCGCAGAAATCAAGCGTTTCAAACGCCTTGAACGCTTCAAACATCGACGTCGAGCCTACGACAACGCCATGGTTTTCAAGAATAACCGTATTGTAGCCCTTTTTAAACTCGTCCGAAATTTTCTTCCCCAAATCCGCGCTTCCCGGCAGACCGTATTTCGCCATACCGATATTGCCGCACGAAAACTTAACATTGGGAATAATATTGGTATCCGGCAGCTTTCTCACTATGCTGAACGCCACAAGCGCCGGCGGGTGCGCGTGCAGAACCGCCTTCAAATCGGGACGCACCTCATATATATGCCGGTGGAACGGGTACTCCGACGAGGGCTTGTGGTTGCCGACGATAGTGCCGTCGGGCTTTATGCAAATCATATCGTCGCGGGTAAGACTGCCCTTGTCTATGCTTCCCGGCGTTATCCATATATCGCCGTTATCGTCCATAATGGACAGGTTGCCGCCCGAGGTCGTAGTCATACCGTAGCTGTAAATTCTGTCCATAAACATTACAAGCTGGTCGGCGGGGT
>CAYVUD010000149.1:0-3077 GCA_964454725.1 uncultured Lachnospiraceae bacterium
TTTGCGTATAAATTTATCAAAACGACAAAAAATAACCGCGTAAAGAAATGTTCGGGGAGAGGAAGCTTATGAATCAGAGATTGGGAAAGCAGACGGTGGTTTTCGGAGAGCCTCCGATTATAATCGAAACGGCGGCGATAGCCGGACAAAAAGAGGGCGAGGGACCTTTGGCGCGGAGCTTTGACGATATTTTGCCCGACGACCGGTGGGGAGAAAAATCGTGGGAAAAGGCGGAGAGCAAGCTCCAGCGCGAAACGGCGCTTTTGGCGCTCAAAAAAGCGCGGCTCACTGCCGACGATATAAACTATGTGCTTGCGGGCGATTTGCTAAATCAGTGCGTCGGCGCTCACTACGGATTGCGGGATTTGAAAATCCCGTTTCTCGGTGTTTACGGAGCCTGCTCGACTATGACGGAGAGTATGTCGATAGGCGCGATGCTTGTCGGCGGCGGCTTCGCCGACTACACGCTCTGCGTTACGTCGAGCCATTTCTGCTCGGCTGAGAAGCAGTACCGCTTTCCGCTCGAGTACGGCGGTCAGCGAACGCCGTCGGCGCAGTGGACGGTGACCGGCTCGGGCGCGGCGGTTTTGGCAAAAACCGGCAGCGGTCCGAAAATAACGCACATAACGACCGGAAAAATAATCGATATGGGTATAAACGACGCGAACAATATGGGCGCGGCGATGGCGCCGGCGGCTATAGACACGCTTTCTCGGCATTTTCTGGACACCGGCTTTCGCCCCGAGGACTACGACTTGATTTTGACGGGCGATTTGGGCGTTGTCGGCTCGGACATTTTATGCGAGCTTATGCGCGGCGAGGGCTATGATATAGCCGAACTGCACAACGACTGCGGAAAGATGATTTTCGACGTTGAGGAGCAGGACGTCCACGCCGGCGGGAGCGGCTGCGGCTGCTGCGCGAGCGTGTTCTGCGGTCATATAATGAAGGAGCTTAAAAACGGCGCTTACGACAAAATCCTCTTAATGGCGACCGGCGCGCTGATGAACCCCGCAAGCCTTCAGCAGGGAGAAACAATTCCCTCCATAGCCCACGCGATTACGATTGAGAGGTGAGGGATTATGGAGATTTTTACGGAATATCTCAAGGCGTTCGTTGTCGGCGGACTTATTTGCGTTGTCGGACAAATTTTAATAGATAAGACAAAAATGACTCCCGCGCGCATACTTGTAACATTTGTGGTTCTGGGCGTGGCGCTGCAGCTTATGGGCGGACTTTACGGCAGGCTCGCGGACTTTGCGGGCGCGGGCGCGACGATACCGCTTACCGGCTTTGGCTATAACCTATGCAAGGGCGTAAGCAAGGCAGTGGCGGAAAAAGGCTTCTTGGGAGTGTTTACCGGCGGACTGACGGCTTCGGCGGGAGGCGTAGCGGCGGCGCTGATTTTCGGATTTCTCGTATCGGTTATCTTCCGGTCAAAGCCTAAAAAATAAAATAGCAAAATACACAAAAAACAATCGTTATATTAATGAAATATGACGGTTGTTTTTTTGTTTAAGCGTTAAAAAGATAGGGTAAGTATTAAATATGAAAAAAACGGGCGCGGACAAAGAAGCCCGAACAAGGAGGAAAAAGAATGAAAACTTATGCTATGGACGCGATAAGGAACATTGCGGTTATGGGTCACGGAAAATGCGGAAAAACGTCTCTTACGGAGGCTATGCTTTTTAACGCGGGAGCGGTGGATAGGCTCGGAAACGTCGCTGACGGAACAACCGTTACGGATTACGACGCGGAGGAAACGAAACGCGGTTTTTCGATTTCGACTGCCGTCGCCCCTATAGAATGGAAGGATATGAAATATAATATAATAGACACCCCGGGATTTTTCGATTTCGCGGGAGGAGTCCGCGAGGGACTCCGCGCCGCCGACTCCGCGCTTATTGTTCTGAGCGGAAGAAGCGGAGTTTCGGTAGGAACGGAGCAGGTGTTTAAGCTCGCGAAGAAAAAGGGAGTCCCGACGATGTTTTTCGTAAACAAGATAGACGACCCGCGCGCCGATTATACGAAAACGCTTGAGGAAATGAAGGCTGTTTTCGGAAAGTCGATAACTCCGTTTGTATATCCCATTCAGGAGGACGGGGAGTTTAAGGGCTTTGTCGATATTGTCGATATGACCGCCCGCCGCTACGACGGAATTTACAGAGTTGAAATGCCCGTGCCGGAGGGTATGACCGATATTATAGAGCCGCTGCGGGATATGATTATGGAGGCCGTCGCCGAAACGGACGAGGAGCTGATGGTTAAATACTTTAACGGCGAGGAGTTCACGGTTGACGAGATTAAAAACGCGATAAGAACAGGCGTTAAGGACGGAAGTATTTTTCCTGTTTACTGCGGAAGCGGTCAGAACAACATCGGCGTCCGTTCGCTTATGGACGGTATAGGAAAGTACCTGCCCGCGCCGTCGGAGATTGAGGAAATCGCTTACACCGCCGATACCGCCGAGCCTGTCGAGGTCGTTCAGAGCGAGTCGGAAACGACCGCGGCGGTCGTATTCAAGACGATAGTTGACCCGTATGTCGGCAAAATGTCGCTTTTCAGAGTTTACTCGGGCGAGGTAAAATCCGATTCGACTCTCTATAACCCCAACAAGGGCGTTGAGGAGAGAATAGGCAAGGTTTACACGCTTTGCGGCAAAAAGCAGACGGAGGCGCAGTCGATTAAGGCGGGAGATATAGGCTGCGTCGCTAAGCTCGACGCGACAAAGACCGGCGACACGCTCTGCAGGAAGGGCAAAAACATAATCCTTACGGGAATCGAGTTCCCCAAGCCCGTTTTGTCAATGGCGGTAAGACCCAAGGCGAAGGGCGACGAGGAAAAGATTATAAGCGGACTTACAAAGCTCACCGACGAGGACCCGACATTTACCGTAACGAATAATACCGAAACGAAGCAGACGCTCATAAACGGTCAGGGCGAGCAGCATATAGACGTTCTCATCAGCAAGCTTCAGAGCAAGTACGGCGTAAATGTAATTTTGGAGGATCCGATCGTTCCGTACCGCGAAACTATCCGCAAGAAAGCGACGGTTGAGGGCAAGCATAAGAAGCAGT
>CAYVUD010000150.1:0-3062 GCA_964454725.1 uncultured Lachnospiraceae bacterium
GGCGGAAGCCTTTTATTAATACAAAATAAGTATCTTAAAAAGATAGAATGGAGTGAGGTTTATGAGGTACAGAAGCGACGATCCGCAGTCGGTAATCGCGATGGAGCTGGCGCGTACGGATAATTACGGCGACGGCTTCGAGGAGGATTATACGGAGACGTGTCCGGTGTGCGGCGCGGTAAGTCCCGAGCATTTTTTTATGAACGACGACGAGGAGTGCGTCGGGTGCTACGAGTGTCTGCACAGGGTATATGAGTTATTTTAAGCGAGGTGATGTTTTGTGGCGAGAAGAAAGGTCGCCGGAAAAACCGAGGTCTTGGAGCAGCTTACCGACATTATGCGTTCGGACGAGGGCGCGAAGGCATCGGAAAAGATGAAAGCGGCGGAGCTTTTGGGAAAGCATCTGGGAATGTTCGGCGAGAAGAAGCCCGCCGAGACGGGAGTCAAGGTGGTTATAGTTGACGATATTCCCGACGAGGATTAGGAGGCGGCAATGGTAAATGTGAAAAATACAGCGCGGCTGTCGGAATTAATCGCGCCGTCGTTTTTTCCCGTCCACCGCGCGGTTTCGGAAAACGCGTATACGCATTACTGGCTCTGCGGCGGACGCGGAAGCACAAAGTCGAGCTTTGTGAGTATCGAGATAATTCTCGGAATTATGCAAAATCCCGAGGCGAACGCCGTCGCGGTCAGAAAGGTCGGGCAGTATTTAAAGGACAGCGTTTTTTCGCAGCTCAGATGGGCGATAGACAAGCTGGGCGTGAGCGAGGTCTGGGACGTTAAGCTCAGTCCTATGGAGCTGACGTATAAAAAAACGGGTCAGAAAATACTGTTCCGCGGCGCGGACAAGCCGCAGAAGCTTAAATCGACCAAGGTCGAAAACGGGTACATCGCGTACATCTGGTACGAGGAGCTGGACGAGTTTTTCGGTATGAGCGAGATACGCTCGGTCAATCAGTCGCTTATGCGCGGCGGCGAGAAATTTACGGTGTTTTATTCCTACAATCCGCCAAAAAGCAAGCGGAGCTGGGTCAATCGCGAGGTTACGCGCGAAAGGAAGGACAGGCTCGTTCACAGGAGCGTCTATCTGGACGTTAAGGAGGAGTGGCTCGGGAAGCAGTTTTTTCTGGAGGCGGAGCATTTAAAGCGGACGAATTTAACGCTTTACGAACACGAGTATCTCGGAAAGGTTACCGGCGACGGCGGCGAGGTCTTTAAAAATGTTACGCCGCGCCGGATAAGCGACGAGGAAATAGCGGGGTTTGACAAAATTTACCGCGGTATCGATTTCGGTTACGCCGCCGACCCGTTTGTGTATCTGGTGTGTTATTTGCACAAGGGCAGGCTATATATTTTCGACGAGATTTATTCGGCGGGACTTTCAAATTCCGCCGCCGCCGAAAAAATCAAAAAGAAGGATTACGGCGGCTCGTGGATAATATGCGACAGCGCCGAGCCGAAAAGTATACGCGATCTCAGAGAAAAGGGACTTCGGGTGCGGGGCGCGAAAAAAGGACCGGACAGCGTTTATTACGGAATTAAGTTTCTCGCGAGTTTGGACGAGATCATCATTGACTACAAGCGCTGCCCGAACGCGGAGCGTGAGTTTTGCCGCTACGCGGTCGAGCGCGGCAGGGACGGTCAGTTTAAGTCCTCGTATCCCGACCGCGACAACCATACCATCGACGCTGCCCGTTACGCGCTGGAGGATCTAATCAACTCAAGAAAGGCAACGGTTATCGAAAGGAGAAAGTATTACAATTATGATTATTGATGAAAGCGTTTTAAAGGACGGAATTACGGCGGAAATTCTCAATAAGCTTATTATGAGGCATATGTCGGAGCGCGAGCGGCTTGTAACGCTTAAAAATTATTATATGGGCGAGCATAGGATAAAGGACAGAAAAAAAGTCAGCGACGGCACGTCCAACAACAGGCTCGTGTGCAATCACGCGAAGTATATCGTCGATATGATAAAGAGCTATCTGGTCGGAAACCCCGTTTCCTACGCCTGTTCGGAGGGTTATGATATTGAGGCGGTTAAAAACTGCTATCTTACGCAGGATATCGCGCATACCGACTGCGAGCTTGAAAAGCAGATGAGCATTTACGGCAGAAGCTACGAAATGATTTTCTCGGACGAAAAGTCCGAGCCGAAAAGCGTTTGCCTGAGTCCGATGAACACGTTCGTCGTGTACGGGACGAGCGTCGTGAAAATTCCGCTTTTCGGGGTGCATTATTACAAGCGTTTTGACATAAACGGCTCGGTTACGGGCGTATGCTGTATCGCCTGCGACAAAGACGCGGTTTACACGTTTGAAAACGACTCCGACAATTTCGCGAATATGAAATCGGTTAAGACAGAGAAGCATTATTTCGGCGATGTTCCGATTTTGGAGTATATCAACAACGAGGAGAAGCAGGGTGATTTCGAGCAGCTTATTTCGCTTATCGACGCGTACAACATTTTGCAGTCCGACCGCGTAAACGACAAGGAGCAGTTTGTCGAGTCGTTTTTGTTCCTCACGGGAATTGATATAGACAGCACGCAGGCGAAAAAGCTTCGCGAGGAGCGTATTCTTATGGGCTACGACGGCGCGGAGGCGAAATATTTGTCGAAATCGCTCTCGGAGTCGGATATTAATGTGCTTCGCGATAACCTGAAGCAGGACATTCACCGTTTCTCTATGGTGCCGGATCTGTCGGACGAGAGCTTTGGCAACAACCTCTCCGGCGTCGCGATAAAGTACAAGCTTATGGGGTTTGAGCAGCACGTGAGAAATAAGGAGAGATATTTTTCAAAGACGCTTAAAAAGCGGTTTGAGCTGTATAACGCGTTTTTGACGACGCGCGGAAGTATGGAGTATGTGCCGGTACACAGGGTGGATATTGTGTTTACGAGAAATTTGCCGGTAAACGAGCTTGAGGTGTCGAAGATGATCAACAACCTCAACGGTATCGCGACGGCGGAAACGCTTTTGTCGCAGCTGTCGTTCGTGAGCGACCCGAAGGAGGAGGCGGCGCTCGCGAGCAAAGAAAGAGCGGAAAAAACGGCAGAGGAA
>CAYVUD010000151.1:0-3011 GCA_964454725.1 uncultured Lachnospiraceae bacterium
AGGAAAGTAAAGGCGAAAGCCTTTAAATAAATAAAGGAGGTCAGATTATGACAAAAAACAAATTCGCGGTAAAACGCGGCGCGGAGGAAGCCGTTAAAACGGCAAAGACGCGCAGGTACGGCATTAAGGAAGATATGCCGGAGAACGACTTCGAGTCGGCGGAGCGCGAAAGAGAAGAGTTTGAAAACGAGAAGAAAAGCTATCTCGCGGAAAAGCTCGAATTTCACGCGAAAAAGGCGCTTTCGGAGGAGGGCTTGCCCGTTTCGTTCGCAAAACTGCTTTGCGGCGGGGACGAGGAGGAAACGCTTGAGAATATCTTTCTCTTTAAGGAGGAGTTCACAAAGGCGATAGAAACGGCTCTTTCAAAAAAGCTTAAGGGCTCCACGCCCAGAACAGCGGCGGGCGAGGTCACGTTTGACTCGTTTTTAAGCGGGTTCGGAAATTAATCGGGAGAAAGGGAGGAAAAAATTATGGCTATTAATTACGCGGAAAAATACGCGCAGAAAATCGACGAGCGGTTTTCAAGAGAGGCTCTTACGGAGTCGGCGGTAAACAAGGATTACGACTTTGTAGGGGTTCAGACGGTTAATGTTTACTCAATTCCTACGGCGGCGATGAACGACTATGTGAGAGAGGGTCAGTCCAGATACGGCGATCCGTCGGAAATGCAGAACGAGGTCCAGACATTAAAGGTCACTCAGGACAGAAGCTTTACATTTACCATTGACCGCGGCAACTACAACGACACGCAGATGTCGAACGCGGCGGGTCTTGCGCTTCAGCGTCAGATAAGAGAGGTTATTGTGCCCGAAATCGACAAGTACCGTTTCGAGAAGATCGTGGAAAGCGTCGCTTCTCCGGCTTCGGGCACGGTCAGCGAGGACACGGCATACAGTCTGTTCCTCGACGGAACTACCGAGCTTATCGACAAAAATGTTCCCATAAGCGGCTGTACGGCGTTTGTTTCAACTAACTTTTTCAGATGTATAAAGCGCGACGCGAGCTTTGTTAAAAACGGCGACGCGTCGCAGGAAATGCTTATAAAGGGTCAGGTCGGAATTATCGACGGTATTCCGGTCGTCGCGGTACCAAAGACGTATCTTCCGGAGGGCGTGGAGCTTATAATCACGAGCAAGGAAGCGGTTACTTCCCCCGTCAAGCTCTCGGAATATAAAATCCACGACAACCCGCCCGGAATTAACGGCTGGCTTGTAGAGGGCAGAGTCAATTACGACGTGTTTGTGCTCAACAGCAAGAAGGACGGAATTTACGTTCTTATGTCGGACGGCACGTCAAACGGCTGAGAGTAAGCGCATATTTTCGGTTTTTTGAATACGGACATAATAGGCGCTTAGATGAGGAGGTGGATTTGTGGAGCTTGAGATTTTGGAAAACGCGAAAATGCTTTTGGGCGTTTCGGCGGCGGAGGATACCGGCGAAAGCGATACAACGGACGCGACTCTTGCGTTTTTAATCACGGACACGATAGACGCGGTTATGAAATACTGCCGTATCGAGGTGCTGCCGCGCCAGCTTTACGGTCTTATAGCGCAAATAGTTTGCGAGCTTTACCGCTCGCGCGGCTACGGTGAGAGCGGCGCGGCGGTGAAATCGGTTACGGAGGGCGACAGGAGCGTGGAATTTGAGGGCGTGTCGGAGGTCTTTTCGGAATTTGCTTCGCGGCTGGAGCCGTTTATAAACAAATCCGCGCGCCTTCCGTCCCAACTGGAGGCGAGCGGCGATGAGAGCTGAGAAAGCGTTTGCGCGGTTTTATAAAACGCCTGTGAATATCTATGAGGCGGCGCGCTCTTCGTATTCCGTACCCGCCGAAACGGAGCTTTTATGCTCCGTTTGGGCGGACGTTCAGCCCCGCGAGGGCGGACTTTGCGAGGAGGAGTACGGGTTTACGCTAAAACGCAAATTTAAAATGTACTGCGGGGACTGCGAGCAGCTCCGCGAGGGACGGATAGCGGAGTTTGACGGCATACGCTGCCGTATAACTTTGGTCGAAAGACGAAGTATCGGAACGGCGGCTGTGCTGGAGGAGGTATGATTTATGGTTGACATTAACGAGGAGCTGGAAAAGTCGCTTGAAGGTCTTGGCTGTACGCTGGTTTACCGTCAGCCGGAGGGCTTTAACGATTTGCCGGTCGTGAGCTACTATAATCTCACGGAGTCCGGCTCGTTCGCCTGCGACAACGAGGAGCAAACGCAGGACGGTACGGTCGTGCTTGATATATGGGCTTCCGTTCCCAAGGAGTGCGCGAAAATCGCGCTCGAGATAAACGGTCTTATGCTCGGCGACGGCTGGATACGGCAGTTTTCTATGGATATTCCCAAGCAGCCGCGGGAGCGGGCTTATCACAGGACAATGAAATATACAAAGACTTTTATTAACTGATGAAAGGAGAAACCTTATGAAAAAACCTTTACCCACAATAGGTGTGGACAAATATACGTTTTTTAACGTCGTTTCGGACGACGAGAGCGGCGCGGTTTACGGCGAGGGAGTTACGCTTAAGGGCTTGGTTGAGATCGCGCCGACGGACGCGGGCGGCTCGGAAACCTTCGACGCCGACAACGGCGCGTATGAAACGACGAGCTACATTGAAAAAATCGGTCACGAGATAACAAACGCCGATATTCCGCCGGAGGTTGACGCTGTTTGGCGCGGTCTTGACACGGCAAAGGGCGTGGTTGAGGTCGGAAACGACAGCAAGACCGTTTATTTCGGCGTTGCGTGGAGAGTTTTGAAGTCCGACGGCTCTTACAGATATGTAAGATACTACAAAGGCTCGTACAGCTTCGCGTCAAACGTCGGCGGCAAAACGCGTCCGTCGAGCGGGAGCGTTGACAAGCAGACCGCGAAGGCAACATACACCGCCGTTCAGCGCGATTACGACAACAATTATTACGCGTATGTTGACGAGAGCGATCTGCCCGAGGGCGTTACGAAGGAAACGCTGGAGGAGAAGTGGTTTAGTGATTTGAACTGGTATCCCGCGGCGTAA
>CAYVUD010000152.1:0-1161 GCA_964454725.1 uncultured Lachnospiraceae bacterium
CCTCGGCGGGACCGTCGTAAACAATGCGTCCGTCGGTTATTCTTATTATCCGCTTCGCCGTCGCCGCGATCGAGTTGTCGTGAGTTATGAGGATAATTGTGTTGCCCTCTTTATTGAGCTTCTGCAAAAACATCATTACCTCGCGGCCGGTGCGGGAGTCAAGCGCGCCGGTAGGCTCGTCGGCAAGTATGACCGACGGATCGCCCGCGAGCGCGCGGGCGATTGAAACCCTCTGCTGCTGACCGCCCGAAAGCTGCGAGGGGTAATTCCCCGCCTTCGACCTAAGTCCTACCCTGTCAAGAGAGGCAAGCGCGCGTTTTTTCTTTTCGGAGTCCTTTACGCCCGCGTACAGCAGCGGCAGCTCGACATTTTCTCTGACCGTAAGCTTGGGGAGCAGGTTGTACTGCTGGAATATAAAGCCGAGCATTTTGTTCCTGACCTCCGCAAGCTCATCTTGAGTATAATTGTTTATCGCTCTGCCGTTAAGTCTGTAAACGCCCTTTGTAGCGACGTCGAGGCAACCGATTATGTTCATACACGTCGATTTTCCCGAGCCCGACTGTCCTACAATAGCCACAAATTCACCCTTTTCAATAGTAAGCGATATTCCGTCCAGAGCGTTGATTACGTTATCGCCCATTTTGTAAATTTTATAAACATTTTTCATTTCTACCAACGGTGGCATATCTATCACCTCCGCGTCAGCGCATTCCGCCGCCGCCCATGCCGCCGCCTCCGCCGCCGCCGGGCATTCCGCCGCCTCCGCCGCCGCCGGGCATTCCGCCGCCCATGCCGCCGCCCATCATACCGCCCATCTGCTGCTGGGCGTTTTCTTCGCCCGAGCCGAAGGACGCGTTGGCGCTCGAGGACATAGTATCTATTGTGCGGACCATATCGCCCTCGGAGAGTCCGGATTTTATTTCAATGTAGCTTGTATCGTTTATTCCCGTTTCGACAAGAATTGCTCTGTAACCCTCCGGTATCTCTATATTGAGCGGAACGGAGGATATATTAAGACCGCCCGCGGCGCCTTCCGCGCCGGACATTCCGCCGCCCGCCACAGGCTCCGCCGTGCCGGAAGGCATACGGGACTCGCCGTCGCCGCCCGAAGGAAGTCCGCGCGAAGCGCCGTCCGCGCCTTGTTCGCCGTTTCTTTGTCCT
>CAYVUD010000152.1:1261-2952 GCA_964454725.1 uncultured Lachnospiraceae bacterium
TCGCCGTTTTTCGCGCCGTTAATCATATCGGTAACGTCGTTCTCGCGCTCCGTACCGTCGTCTTTAACGAATACGATATTTCCGCGGCTTACGCTGTCTAACGGAACGGTGAGAACGTCCGCCGCCTCCTCAACGACTATTTCCGCGTCCACGTTCATTCCCGGGAGCAGGTCGCCGTAATCGTCGATTTGGAGTATAATGGTGTACACCGTTACGCCGTTTTGGTTAGTGCCGTTTACGGGAACCGTTATAACCTCCGCCTCAAATTCGCCGTCAACCGCGTCGGCGGTGACGGTCGCCTTCTGACCCACCTGTACAAGCGCTATTTCGGTTTCGTCAACGTCCACGCTGAACTTTACGCAGGACAAATCATATATTACGCACAGCGGCTCCGAGCTGTTGGAGGAATCTATCGTGTCGCCCGATTTGGCGTTTTTCGTTACAACCGTTCCCTCTATCGGCGCGGTTACGGTATAATCCTCAACCGCCTCCTGAGCCTTTTCAAGGCTTAATTGCGCGTCCTCGAGAGAAAGCTGCGCGTTCTTAATGTTCGAGTCCTGAGAATATGTGTCGTTGGAAAGCACCTGCTTTTGCAGCGACAGCAGCGCGTCGTCATACGAGAGCTGCGCGTTTGTAAGCGACGAGGAAGCCGTATCGGAGCTTATATAAGCCACCTGCTCGCCGCCGTAAACGCCGTCGCCCTCCGAAATACTGAGCGTTTCAAGCGTTCCCGCGGTCTTAGCCGTTATTACCTCGGAATTTTTATATGTAAAGCTTGCCGTATCCGCGCAAGCAACCCCGTTTACAACCGCGCTTCCCTTATCGGATTCCGTCAGCGCCCCGGGGTTCGCGACCTCGACCGTCACATATGTAACCATCGTATGCGCGTCGGTAGCCGTTGACTGCGACGATTTTTCGGTTACCGTTCCGTAGAGCGTGTCGCCCGAGCCGCTGACGGAAACCTCCGCCGAGGCTCCGACGTATACGTTTTCAGCGTCATAGTCGTTAAACGGCAGACGCAGCTTCATATATGTATCGTCGTAAACAGTCGCTATCTGAGCGCCGTTATTTACCGTGTCGCCCTCTTTAACGCTTACTTCCCTGACCTTGCCGTTTATAGACGCCTTTACGTATTGGTCGTCGTAGGCGTCCTGCGCGTCCTCAAGCGAGTTAAGCGCCTTTGTGAGCGAATTTTGAGTCGATTTCATACTTATTTCGTTTGACGAAACGGTCTGCGCCTTCTGCTTAACCGCGTCAACATACGACTGCTGCGCCTTTGTAAGCGAATTTTGCGCGGTCGTAAGCGATTTCTGCGCCTCGTCGTCGTCAAACTGATAGAGCTTATCGCCCTTTTGGACAATATCACCCTCTTTTATGTAATCCGCCGTTATATCTCCCGACTTGATTGTGGAAACCTCGTAGGAGTCGTTAGGCTCGATAGACGAGGAGCCGGTTATCGTATTCTGTATCGTTCTTCGCTCAACCGCCGTGTCCGTATATTTCACACCGCTGTCGGAATTGCTTTTTATCACCTTTAGAATAATACATACGGCAATAAGTATAATTACGGCGGCGGCAATCGCGCCGAAAATTATAAGCTTTCTCTTTCTCTTTTTTTCGATGCGGTCGGTATTGTCCTCGGGTTCGTCGTCGTCGCCCTCAAACATAGCTTCTCCGCCGCCGTCATCGCT
>CAYVUD010000153.1:0-2950 GCA_964454725.1 uncultured Lachnospiraceae bacterium
AATGACGGTCTCGGTACGGCGGCGAAAAACATCGGCGCGCTGCTGAATACAAAAAATCTGTATTTTCTGCCGTTTTCTCAGGACGACTACATAAAGAAGCCAAACTCGCTCGTAGCCGACTTTTCTCGGCTCATACCCGCGATTGAGGCGGCTTTTGAAAACAGACAATTACAGCCTGTTCTGGGCTTTTAATATAGATTCCCTAAGATAACGCGTCCGGACTGATACACGAAATAAAAGGAACCGCGGCAAAATGATTTTATTAATCGCGCCGCGGCAGCCTTTTATTTTTTTGCGGGCAAAAATTCCGAAAACGCGAAAAATGCCGAAGGCTTTTTCGCCCGCTTACCTCACCAGCAAAAACGCCGTATACGCCGCGTAAATAAGTATCATAAGAGAGCCTGAAAAACGGTTTATTTTTTTCGCGGCAAGAGAGATGAGAAAGGTTAATACCATTATTGACGTTAATATAAGCGCGTCTGTCACGATGAACGCGTCTCTCGGAACAATGGGGTTTATGACCGACGATATGCCGAGAATAAATAGTATATTAAATATGTTTGAGCCGATTACGTTGCCTACGGCTATGTCGTTCTGCTTCTTTTTCGCCGCGACAACCGACGTTACAAGCTCGGGAAGCGACGTTCCTATCGCCACGACCGTAAGTCCTATAACCGTTTCGCTCATACCCAAAGCCTCCGCCATCATTTTCGCGCCGTTTACCGTCAGCGTTCCGCCCACGGCAACGCCCGCTACGCCCGTAACTATGTAGAGAACGCACTTCCACAGCGGAAACGCCTGTTTCGTATCCGCGCCCGCGCTTTCCTCAATGCCTTCTTTTTTGCCCGAAGCTATGGAGTATGCCATAAACAGCGCAAAAAACACAAGTAAAATCACGCCCTCGGCTCTTGTAAGCTCGGCGGACGAGCCGTTAAAGCTTATCAGGAATACCGCGAGCAGAACGGTTATTCCCAGACAGAACGGAAAATCGCGCTTAATAAGGTCTTTTTTTACGGCGACCGGCGCCATAAGCGCGCTCGCGCCCAACACCATAAGAGTATTGAAAATGTTCGAGCCTATGACGTTTCCTATCGCTATCTCGTTGCTGCCGTCGATCGCGGCGGTGATGCTTACCGCCGCCTCCGGAAGGCTTGTTCCGAACGCCACTACCGTAAGTCCCACAAGATACGCGGGAATTTTCAGCTTCTCCGACAGGTCGCACGCGCCGTCTACGAACAGATCCGCGCCCTTAACCAAAAGAAATATTCCCGCAGCCAAAAGTACAATCATTAATATCATTTGTTTTCTCCTTTTCTCAGGCGTTCCGCAAAAGAAAAAGACTTTTACTACACAAAAAAGTGTAATAAAAGTCTCGTTGCTTACTGAATGTCCGGGATTTCTCCGTACTGACGATACATTCAACGCTTCGCGTGAACTACTCCCCTTTAAAACTGCCATTATTATACGACATTTTTCACGCGATGTCAATATCTTTTTTGCGATTACTGCAAATTAAACGTCTTTGTAACGCTTGCGCCCGACTCGGAATGGAACTCCGAAACCCTCACCTCGACCGGAGAGGTCTCGTTCACGAGCGTGTATGCCTCCTGAACGGTTATCGTTTTGCCGGGGTCAATTCTCTCCGCGGTGGAATCGGAGTCAAAGCCCTCGATTTCGGTATTTATAACCGAATGGTTTATCGCCATTCCGTCCTGAAAAGCGTCTGAACTCATCATCGAGGTAAAGCTCTCGGCGTTTGCCGAGTTATTGGTAAACTTATATGAAACAATGATTACCTTCTTACCGTCGGCGTCAACCACCTTCGCGTCCTTAATGGCAACCTCGCTTTCCTCAAGCGTCGCGGAGTCGCTATCGGAGCTTTGCGCGGAAGCCTCCGTGCCGTCAACCTTCTTCATATCGACATTTTCCGACGCTCCCTCCGCGTAGTTGTCGGAAACGTCCCGGACATTCTGCTCGACCTCGCCTCCGTCCGTTCCGGTATCCTTTTGTCCGCAGCCCGCCGCGGTTATTACAAGCGCCAGCGCCGCCGTCAGCGCCAATATTTTGATTTTCATTTTTATTACCATTCCTTTCATCAAGTTTTAACTTATACTAACACATTATCGCAAAAAAATCAAGCTTTTCGTCAAATGTTCACAATCTATTCACACTGTTGATATTTTAAGGAAAAACTTACGCAAATATAGACTGTTTGACGTTTGCTTTTCCAAGCGATTTGTGGTATAATTATGTGAATTATGAAAGGAGAAGCAGCTTAAATGAAGGTTTGTATATTTGATTTGGACGGAACGCTCACCAACACCATAAACGCGATAGCGCATTTCGGCAATCTCGCGCTGACGACGTTCGGCTTTGAGCCTATCCCGACCGAGGACTACAAGCGTTACGTCGGCGACGGCAGAACGGTTCTTATTCACCGTATGCTAAAGGCTCAAAATGCCGATACGGAGGAAAATTTTGAGAAGGTCTGCCGCGTCTACGACGAGAACTACGAAGCCGACCCGCTCTACGATACCGACGCGTACGACGGCATACGTCCTCTCTTGTCCGAGCTTAAGGCGCGCGAAATAAAGACCGCGGTATGCTCAAATAAGCCCGATAACGTCGCCAAGGACGTTATCCTTAAAATATTCGGAGAAGGCGTTTTTGACGCCGTGAGCGGCGTTACAGACGGTTTTCCGACCAAGCCCGAGCCGTATACCGCGCTCAAAATAACCGAGAAGCTCGGCGTAACGAGCGATGACTGCGTTTTTATAGGCGACACGAACGTCGATATAAGAACAGGCAAAAACGCCGGTATGACGACGATAGGCGTACTCTGGGGCTTTCGCGACCGCGCGGAGCTTACGGAGGCGGGAGCGGATTATATTATCTCGCTGCCGTCGGAGATTTTAAATATAATCGATAATATGTAATTTACATCAAGGAG
>CAYVUD010000154.1:0-2797 GCA_964454725.1 uncultured Lachnospiraceae bacterium
GTATTCTCTCCTCGCCCTCAAACTGCTTTTCCTCGCCGCCGTTGAAGAAAAACGTAACGTGCGCGTACTTTTGCGTTTCGGCGATTCTAAGCTGTGTAAGCCCCTTTTTGCTGACGTATTCGCCGAACGTCATTTCCAAAGATTCCGGCGGATACGCAACCGATACGTTTGGCATTGACTCGTCGTACTGGGTCATACAAACGAAATTAACGGGGAAATACGTCCTCTCAAAGCCGTTAAACTCCGGATCAACGAAGGTTCTGGTAAGCTGTCTTGCGCGGTCGGGGCGGAAATTGAAGAAAATAACGCTGTCGCCCTCTTTAACCATACCGTTTTTGTCAACGACCGTCGGGATAACAAACTCGTCGGTAACGCCGTTGGCGTATGAGTTTTTAACCGCCGTAACCGCGTCCGTTTCCTGTATGCCCTCGCCGTTTACGATCGCGTCATACGCCTTTTCAACTCTGTCCCACGCGTTGTCGCGGTCCATAGCGTAATAGCGTCCCATAATCGTCGCGATTGAGCCTGCGCCGATTTCCGCGATTTCCTTCTGAAGCTCAGCCATAAAATCCGCGCCCGAGGTCGGCGGAACGTCGCGTCCGTCGAGAAAAGTGTGAACGTAAACCTTTTCGAGTCCCTTTTTCTTTGCCATACGGAGAAGTCCGTAAAGATGCTCGTTGTGCGAGTGTACGCCGCCGTTCGATAAAAGTCCCATAAGGTGAAGCGACTTGCCGCTCTTTGCCGCCGCGTCCATCGCGTCCGAAAGCGCCTTGTTGTCGTTTATTTTGCCGTCCTTTATGTCCTTTGAAATTTTTACGAGCATCTGATAAACCACTCTGCCCGCGCCGATATTGGTGTGACCGACCTCGCTGTTTCCCATTTGACCGTCGGGGAGTCCGACGTCGAGTCCGCTCGCCGAAAGCTGTGTGTTGGGATATTTCGCGAAAAAGCCGTCAAGACGCGGTTTTTTCGCCGCCGCGATAGCGTTTCCCTCTGTGTTTTTGTTGATGCCGTAACCGTCCATTATGATTAAAGCTATAGGTTTTTTTGCCATTGTTCTTCCTCCTTAGATATTGCTCATCAAATCGCTCATACTGTACATACCGGCGGGTTTGCCGGTTATAAACTTAGCCGCCTTAATCGCGCCTACCGCGAAAACCTCTTTGCTGTGCGCGCTGTGCTTCAGCTCTATAACCTCGTCGTTGCCGGCGAAAATAATTTCGTGGTCGCCGACGATCGTGCCGCCGCGCACCGCGTGAAGCCCTATTTCGGTCTTTTTTCTCTTGCGTCTTACCGAGTGCCTGTCGTAGACGTACTCCGCCGGATAAGAGAGCGTTTCGTCGATCGCGTCGGCTATTGCCAGAGCCGTGCCGGAGGGCGCGTCGATTTTCTGGTTGTGGTGGCGTTCGACTATCTCTATGTCAAAATTACCCTCCAAAAGCTTCGCGGCTTTTTTCGCGAGCGCTATAAGAAGATTTATTCCCAGACTCATATTCGCCGAGAAAAATACCGGTATTTCCTTTGCCGCTTCGGTAAATTCCGCTTTCTGCTCGGCGCTCAGTCCCGTGGTGCAAATGATAATCGGAAGCTTTTTCGCCTTGCAGAAATTAAGTATACCCGTAAGGCTCGACGGGTGCGAGAAATCAATTACAACGTCCGCCCCGCCCGTAAAATCCATAGGATTTGCGTAAACGGGGTAGGCGTTTTCGACAGTATCGTTAATATCGAAGCCCGCCGTTATTTCACATTCGTCGTCCGCCGCCGCGAGACGCGTTATAACCTGCCCCATTTTGCCGTTGCAGCCGTTTAAGATTATTTTCGTCATTGGTTTTCTTCCTTTCTAAAAATTTTGCCCCCAAGAGTCTGAGGGCAAAACAAACTTATTTAAGCTTTAAACCGAAATCGGTCAGCGCTTTCTTTAATTTCTCGAGGTTTCCCTCCTCCATATCGACAAGCGGCATACGCAGATTGCCGGCGTTGTAGCCGAGCAAATTCATCGCGGTTTTAACCGGTACGGGATTTACCTCGATAAAGAGCTTGTTGATTAAATCGAGCATTTTAAGCTGTAAATCTCTCGATTCGTCAACCCTGCCGTTAAAATAGTACTCGCATATATTATGTGTTTCCTCGGGAAGAATATTCGCGACAACCGATATAACGCCCTTGCCGCCGAGCGAAAGAATAGGCACAATCATATCGTCGTTGCCGGAATAGATGTAAAGCTCGGGAACCTCCGCCGCGACCTTCGCCGCGTAGCTGATGTTGCCGCTCGCTTCCTTTACCGCGACGATATTCTCGACCTTCGCGAGTTCCTTTAAGGTATCGATCGCGAAGCTCATACCCGTTCTTGACGGAACATTGTAGAGAATAACGGGAATTTTAACGGCGTTCGCTATCGCGGTAAAATGCGCGATAAGTCCCTTTTGGGTTGTTTTGTTATAGTAAGGCGTTACGGATAAGATACCGTCCGCGCCCAGCTCTTCGGCTCTCCTTGTAAGCTCAATCGCGTGAGCGGTGTCGTTTGAGCCTGTGCCCGCGATTACCGGAATACGTCCCGCCGCCTTTTTAACGGTGTACTCGATAGCCGCCAGATGCTCCGCGTCGGGCATTGTCGAAGCTTCGCCCGTCGTGCCGCAAATGATAATGGCGTCGGTCTTTTTTTCGATGTGCGTTTCTATGAGCGTTCCCAGCTCGTCATAATTGGTCTTAAGTCCGTCAAAGGGCGTAATAATAGCAACGCCCGAACCGGTAAAAGGTAATGTCTTTGCCATAATCAATCAATTCCTTTCTGTTTTTT
>CAYVUD010000155.1:0-2797 GCA_964454725.1 uncultured Lachnospiraceae bacterium
AAAGTACCGGTTATTTTTTATTTATCTTTTCCGTGACACATATCCGACATCGCGCAGCCGGAGCAGCCGCAGGAGCAAGAACCTTTGCCCTGTTTCCTTTTCCTGTACATATTGTAAATAATCGCGGCGATAACGCCCGCAAGTAAAATCGAAATAATCACAGTCGCAAGCATTTTAAACAACTCCTATATATTCACAGTCTTTTTGCCGTATTTAAGAGTGTTGTTCGCCTTATTCGGGCGGAACAGCAGATAGATAAACGCTATAACCAATATAATCGCCGCAGCCGTTCCAAATCCGAAGCCGCCGCCGGTAAAGAGCATACCGAGCTGATAAACGCACAGCGACACAGCGTACGCGAACACGCACTGATAGCCTATCGCAAACCACGTCCATTTCGCGCTGTTCATCTCGCGCTTAATAGCGCCCATAGCCGCGAAACACGGCGCGCACAGAAGGTTAAACACAAGGAAGGAGTACGCCGACAGAGCGGTGAAGCTTGACGCTAAATTGCTCCAAATTTCAACTCCGTCCTCGGCAACCTCGCCCGCGAAATGGTAGAGAATACCGAAGGTTCCGACAACATTTTCCTTCGCGATAAGTCCGGTTATGGCGGCGACAGCCGCTTTCCAGTCGCCCCAGCCGAGCGGTGTAAAGAGGGGAGCAAGTACACCGCCGAGCTTGGCGAGAAGCGAATTGTCCATATCCTCGACCATACCGAAGCCGTCCTCAAAGCCGAAGCCCTGCAGGAACCAGATAAGAACAGTCGCAAGGAGTATAACCGTTCCGGCTTTCTTTATAAACGACCAGCCGCGCTCCCACATACTTCTGAGAACATTTCCGACAGTCGGCATATGATACGCCGGCAGCTCCATTACAAACGGCGCCGGATCGCCCGAGAACATCTTTGTTTTCTTTAATATGATACCCGAAACTATAATAGCCGCTATACCGACAAAGTACGCGCTCGGCGCGACCCACCACGCGCCGCCGAACAGCGCGCCCGATATAAGCGCGATAATCGGGAGCTTCGCGCCACACGGGATAAACGTAGTTGTCATTATCGTCATTCGTCTGTCGCGCTCGTTTTCAATGGTTCGCGAAGCCATAATTCCCGGAACGCCGCAGCCCGTACCGATAAGGATAGGTATAAACGACTTTCCCGAAAGTCCGAACTTTCTGAAAATTCTGTCCATTATAAACGCTATACGCGCCATATATCCGCACGCTTCAAGGAAAGCGAGGAATATAAACAGCACGAGCATCTGCGGAACAAAGCCCAAAACCGCGCCTACGCCCGCGACAATACCGTCAAGTATAAGCGAATTGAGCCATTCCGCCGTTCCGAGCTTATCAAGCAGCGCTCCGATAAGCACCGGAATACCCGGGATCCATACGCCGAAATCGGCGGGGTCCGGCTCCTCGGCATTAAGAGCCGCTTCAAAGCCGCTTATATCAACAGGAATCGTTTCCTCGATCTCGCCGTCCTCGTTTTCTATTTCCGCGGCCGCGTTTACGCCCGCCGCGTCCGAAATGAACTTATCAACCGCCGCCTCGTCAACCTCATCGCCTTCCTCTGCCTCAAGAGCGGCTTCAACGGCTTCCGTGTCAATTCCCTGCGCCGCGGCTTCATCAATAAACGCCTGAACCTGCGCCTGCGAAAGCTCATAATCGCCCGCGGCTTCCTCATACGCGGACGTGCCTATACCGAACAGATGCCAGCCGTCGCCGAACACACCGTCGTTTGCCCAGTCTGTCGCCCATGTGCCGACAGTGGTTACGGACACGTAATACACTATAAACATCACAACCGCGAAAATCGGCAGCGCGAGCCAGCGGTTTGTGACAATCCTGTCTATCTTATCCGAAACGCTGAGCTTTTTCTTATTCTTTTTCTTGTAACAGCCGCTTATAACCGAAGCGATATAGTCGTATCTCTCGTTTGTTATAATGCTCTCGGCGTCGTCGTCCAATTCCTTTTCGGCTCTTTCCACTATCTCCGATACGTCGGGCGCTTTATTCATAGCCTCGACGATTTTGTCATCACGCTCAAAAAGCTTTATCGCGTAAAAACGCTTCTGTTCCTCGCTTATGCCATCAAGCTTCTCTTCTATTTCCGTCAGATACGCCTCGACTTTATCGTTGAATTTATGTACCGACGCGGTGACTTTCCCGTTCCCCGCCGCCGCGACCGCCTTTGCCGCCGCTTCTTTAATTCCGGTGCCTTTGAGAGCGGAAATCGGAACGACCTCGCAGCCTGTCGCGGCGCTGAGCCGCTTAAAATCAAGCGTGTCGCCGTTTTTATTTACAACGTCCATCATATTTACCGCCATTACAACGGGAATACCAAGCTCGGTGAGCTGAGTTGTAAGATAGAGATTACGCTCCAAATTCGAGCCGTCAACTATGTTTAAAATCGCGTCGGGGCGGCTGTTTATGAGGTAATTCCTCGCGACAACCTCCTCAAGAGTATAGGGCGACAATGAGTATATGCCCGGAAGGTCCGTTATCATAACGTCCTTATTGCCCTTGAGCCTTCCCTCCTTTTTTTCAACCGTAACGCCCGGCCAGTTTCCTACAAACTGATTTGAACCGGTCAGCGCGTTAAAAAGTGTCGTTTTGCCGGAGTTGGGGTTGCCGGCAAGCGCTATTTTTATCATACTTATCACCATTAATTCCTTTCTCAAAATTAAGGTTGAAAGAAAATTGTTCAGATTGCCGCTTTGCAGCGAGAGGTGCTGTACAGAGGTACCGCCCCGAGCAAAAAGCGGTGAGATGGGCAATTTTATTCAACCTT
>CAYVUD010000156.1:0-2738 GCA_964454725.1 uncultured Lachnospiraceae bacterium
AAAAAAGGAGAATGAGAATATGCTGACAGGCAAAACGGTTCTTCTGGGCGTAAGCGGCTCTATCGCCGCGTACAAAACCGCAAACCTCGCGCGTATGCTTAAAAAGCGGCACGCGAACGTACACGTTCTGATGACGAAAAACGCCGAAAACTTTATAAATCCCATAACATTTGAAACGCTCACTCAAAACAAATGCCTTACGGACACGTTCGACCGCAATTTTGAGTACAGCGTCGAACACGTCGCTCTGGCGAAAGCGGCGGACGTTGTTATGATAGCGCCCGCGAGCGCGAACGTAATCGGAAAAATCGCGAACGGTATCGCCGACGATATGCTTACCACAACCGTTATGGCGTGTCCGTGTGAAAAAATAATCGTTCCCGCGATGAACCATAATATGTTCCACAACCCGATAGTACAGGACAATATCGGGAAGCTTGAAAAATTCGGTTACAAAACAGTCGAGCCGGCAAACGGTATGCTCGCGAACGGCGACGTCGGCGACGGACGTATGCCGGAGGAATCTTTGCTTTTGGAATATATTTTAAGGGAAATCGCTCACGAAAAGGATATGGCGGGGAAAAGGGTGCTTATAACCGCCGGCGCGACGCGCGAGGCGATCGACCCCGTGCGCTTTATCACAAACCGCTCGACAGGCAAAATGGGATACGCTCTCGCGAAAAACGCTATGCGGCGCGGCGCGGACGTAACGCTTATAACCGCCGGCGCGGAAATTGAGCCGCCGGAGCTTGTAAATGTTGTAAGAGTTGAGAGCGCGGCGGATATGCTTGACGCGGTTTTGGAGTATTCCGACAGCGCGGACATAATCGTAAAGGCCGCCGCCGTCGCGGACTACCGTCCCGCCGTTGTTTCCGAAAATAAAATCAAAAAGTCGGACGGCGAAATGAGTATAAGGCTGGAGCGGACGGTTGATATTTTAAAAACGCTCGGCGAAAGAAAAAAAGACGGACAGTTTATATGCGGCTTCTCGATGGAAACGGAAAACCTTATCGAAAATTCGCGTAAAAAGCTCGAGAGCAAAAATATAGATATGATTGCCGCCAACAGCCTTAAAACCGAGGGCGCGGGCTTCGGCTCCGACACCAACATCGTGACCCTAATTACGCGCGGCGGCGAAACGGAGCTTGGAAAGCTTGGCAAGTACGAAACGGCGGGAAAAATTTTTGACGCGATTTTAAAACGGCTAAACCGATAAAAATTACGGTTTTTCCTTGACAACCGCATAAAAGATGATATAATTAAACTGACACGGGGAGCCTATCGCTGAGAGGAAGCCGCGCCGCGGGCGCGCTTCGACCCATTGACCGCACACGGATAATGCCGCAGCGGAATTAATCGGATTTTTACGCTCCCTTTATACCCGAAGGGAGCATTTTTTTAGGAGGACGGATATATGGATTACACTACACAGATGGACGCGGCGAAAAAGGGCGTTATAACGCCCGAAATGGAAATCGTCTGCGCGAAGGAGAATATCGACGTTGAAATTTTGCGTGAGCGCGTCGCGGCGGGAACGGTCGTTATTCCCGCGAACAAGCTTCACAAAGCGATAAGTCCCGAGGCGGTCGGCGAGGGAATGAAAACGAAAATCAACGTAAATCTCGGTATCTCCAAGGACTGCACCGATTACAGCATAGAGTGGGAAAAGGTAAATATGGCGGTCAAGATGAACGCCGAGGCGATAATGGATCTGAGCTGCTACGGCAAAACGCACGAGTTTAGGCAGAAGCTCATCGACGAGTGTCCCGCTATGATAGGCACCGTACCGATGTACGACGCGGTCGGCTATCTCGACAAGGAGCTTGCGGACATTACCGCAGATGAATTTTTAGAGGTTATCGAGGCGCACGCGAAAGAGGGCGTGGACTTTATGACGATTCACGCCGGCATCAACCGCCGCACCGCGTCGGTTTTCAAAGAAACCGGCAGACTCACCAATATCGTGTCGCGCGGCGGCTCGCTTATCTACGCGTGGATGGAAATGACGGGAAACGAGAACCCGTTTTACGAGTATTACGACAGGGTGCTTGATATTCTCGCCAAATACGACGTTACGATAAGTCTGGGCGACGCGTGCCGTCCCGGTTCGACTCACGACTCCACCGACGCGGCGCAGCTTACGGAGCTTATAGAGCTTGGCATACTCACCAAGCGCGCGTGGGAGAAAAACGTGCAGGTTATGATCGAAGGTCCCGGGCATATGGCGATTGACGAGATCGCGGCGAATATGAAGCTCGAGAAACGGCTGTGCCACAACGCGCCGTTTTACGTACTCGGTCCTATCGTTACCGACATCGCCCCCGGCTACGACCACATCACCTCGGCAATCGGCGGAGCTATCGCGGCGGCAAACGGCGCGGACTTTCTCTGCTACGTAACGCCGGCGGAGCATCTGCGGCTGCCCAACGCCGACGACGTTAAGGAGGGCATAGTCGCGGCGAAAATCGCGGCTCACGCCGGCGATATCGCCAAAGGTATACCGGACGCGAGAGATATTGACGATAAAATGAGCGACGCGCGCCGCCGCGTGTGCTGGGACGAAATGTTTAAATACGCGCTCGAGCCGGAAAAACCGCAACGCTATTATAACGAGCTGCCCCCCGAGGAAAAGCATACCTGCTCGATGTGCGGCAAAATGTGCGCCGCGAGAACGATGAATAAAATACTGGCGGGCGAAAAGGTTGACGTAAAATAAAGGGCGGCAAATGCCGCCCTTT
>CAYVUD010000157.1:0-2738 GCA_964454725.1 uncultured Lachnospiraceae bacterium
CGTAATCTCCCGCGCGGCATATTATTACAGCCGCGTCCTCGCGCGTTATGGGGTCGTTGGGGCGGAAATCCAACCGTTCCGGCTCGCCCTCCCGCTGCCGGATACCGCCTTTTATTATGCCGCGCGCGTAAAGCGCTTTTACGGCGGTGTTTTCGGTGTCGGAGATAAAGCCGTCATCGTAATTATCGGCGTCATAGACCGAGGCGTATACGGAATATGTAAGCTCCGCGAATTGCTCGCGCGTAATGCCGGCGCGGTAATCGTTTATCCCGTCGAACGAGTCGGGCAGAAGCCCCTCGTTTGTGAAATTGCTCACGTCGTTATACGCCCACGACGAAACATTAATCCAGTCGCTTTGTATTTCTATCGCGCCCGCCGCCGTTCCCGAAAGCGTTACGAACGCCAGTATTATTGAAATTATCCTTTTCATATTACATTCTCCTTTATTGAGCTTTTAATTAATTATAAAGCCTCGGCTGAGCGTGTCGCCGTCGTACTGCAAAACCGCGGTTTTATCGGCGGACAGCTCATACGTTTCTCTGGCGCCGTTTCCCGATACGGCGGCGGGGTCGCCTATAATCGCGTGAACGTCCTCTCTGCCGCTTCCCATAACGACAGAGCGGAGCCGCGCTTCGCTTACCGCCGCCGAAGCCGTGGCGGAGGTAAGAGTTAGGAGCGCGAATATGCATATTAATTTTTTCATAATCCTTCTATCCCTTCTATCCTTTTATCCTATAGCCTCAGTTGATTATATATCCGTTTTCGACGTTTTCGCCGTCGTACTGCAAAACGACCGTTCTGCCGTCGTCAAGCTCGTATGTTTCCTTGTTTCCCGCGCCGGCGGACTCGCCGCCCTCCGCGCCGCCGTTATCATCGTCAGCTTCAACGGCTTCGTCTGCCGTAACGTCCGTCTGAGGCTCGATTACGGCTTCATAATCGGACGTATCCGAGCCGTAGTCTGCCGGATAGCTGTCGTCGTAGCTCGCGTCGTAGCCGACGGGTTCGGGCGCGCGGTCTGTTTCGCCGACGCGGTCTGTTTCCGGCGCGTAAACAGCGCCGTCATCGTCGGAAACCGATTCCTCCGGCGGCTCCGGAACGGGAGCCGCCGTTTCGGGTATTACGGGTACGGGCGTGGCGGTTATGTCAACCGTATTCTCAACCGCTACGCTCACCGCGTCGGTTAGACACAGGCACGAAACGGTTACGCATAAACACGCCGCCGCCGCTGCCCACGCGGGCTTGAAGCGTTTAAGCGAGGCAATACGCTTTACGCGCGCCTTGACCTCGTTTTTGCCGTTGTGTACCGACGCCGCGCCCGGAATAAAACGGGTTTTCGTCATCGCCGATTTTACGAGCGTTCCGGCGTACTGCTTTTTGCTGTCGGTGAGCTTTAAGACTCTCTCGTCGCACATCATTTCTATATCCGCGCGGAAAAGCTTGAACGCAAGCCAGATAACAGGGTTAAACCAGTTTACGCAGAGAGCCGCGAGAGCGACCCAGAGCTTGGCGTAGTCGCGGTGACGGTAGTGGCATAGCTCGTGCAGGAGTATCTGGCGCGTTTCGCCGCCGCTGTAGCCGCGGGGAAGTATGACAAGACGCGGCATTGTCTGGGCTGTGCCGCCGACGCGCAGCGTGATTTGTTCGCTTTGCGGTATTCCGAGCGCGCGGCGTATATCAGCCGCGCTTTTTATTATATTTTCGTCAGTCACGACAGGGTATTTGAGAACCCTGCTTCTGTAGACAAAGAATACCGTTAAGTACCACACAGCCGTAATCAATATGCCAAAAAGCCACACAAAGACAATAATGTTTCGCGGGTCGAATACGTCCGCCGCCGCCGCGGAGGGCGCGTTTATGGCGCTGACGGCGGTACGGGGGATAACATTATATAGGCTCGCGCCGGTTTGTATGCGTATCCCGAAAAGACAGAACAAAAGCTGTATGCAGGGTATAAGCCACATCAGGCAGTGCGTTTTTGACGACAGCCTTGATTTGAGCGCGGTCTTAATAAGCAGTACAAACAGGGTTATAACCGTCATTTTTACGGACAAAGATATAAATACGGAATAAAGTACGCTGTTCATATTTAACCTTCCTTTCGCGAACCGCTTAATCTTCCATTTTGTCGATAAGCTTCATCAGCTCCTCCGCGTCGCTCTTTGAAAGAGAGCTGTCCTTTACAAGATTTGAAACCATCATTTTGACAGAACCGTTATAAATCCTGTCAAGAAAGCTTTTTGTTTCCTGTAGCCGACATTCCTCGATGGTTACGGCGGGGGAGTAGACGGTGTGCCTTACCGCGCCCTCGGCGTTTACCGCGCCCTTTTGAATAAGACGGGTAACGAGCGTTTTTATCGTTGAGCTGTTCCAGCCCGTCAGCTCGAGATTTTTGCGGATTTCGGTCATAGAGCAGGCGGGATTGGCCCATAAAAATTCCATAACCTTCCATTCCGCTTCCGTGATTTTTAAGTCGTTTTTCATTTTGAGATACCTCCGAAATAAAATTTAAAGCTTACACGTGTAATCTAATATTAGTTTAACACTGTAATCTAAATTTGTCAATAGGGAATATGAAAAAATTTGAAAAAATTTGAAAAAAGCGAGGGAAAAAGTCCTTGACTTATATATTTTTCTATGCTATAATGTTATCTGTTCAAAATCAAATAAGCCGATGTGGCGGAATTGGCAGACGCCCGGGACTTAAAATCCCGTGGGAAGAAATTCCCGTACCGGTTCGA
>CAYVUD010000158.1:0-2710 GCA_964454725.1 uncultured Lachnospiraceae bacterium
TGATTAATCGTATAAATGCTCCAAAATCAGGCATACCTCGGCCTTTGAGGGAACGCGCGGATTTGTTTTGGTACACGCGTCCGCGAGAGCCTTTTCCGCCATTGAGTCCACCGCGTTCATATATTCCGATTTATCAATCCCGCACTGCGATATTGACAGCGGAATATTCATTTCCTTGTTCATAAACTGAATCCAGCCGACAAGGGCGCGTATGGTCGTAATTTCGTTGAAATTGTTTACGCCGAGAAGCTTTGCGACGTTGACGTATTTTTCAACGCATTTGGGGTATTCCTTCCGGCTTTTGGAGTGCTTGTTAATTCCCGAATTGTACTCTATAACGTGGGGGAGAAGCATAGCGTTTGCTCTGCCGTGGGGAATATGGAACTTGCCGCCTATGGCGTGCGCGATACCGTGGTTAAGTCCGAGCGACGCGCTGTTAAACGCCAGTCCCGCGAGGCACGACGCGACGTGCATTTTCTTTCGCGCGTGGGTGTCGTTGTTGTCGAGATACGAGCGCAAAAGGAAGGTTCCGCAAATTTCGATCGCTTTTTCCGCGAGCGCGGCTGAAAATTCGTTGTTGTTAATGCTTACATACGCCTCAATCGCGTGGGTAAGAACGTCCATACCGGTGTCGGCGGTTACGTTTGCCGGAACGCTCTTTACCAAATCCGCGTCAAGTATCGCTTCCGTCGGGAGCATACTGTCGGAAACAAGAGGGTATTTTATGTCCTTTGAGGGATCGGTTACGACGGCGAAGCTCGTAACCTCCGAGCCGGTACCCGAGGTTGTGGGGATCGCTATGAGCGCGGTCTCTTTTTTTGACGCTCTTACGGCAAATTCGCGAATGGCTTTCGCGCTGTCCATAGCGCTGCCGCCGCCGACGGCTATTACGCAGTCGGGGTCGTATTTGAGCATCGCCTCAACGCCTACGGTGATTTTATCTATAGGCGGGTCGGGTACAACGTCGGAAAATATTTCAAACTCGGTGTAGCCGTCGTTTAAACGGTATGTAATCATCTGGAGCATACCGCTCTTTACCACAAACGGGTCGGTTATTATAAACGCCTTTTTGTACGGCAAATCCGCCAGACGGTCGAGCGAGTTGTCTCCGAAATATATTTTTGTTCTTATGTCAAAGCTCTTCATATGTTTTCTCCTTGAAATCCGTTCTGCTGTATTTATTGTACAACATTTTTTTCGATTTTACAAGAGCTTTTGAGAATTTATTTATCCTTTCTATTTTGCTTATTGCTTTTTTCGGAAATTAATAGTATAATGTAAAATAAGGGTAAAATAAACAAAATAAGGAGGACAAGATATGAGAGCTAAATACAAAAGAGTGCTTTTAAAAATCAGCGGCGAAGCGCTCGCGGGTCCCAACGGCTTCGGGCTTGACGAGAAAACGATAGCGCATATAAGCGAGAATATCAAAAAAGTCGCCGATATGGGCGTGCAGGTGGCGATAGTCGTCGGCGGCGGCAACATTTGGCGCGGCAGAAGCGGCGAGAATATGGACAGAACCCGCGCCGACCATATGGGTATGCTCGCGACGGCGATAAACGCGCTTGCTCTTTGCAGCGCGCTCGAAAACTGCAACGTACCCACGCGTGTGCAGACAGGAATAGAAATGCGCCAGGTGGCCGAGCCGTATATAAGGGGCAAGGCGATACGCCATCTTGAAAAGGGCAGAGTCGTAATCTTCGGCTGCGGAACGGGAAATCCGTTTATGTCTACCGATACCGCGGCGGCGCTCCGCGCGGTTGAAACCGAGGCGGAAATAATACTTTTGGCGAAAAAGGTTGACGCCGTTTACGACAGCGATCCGCATATCAACCCCAACGCGAAAAAGTACGACGCGCTTTCCTTCAGCGAGGTTTTATCGAGCGATTTGAAGGTTATGGACTCCACCGCCGCGTCGATGTGCCGCGACAACGGTATGCCCATACTCGTTTTCGGTCTTGACGATCCGGCGAATATCGTGCGCGCGGTAAAGGGAGAAAAGATAGGTACATTGGTAAACAACACCGGAAAACTGAATTAAATCGCCCATAGCGCTGCTTTTTGGCACTTGAATTAATACGTCGGCGCGCCTTGAAGCGGCACTCTGAACAATTTAATTTCGGTTTTAAAAATTAAGGAGGAAATGAAAATGGGAAAATATCCTGAAATTGAGACAAAAATGGAGAAAAGAATTAACGGTTACGCGGGCGAGCTAAAGACGATCCGCGCCGGACGCGCCAACGCGTCAATTCTCGACAAGGTAGCGATCGACTATTACGGCACAATGACGCCCGTCGCGCAGGTGGGCTCTATTTCCGTACCCGAGGCGAGAACGCTTATCATTCAGCCGTGGGACGGAAGCGTTTTAAAGCAAATCGAGAAGGCCATTAACGCGTCGGATATAGGCATAGCGCCGCAAAACGACGGAAAGGTCATAAGGCTTAATTTCCCGCCGCTGACGGAGGAGCGGCGTAAGGAGCTTGTTAAGCAGGTTAAAAAGTATACCGAGGAGGCGAAGGTTTCGATAAGAAACGTGCGCCGCGACGCTCTCGAGGATTTAAAAAAGCAGAAAAAGAACGGCGACATTACCGAGGACGACCAGAAGGAAATGGAGAAGGACATTCAGAACTTGACGGATAAGTACACGAAGGAAATTGATAATATCTGCGCCGACAAGGAAAAGGAAATTTTAGAGGTTTGATGAGGTAAA
>CAYVUD010000159.1:0-2690 GCA_964454725.1 uncultured Lachnospiraceae bacterium
GGCAAGGCTTTAAGCGAAGATGAAATCGCCGCTTTGAGCGCCGAGGGCGCGGAGCTGGAACAGCAGCGTCATATTTCCGAGCAAAACAGCTTCATCTCCGAAACTCATTTTTACGACGAGCAGGGCGGCGAGCTTTTCTCGCTTGACAGAAAAAGCGAAAATGCGCCTTCAACGGTAACAGCCAACGTAAACATAAAGAACTACACCGAGGCAAACTCGCCGTATGAACTCGGCTGCTATTCAGTCGCGAGCGACGGAACAAAAACCGCGTTACTTGAATTTACGGCGGAGGAAAAAACAATAGCCTCGGGCGCTGAGCTTGAAATTCCGCTTACGATTGAAACAAGCAAAATTCCGGATGACTGCGTAAAAATCGCTGTAAGCGTCAGCTTTAATCCGAACAGCGCGGTCGGCGAAATAACTCAGGAGGCGGCGCTCTACACCGATATTGCGGCTCCCGTCGCCGCGCCCGCCGACAGCGATTCCACCACCTTCGGCGCGCACGACCCCTCGATTGTGAAATTCGAGGGCGACGACAACTATTACGTATATTCCTCGCATCATCTGATTTTCACCTCGACAGACCTTATAAACTGGACGAAGTACGATTTTACAAGCATAGACGCGAAGGATATTTCGCCCATAACCTACAACTTTATTTCGAGCAACTACTCCAATACCACAATGAACGGCACATACTGGGCGCCCGATGTTATATATAAGGAGGGCGACGACCACCCGTATTGGATATACATATCCGTTTCGTGCGGTCTGGGCGGCAGAAACTCCGTCATTTCGCTGTTGAAATCGGACAGTCCGCTGTTCTGGGCGGACAGCAACGCGGATATTATCGACGCGGGCATAGTTTTCGCGACAAAAGAGGCAAGCGGCTACAAGACCAACTCCATTGACGCGAATATTTACACCGATACCGACGGACAGCAGTATTTTATCTGGGGTTCGTTCTGGCAGGGAATACAAGCGGCGAAGCTTAAGTCCGACGGATTCGTTGAGGGCATTGACTACACAAGCGACAGCACGATTTTAAGCTCGTGCAAGAACTTCGGAACGTCGGTGTTCACGCAAAAGAACGGAGTCGCGGGACCCGAGGGCGCGTGGATGATTAATCACGGCGATTACCGATATATGTTCACGTCCTACGGCTGGCTCGGCTCAAACTATAACACGCGCGTCGCGAAAGCTCCGCTTTCGGCGAAATTCTCCGACAATATGGGGACGCAGCTCCTCGACGCGAAGGGTACAATTATGGGTACGGAGCAATCAAATGGCGGAACAACAAAGGATAAAATCACAGGCTACAAGCTGATAGGCTCGTACCGCCTCGGCGATGGCTCAATGGATATAACCAGCTACATAATTAGAGACGAGAAAGGAGACATTACCTCCGCCGATTATCACGTAGAGAGAAACGGCGGCGACGCCCACGTATACTACGGTCCCGGACACAACAGCGCGATAACCGCTCCCAACGGCGAAACCTTCTACATTTCGCACACGAGAAAAGATGAGGTTGAAGGCGCGGCATATCTTCAGGTAAGAAAAATGCTCTGGACGGCGGACGGCTGGCCGGTTGTTTCGCCGGTCACATACGCGGGAGAGAAGGAGCAGGCGCTCCCCGAGGATATGCTCTGCGGAACATACGATTTGGCTTCAGTCGGACAGACGAAGATGATTGGAAACTCCATAAACTCCTCCGGCAACTTTGTGAACAAAAACTACGACCTTCCCGTACTCTCCTCAAAGGTTACGCTTAACTCCGACGGCACTCTTGCCGACGGTCTGGGTACGTGGGACTTTGACGGCGACCATACGATAACTCTTACGTTCGCGAAGGACGGCGACGAATCGAAGGACGAATTTTACAAAAGCGGCGATGTTATGACGATGTACGCGCTTTTCGGCTACGACAAGGACGAGGCGGAGCCGGTCATAGCGCTTACGGGAACAGATCAAAACCACATTACTCAATTCGCGAAAAAGAGTATGGCGAATATCTTCTCAAGCGAGATTGCCGTTGACACAACGCCTATCGCCATAACGAAGAGCAGAGGCGGAAACCCCGAGCTTGGCTTTGACGCGGACGGAAATATCACCTACGGCGGCGACCCGTCGGTGCTTGTGGACGGCGACACCGTATACGTTTACGCGGGTCACGACGTTTCTACGACCGACGCTTACAACATTCCCGAATATATCTGCTATTCGTCTAAGGATCTGATGAACTGGACGTATCACGGCAGCGTGTTTAAGGTAAACAAAACCACAGTGCCGTGGGCGAGCGGTTCCGACAGCGCGTGGGCGTCGCAGGTATTAAAGCATAACGGCAAATATTACCTGTATTACTGCACGTGGGGCAACAGCACATACAGCGGCTATCAGTGCATAGGCGTGGCGGAGTCCGACTCCCCGACGGGACCGTTCACAAACGTGAGCGAAACGCCGCTTATAAACGGTCTTACAATGACTACGGAAAATTCAAGCGGCTGGAACGACATCGACCCGACCGGCTGGATTGAAACGGACGAAAACGGCGACGAGCATATTTACCTCAACTGGGGTAATACTGAAAATTACACCTGTGAGCTTAACGACGATATGATAAGCGTCAAGGACATTTCCGGCGACGGTCAGATAACGAGCGACGACATAGTGCATACGACCTTCTCAAA
>CAYVUD010000160.1:0-2629 GCA_964454725.1 uncultured Lachnospiraceae bacterium
AATTTCCACCCCGGCAGTCACGTCGGACAGGGCGCCGAAGCGGGAATTGAGCTTATAATAAAGCAGCTTAACACCGTACTCAAGCCCGATATGACCACAACGGTTCTTTTGGAAACTATGGCGGGAAAGGGCAGCGAAATCGGACGCTCGTTTGAGGAGCTGAGGGCGATTATTGACGGGGTTGAGCTTGACGAAAAGGTGGGCGTGTGTTTTGACACCTGCCACGTTTACGACGCGGGCTACGATATTGTAAACGACCTCGACGGCGTTCTTGACGAGTTTGACCGCGTTATAGGTCTTGACCGCTTAAAGGCGCTGCATATGAACGACAGCAAAAATCCGTTTGAAAGCCACAAGGACAGACACGAGAAAATAGGCGAGGGAACAATAGGTCTTGACGCGATGGTCGGGATTATAAACAATCCGCGTCTTAAGGGACTTCCGATTATACTCGAAACCCCCAACGAGCTTGACGGCTACGCGCGCGAGATTAAAACGCTTCGCGGCGAGTATAAACAGGATTAAAAATTTTTAAAATCGGCGCAACCTTTCGGCTCTCTTGCCGGTATTATGAGTAAAGGGAATTTTTCCAACAGGATTAAAGGAGGGAAAAGCTATGAAAAAACTAATTACGGCGGCGGTTGCGCTGTCAATGACGGTTTCGGCGTTCGCGCCCCGCGTTTTCGCGGACGACGGTTTGGACAAAATTGTTTCCGAGGTGAAGGCGCGCGCGGGAATTACGGACGAGTATACCGATTTTTCAAGCGATTACAGCGAGGAAACGAACGGTTATACCGAGTATTATTTTTCGTGGACGTCGGAAGATGACGAGAAAAACGTAAGCGTTACTTACAACAGCGACGGAGTTATCACAAGCTACCGCAAATCTCACGAAAACGAGAACGGCAAAGGCTTGTCGCTGCCGAAGATTTCTTCCGAGGACGCGAAAAAAGCCGCGCGGGAGTTTATCGATAAGCTAAACCCCGCGGCAGAGTATATCGTAAATGATACAAATACAGGCTCCGCGCTTAACGGGGATTATTCATTCGGCGTCGAAAGACTGAAAAACAATATTCCCGTAAACGATTTTTACGGAAACATAACCGTTGACCGTGACACGGCGGACGTTTATTCAATGTGGACGTCATATGTTCCGGTTGACGAGTTTGAGGATATTTCGCCGGTTATTTCCCAAGAGGACGCGCGGTCGGCGTTTAAGGAAAAGCTCGGTATGGAGCTTGTCTACGGTATGTACTATGACAGTGAAAAGCGCGTTGTTTTTCCGACATATCAGCAGAAATCAGCCGATAAGTACATAAGCGCGGTTACGGGCGAGGTTTACGAGCCGGCGCTGAACGCTCAGCTATACAGAAACACGGCTGAAAGCGTTTCCTCGGACGCGACTTCCGCAAAGGAAACGGGCGGCGGTCTTTCTCCGGTTGAAATAAAGGAGCTTGATAAAATCGCGGGTCTTATTTCAAAGGCAGATATAGAGGCGAAGGTAAGAGCGGACAGTACGCTTAATATTCCGTCGGATTTAACGCTCAAAAATATTAACCTGCAGCGCGACTCTTACGACGATACTCAGTATATATATTCAATGAGCTTCGAGGGCGACAAGGTTTACGCGAGCGTGAGCGCGGACGCTAAGACCGGTGAAATAAAGAGCTTTATTTTCAACGATTGGAGCGGGGTTTTAGAGGAAAACGCGGAGGAAACAGATGAAAGCAAGGTTAAGGCGGCCGCCGAAGAGGTGTTTAATTCTCTCGCGGGCGGCAAAAAATCCGAGTACCGCTTCGATAAGGTTTTCGGAAACACCGCGCTGTATATCAGATATGTGAACGGCATTAAGGTTAAAAACGATACAATAAGCATAAGCGTTGACAATGGCGGCAGACTGACAAGCTATTATTTAAGATATACCGCGGACGCGGAGTTCCCGTCGCTTGACGGCGCGATAAGCGCGGACGAGGCGGCGGATAAGCTGTTTGAGGCGGTAAATTATGATATAAACTATTATATTATTACAGACAAAGACGGAAAAACCGCGGCAAAGGCTCTTTATATGTTCGACACAACCGGCTTTATAAATCCCTTTACCGGCAAGCTTGTAAATTACCGGAACGAAGAAGCCGCGGATAGCGGAAATATATACAGCTACAGCGACATTGACGGTCATTACGCAAAGGCGCGGATCGAAACGCTCGCAAGCTACGGCGTCGGTTTTGAGGGCGGCGAATATAAGCCCGACGAAAAAATCACACAGCGCGATTTTCTGTATCTTCTTTTAAACGCCTCCTACTCTTATAATGATTTCGGCGATAATGATGAGCTTTACCGTGTCGCGCGGCGCGAAGGTCTTATAGATGAGCGCGATGACAACGCCGAGGTTACCCGAGGCGATATGGCGAAGATGATGATACGTTTTATGGACGCGGAGGAGTTCGCCAAGTACGATGAAATTTATGTTTCGCCGTTTAAGGACGTAACGGAGAATAAGGGCTATACGGCAATACTTTCGGCTATGGGCGTGGTTAAGGGCGACGAAAACGGTAATTTCAACCCGCAAAACAGTATGACCAGAGCCGAGGCCGCGTGCGTGATTTACAATTATCTTAACAGATAACCG
>CAYVUD010000161.1:0-2617 GCA_964454725.1 uncultured Lachnospiraceae bacterium
CGCTTCTTACCTTATTTCCACGTCGTTTGGCAAAACGAGCGCGAGAACAAAATATATAACAATGCCTGTACCTGCCATAATGCATATAAACGCCGTAATAAGGCGCACTACGGTCGGGTCGATATTAAAATACTCCGCTATTCCCCCGCACACTCCGCATAGCCTTCTGTTTGCCGTACTTTTATAAAGACGCATCGTTGTTTTCACCTCCGTATGTATCAATGCCGTCATTGAAAAAATCATCAAAATCATCGCCGAAAAAATCGTCGAAAAAATCCTCCGCATCGTCGCCGCCGACAGAATAGGAGCCGTGATAATTGCCGTTGCCGCGCTCAATATGAATGTTAAACCTGTCAAGTATATTCCCCAAACTGCCGTTCGCGGCAGCTCCCGCCGCGCACAAAGCTATGCCCAGAGCCACCGATACCGCCGAAATTATAACTACGGTTTTTGTAATCAGTTTTTTCATCGCGTATTCCTCCTTAGCTCCGTGTCGCTTTTCCGATAATCTTAACGCAGAGCTTTATAAGCGCCCATACGACAAGCCACGAAAGTATAAGTCCAACTCCGAACAGTATAAATCCGCCGCCGCACTGTATAAGCTTATCGGCGGCCGACGCTCCGGAGAAAAGTCCGCTCAAAATCACGACTCCGCCGCCAAGCCACATACCAAAGCTCAGCGCGACCGCCGCCGCGAGCAAGGCGAACACTATAATCGCCGACAAAATAAGTATCGGCAGCCATATCGGAAACAGAAACACCGCTATGACAATCCCGACGATTAATCCGGTGTAATTTCGCTGTTTCGCGGGCTTTTCCTCCCGCTTCGCGCCGCCCCTTTGGGCGCAGTATCTGCGCGCCGCCTCTTTGGGCGTTCCCAGACCGCTTATAATTTCCTCATCGCTTTTATCACAGGCGAAAAAGCTTCTGAAATATTCCTCCGCTTTCAGAACCTCGCCGCGGGGCATAAAACCAAGCTCGTTTTTTATCGCGTTTATATATTCTTCTCTGTTCATACGACCGCACCTCCGAAATCAACACGCACGCTGCCCATTCCGCATTTTATATCCATATTGTACGGCGCGCCGCCGACGGGAGCGCGTCCTCCCGCGCCGGTTATTTCGCGTCCTCCGGCGAACGCCTTGCCGAGTCCTATCTCCGCGCCGATATTAAATTCCTCCTCGCGGTTTGTAAGCGTCAGCGCGACGTCTCCGACGCCGCAGCTTATATTAACTCCGCCGTCCATACTCGCGCCGGCAATTACGCGTCCCGCTCCGCAATTTATATTGAGTTCCTTCGCGTACAGACCGTCCGCCTCCATATTTCCCGAGGAAACCTCAAGGCTCAGCGCGTAAGCCGCAAGTCCTTTTATAAGGACGCTGCCCGCGCCAAGCTTTATTTTCGCGTCATTCGCGGTGAAGCTTTCGGGTACGGTTACCGTGATTATTTTCGGGTCGCCGGCATTGTCGGCGACGTCGCGGGAAATATACCACGTTCCCCCTCTTATCGCGCTTTGAAGCCCGTCGCCGTCGATTTTAAAGCCCTCTCCGTGTTCCACTACGAACATACCCGAGCCGAACCGCATATCAAGGCTGTGTATATCGGAACACGTTTCAAAATCCGAGCTTAGGATAATATTTCTGTTATCCTTCCTCTTCAAAAGCTTTATTATTATAACCGCTATAAGCGCCATAACAAGTATCGACGCGATCGAAGCCGCCGCGCGTCCCAGCAGATTGAGAAGCGGTACGCCGAAGCCTATAACTATAACGGCTATAAGCACATACGCCCATACCGGACGTTTGGGTTCGTTTGAAAAATTATTATCCATGGCTCTGCGGCCTCCTTTTTACCTATCCTTTATTTACGTTATACCACGTACAGCCGCGTTTGTCAATAGAATAAAGCTTTTGCGGGCGTATGAAATTTTTTTATCTATTATTCAAATACATATTGCAAATTTATTATAAATTTGTTATAATAATTATACAATAAATATTAGAAAGAGGGTAATTCCAATGAAAATTGCTTTGATTAACGAAAACAGCCAGGCGGCTAAGAACAGCGTAATTGCCGAAACTCTCAAGAAGGTTGTTGAGCCTTTGGGTCACGAGGTATTTAACTACGGTATGTACACGCCCGACGATGAGGCGCAGCTTACATACGTTCAGATCGGTATTCTCGCGTCTATCCTTTTAAACAGCGGCGCTGCTGACTTGGTTATCACCGGCTGCGGCACGGGCGAAGGCGCGTGTCTTGCCTGCAACGCTTTCCCGGGCGTGTTCTGCGGTCACGTTGTTGACCCGACGGACGCTTATCAGTTCACTCAGGTAAATAACGGCAACTGTATCGCCCTTCCCTTCGCGAAAGGCTGGGGCTGGGGCGCGGAGCTGAATTTACAGTACGTGTTCGAGAAGCTGTTCGTTGAAGAGTGGGGCGGCGGCTATCCGAAGGAGAGAGCCGTTCCCGAGCAGAGAAACGCTAAAATCCTCAACGAGGTCAAGAAGGTTACGCACCGCGACCTCCTCGACATTCTCCCCAACCTTGACCCCGAGCTGGTTAAGGGCGCGGTTTCGGGAGCGCAGTTCAAGGATTTGTTCTTCGCTAACGCTAAGTG
>CAYVUD010000162.1:0-2572 GCA_964454725.1 uncultured Lachnospiraceae bacterium
AACCAGCCTACCCACAAAATCAGTACGCCCAGAGCGCCGATTAAGATGTTGTGACCCGGGATAGCGTTTGCCTTCCCGTTCTTGCCGTACTTTCCGATTCTCGGACCCAGGATAAGCGCGCCCACAAACGATAATGTACCGCCGAGCATATGTACGATCGCGCTGCCCGCGAAATCGTGGAAGCCAAGCTCGCTGAGCCAGCCGCCGCCCCATACCCAGTGACCCGCAATCGGGTATATGAAAAGCGATATGGCGGCGCTGTAGATGCAGTACGCCTTGAAATTCGTTCTCTCAGCCATCGCTCCCGAAACAATCGTTGCCGACGTCGCGCAGAACACTGTCTGGAAAAACAGCGCCGTATAGTCAACATTCGCCGAAGCGGAAACTCCGTTCATAAACAAATCGCCGAACGGTATTCCGATAAAGCCGTTGCCCTCGCCGTACATCAGTCCGTAACCGATCAACCAATAGATAATCGAGCCGAACATAAAATCGACGATGTTCTTCATAATAATGTTGCCTGTGTTCTTTGCTCTTGTAAATCCCGCCTCAACCATTGTGAAACCGGTCTGCATAAAAAATACCAGTACCCCGCCGAAGAACAGCCAGAAGCAGTCAACGGCATGTGTTAATAGTTCCATAGTCATAAGTCATCAATCCTTTCCTTTCAGCCTCGCCTTATAAAAGCGCTTCGCGGTCCTCTTCTCCGGTACGTACCTTGATTACCCTCGATACCGGTGAAATGAAAATTTTGCCGTCTCCGATTTCGCCCGTTCTTAAAACGCTTATTGCCGTGTTTACAACGTCCTCGACCGGAACCGTGCATACAACCATCTCTACCTTTACCTTAGGAAGAAGGTCAACGCTGTACTCAACGCCTCTGTACTTGTGCTTTTGTCCTTTCTGAACACCGTAACCAAGTACGTTATAAACCGTCATACCGTTGATGCCGATCTCGTTGAGAGCTTCCTTTAGAGCCTCAAGCTTACTTTGCCTGGTGATAATTTCGATTTTCGTCATTTCTGCCATGACTACCTCCCCTTTCTTCCGCCGTCGGCGGTTAAACAAAAAGGCGCGTTCATCGGGTTCTCAGCCGATAAACACGCCCTTGTGCTTAAATTTATATTTTGATATTCGGAAAATAAAAAACGCGTTTAGGAATTGTACAATTCATAAACACGCCTTTGTGAATATCTTTCATACGCTTATTATACGACTAATGTTTTATTTTGTCAACACTTTTTTTGAGTTTTATGTAACTATGACAAATCGGCGAATAATTATGCGGCGATTTTTTTAAAAATACACAAAAGTTGATATTTCATACTCTCCGTATTGACAAAATAACGCTGTTTGTGCTATAATATTTTGAGTACAAGCAAAGGAGACGATTAAAGTGCGTGATTTACTTTATATGTTTATGAAACATCAAAATAAATTATGCGCTTTTTATGGTTTTTCAAGACAGTGATGTTATTTATCATTTGTCTTTTTTTTTGCCCTGTTCAGCGAAAGGAGTTTGATATAATATGAAAGGACAGCTTATTCTCGAAAACGGAATGAGGTTTACGGGCGAGCTTTTCGGCGACGTTAAGGACGTCGCGGGCGAAATTGTCTTTACAACCGGTATGACCGGGTATCAGGAAACGCTTACCGACCCGTCGTTTGCGGGACAAATCGTTACGATGACGTTCCCGCTTATCGGCAACTACGGAATTAATCTTGAGGATATGGAGGCGAAGCACACCAGCCTCAAGGCGTTTGTAGTCAGGGAAAAGTGCAATCACCCATCAAATTTCAGAAACGAAATGAACCTTGACGACTTTTTAAGAGAGCAAGGCGTTGTAGGGCTTGAGGGAGTCGATACGAGAGCCTTAACGCGAGTTATCCGCGACGCGGGAGTTATGAACGGAGTTATAATGCGCGGCGAACCGTCTGACGACGAGGTAAAAAAGCTTATGGACACTCTCGACAACTCGCACGTTATAATGGACACGACAACGGAGCGTATTTATACATTAAATGAGGAGGGCAAAACACACGCCGCGTTTATAGATATGGGCGCGAAGGACGGAATTTTACGCGATTTGGTAAAGCGCGGCTGCAAGGTCACCGTGTTCCCCGCAAACATTCCGCCGGAGCTTATCGAGAACGAAAATCCCGATTTGGTATTCATTTCAAACGGTCCGGGCGACCCGCTCGACGCTCCGGGAACGGTTGACGCCGTAAAAAAGCTTATCGGTAAGTTCCCGATATGCGGAATATGTATGGGACATCAGATAATCGGTTTAGCTCTCGGCTGCAAGACAAAAAAGCTTAAATTCGGTCACCACGGCGGAAATCACCCCGTTAAGGATTTATCGACCGGAAATGTTTATATAACAAGTCAGAACCACAACTATATCGTTTCCGACTATCCCGAGGACGTTGAGGAAACATTCGTAAACGTAAACGACGGCACGTGCGAGGGAATACGCCATAAAACGCTTCCCGTTCAGAGCGTGCAGTTCCACCCCGAAGCCTCGCCCGGGCCTCTCGACACCGGCTGGCTGTTTGACAGATTTTTAAAGGA
>CAYVUD010000163.1:0-2560 GCA_964454725.1 uncultured Lachnospiraceae bacterium
TCCGTACCGAGCCAGCGCCACGAAATATATGTATAGCCGTCCATTTTGACCGCGACCGCGCCGCGTCCGAGCTTTTCCATAGGACGCTGAATATCGGGACGCGCGTCGATTAATTTCTGCGTTGCGGCAGCCGACTCCGCGTAGTCGCCGACTTTGAGGCTGTCGCCGACGTTGATCTCATCGGCGAACGCCGAAACCTGCGTAAGCATCGCCGCGGCTGAAATTGCCGCGATAATTTGTTTTTTCATTTAATTATTTCCCTCGCTTTCAAATTTATTAATTAACTGTATTATATCACAAATCCGCGCGTACTACAAGATATAAATTTAAGTTGAGGATTAAATTTTTGCCGTGATTGCGGCGCTCTAATCCCGCGTTTTCGTAATATGCCGTTTTATACTGTTTTACGCGTAACGCGGTTCTTTTTTCTTGATTGACAAAATCCGTAAAAACGGGTATAATATAAGTAACTGTTGATATGGGAGTGATAATTTTGGAGCAGTGCGAAAGCTGCAAGTACAATCTGCAGATACTCAATAAAATTAAAAACGAGATACCCGACGACGATACCATATCGCGGCTCGCGGACGTATTTAAAATTTTCGGCGACAGCACGAGAATACGCATTTTATGGGCGCTTTTCGACAAGGAGCTTTGCGTTTACGACATCGCCGGCGAGCTTAGTATGAGCCAGTCCGCCATAAGTCATCAGCTTCGCACGCTAAAGCAGGCGAGGCTGATTAAGGCGCGCCGCGACGGTAAAAACGCCTTTTATTCGCTCGACGACGAACACGTAAAGAGGATAATCGAGCAGGTACTTATACACATAAACGAAGAATAAGACTAAATCGCCCGTTTTGCCGTTTCGCGGCGCGCGGCGATTTTCGGTTTCGGGGAGAGGGTTATGAAAAGATTTCTCACGGTTATTTTCACGGTAATTACGGTTTTTGCGGTTTCCGCCTGCGGCGTTAAGGTCAGCGCCCCGACGCTTACGGAGGAGCCGAAGCTTGAGGAGGTAATGGCTGAGGGCATATTGTCCCGCCTTACGACCGAGCAGAAGATAGGTCAGCTTTTTTGCGTGAGCTTTTCCGGCGCTGAGCTTACAGATGAGGTTAAGGAGTTTTTAAAGGAATATTCGATAGGCAACGTGATTTTGTTTTCCAAAAATATAGATAACGCCGCGCAGACGGCGAAGCTGTGTTCCGATCTGCAAAAGGAAATAACCGCCAACACCGGCGCGGCGGCGTTTATAGGAACCGATCAGGAGGGCGGAACCGTCGTGCGCGTCACCGACGGCGCGGTTCACTATCCCGGCGCGATGGCGGTCGCGGCGGCGGGCAGCGCGGATAACGCGCGCCTTGTCGGAGAAAATACGGGCGAGGAGCTGAAGGCTCTGGGCATAAACATTGATTTCGCGCCCGACGCGGACGTCAACTCAAACCCCGACAATCCCGTTATCGGAGTGCGCTCATACGGCGACAGCCCCGAAGCGGTCGGCGAGCTGGCGGCGGCGTTCGCGGAGGGTATGATAAGCTCGGGCGAGGTCTGTACCGCAAAGCACTATCCCGGTCACGGCGACACCGCGACAGATTCGCATTACGGTCTGCCGACGTCGGACAAATCTCTTGACGAGCTTACGCGGTCGGAGCTTGTACCGTTTCAGCGCCTTATTGACGCGGGCGTTCCCGCGATAATGGCGGCGCATATAATGTATCCGCAAATTGACAGCGATAACCCCGCGTCTATGTCAAAAATTCTTCTTACCGACATTCTGAGGAACAAGCTCGGTTTTGACGGAATGATCGTCACCGACGGACTGCGTATGGGCGCGATAACCGATAATTTCGGCACGCCCGAGGCGTGCGTCGCGGCGGTAAACGCGGGCGCGGATTTGCTGCTCACCGGAAGCGGAGGCGAGAGCGAGGACGCGTCGTTTGACGCGCAGATTGAGTGCGTGGAAAAGGTGCGCGAAGCCGTCAAGGCAGGGGAAATATCGCGAGAAACGCTTGACGGCGCGGTTTTGAGAATTTTAAAATGCAAAGCGGATTACGGCGCGGAAAAATGCGCGTTTTCGCCGCTTTCGGACGAAAAGCTCAGCGAACACCGCGCTCTGGCAAAGGAGATAAGCCAAAAAAGCGTAACGCTCGCGCGCGACCGCGACACGCTGCTGCCGATAAAGGAGGGCGAGCGTGTTCTGGCGATTTCCTCGGACAGAATAAAAAGGCTCGATGAGAGCGATATAAACGCCGACGTTTCGCCGGCAGAGTATATAGCCGAAAAAACAAACGGCGACGCGGAAACCATACCGGACGATGAAAGCGGTTACGCGGCGCTGGCGTATAAGGCGGCGGACTATGACAAGGTTGTGGTATGCGTGAGCGGATCGTCGCATACGGCGCTCGCAAACGCCGTGACGGCGCAAAACGCCAACACTATTGTCGTTTCGTTCGGCTCGCCGTATGTTTTGCGGGAAATGCCCGACTGCTCCGCGTTCCTATGCGCGTATGAGCTTACGTCCGACGCGGTGGAAAGCGCCGCCGCGGTACTTTTGGGCGAAGCG
>CAYVUD010000164.1:0-2548 GCA_964454725.1 uncultured Lachnospiraceae bacterium
CGGTCGCCCTTTTGGATAACGCGAAACAAGCGGGAGGGCGCGCAGCCCCCTTAACTCGTCTTTAACGCGTAAACAACAATTTGCCGGCAGATTAAAACGCCGTTTTATGTACAATCATATTACAAGCGTTATAATTCTTAAAATAAACAGCGCGCTCGAAATCCACATAACGGGGTGAATATCCTTGACCTTGCCTGTGCAGACCTTCAGTATAACCCACGAGAGAATACCGAACATTATACCGTTTGCGATCGAATAGCTGAACGGCATCATTATAATTGCCACAAAGCCCGCGATAACGTCGGCAATATCGCCGTCAAACGTCATCTTCTTAACCGACGACATCATCAAAAGTCCGACAAACACAAGCGCCGGAGTCGTCGCAAAGCTCGGAATGGCAAGGAATATCGGCGAAAGCACAAGCGCTATTAAAAAGAGTACGCCCGTCGTAAGAGCCGTAAGACCGGTACGTCCGCCCTGTGCAACGCCCGCGCTCGACTCGACATAGCTCGTTACCGTCGAGGTACCGAGGCACGCGCCCGCTACCGTACCTACCGCGTCGGCCATAAGAGCCGCGCCCGCCTTGGGAAGATTGCCCTTCTCGTCAAGAAGGTTTGCCTTATCCGCAACTCCGATTACCGTTCCGACCGTATTAAAGAGGTCAACAAACAGGAACGAGAACACGATTACGACAAATTCCATAATATGACCGGCAACCCAACCGAAATCGAATTTAAAGAGGTTTGGCGCGGCGGGAATAAAGCTCGAAGCCGAAAAGCTCGGGAACAGCGAATATACGCCCGCTTCAACGTCTACCTTGTACCAGCCGACCGCCTGAGCTATCATACCGAGAACCCACGTGGCGAGTATTCCTATAAGTATATCGCCCGGCACCTTTTTATGGTGGAGAATACCTATGATTAAAAGACCGACAAACGCGAGAGCGAACTGCGGCGATGAAACATCTCCCAGCGCAACAATCGTTGATTCGTCGGAAATTATAATTCCCGCGCCCTTTAAGCCCACTATGGTGATAAAGAGACCTATGCCTACGGAAATACCGTATTTGAGGTTGGCGGGAACCTTGTTTACAAGCGTTTCTCTGAACTTAAACAGAGAAAGGATAATAAACAGAATACCCTCTACCAGAACCGCCGTCAGAGCGATTTTCCACGGGTCTGTTACACCCGCCTGTGCAAGCGGCATACATACCGAATACGCGAAATACGCGTTAAGTCCCATACCGGACGCGAGCGCGATGGGATAATTGGCAAAAAACGCCATTATCGCGCACGCAAACGCGGCGGAGACTGCCGTCGCCGTAAAAATCGCCCCTGCCTCCATTCCGGACGCCGACAAAATCGACGGATTTACCGCGAGAATGTACACCATCGACAGGAATGTCGTAAGACCCGCGACAAGCTCGGTTTTTACGGTCGTGCCGTTTTCCTTGAGTTTGAATAGTTTTTCCATACCTTTTTCTCTCCTTCGTATTTTTTTGTCGGGAAATTGTAAATATTCCCCGCATAATAACAGCTTACCACATTATTCCGCACAATTCAAGCGCCGCGCAAAAAATACACTGTTTTTTTACCGAAAATAAGTATATCCGAGAAAAATAAGGAAATAATACAGAATACTACAACATTAAACGCGAAAGCCGCGTTTAGGAAAGGACTTTTTAAATGAATAACAACGAACAAAATCAGAAAAAAGAGCTTAAAAAGCTTCCGGGCTTTTACATAGCGCTTTGCTGCTGTGTATTGGTTATAGGTCTGGCAGGCTATTTTACGGAACGGAGAGGTAAAAGCAACGCGGATATGTCTGTCGATTTAGCCGAAAACCAATCGGTTTTTTCCGGCGACATCGACTCGTATACCGGCGAGGCGGTTGACCGCAACGCCGTTCCCGCGAGCGAAACGGTTACAGATGAGGAATACGCCGCCGAAACCGCCCAAGAAGCGGATACCGAAACGGCTCAGGCGGAACCGGCGGACGAATACGCGCCGGCTGACGTGACTCCGGCTTACAGCGCGGACGCGTCCGAAGCGGCAAGCGCGCCGGTTTATACCGAGGAATACGAGATTGACAATCCCGACGTCGCGGATACGGCTGTTATCGTTTCGGCAAAATCGCCGGCGCTCGAGGCTCCGGTGAGCGGCGCGGCTCTTGAGGTGTTCTCCGACAAGCTCGCGTACAACAGCGCAATGAACGACTGGCGCACGCACGACGGAGTAGACCTTGCCGCCGACGTAGGCTGCAGCGTTCACGCGGCGGCCAACGGCACGGTCACAAGCATTTTCAGCGACGCTGCCGGCGAAGGCGTTGAAATCGAACACGAAAACGGTGTTAAAACGCGGTATATGTGTCTTAAGAGCGTCGAAAGCCTCAGCGAGGGCGACTCTGTCGCCGCCGGCGACGTTATAGGTCTTGTGGGAGAGAGCAAGGGCGAGAACGTCACCGACCCTCATCTGCACTTTGAGGTCTACAAGGACGGCATAGCCGTTAATCCCGCGGAATTTATGTAAGCGAAAAAGCCCCAAAAGCG
>CAYVUD010000165.1:0-2514 GCA_964454725.1 uncultured Lachnospiraceae bacterium
ATCCGTTTTCTTATATCGGTCGAAGAAATTCCCGTAACCGGCGCGTCAATCGGCAAAATATTGCCGCCCGTTTTTTCGCTTAACAGCTTTATCGTCAGCGCCGTACTCTCCCGCGATATTCTCGGGAATACCAAAACCGTACACAGCTTTAATATTTCCTCGGGCTTGTACCATTTCTCCAAATCGTTTAAGGAGTCCTCCCCGATTATAAAAAACAGCTCGTCCGACGGACATTTCTCCTTCAGATACTCAAGCGTTCTCACCGTGTACGACTTGCCCTTATTCTCAATCTCGAACGGGTCGTCGCCAAACGCGGAATTTCCCTCAATCGCGAGACGCGTCATATTAAAACGGTGCCTTGCTCCGATTATATCGTTTTTATGCGGCGGGTCGCCGCTTGTGATAAAAAGCACGCGGTCAAGTCCGTACTGCTCCCGCGCAAGCTCGGCTATTAAAAGATGCGCGTTGTGCGGCGGGTTAAACGTACCGCCCATAATTCCGGTTCTCATCGCTTCGGAAGCTCGACTTTCCTGTTCTTCTCCTCGCTCGCCTCACGGTATAGTATAAACTTATTTCCTATCGCCTGCACCGGCTCGGCGTTTAGCCTTTTCGCAAGCTCGTCGCAGGTTTCTCTCGTGTCAAGCATTGCGGTTTCAAGAATATGCACCTTCAAAATCTCGCGTTTTTCCAACGCCTCGTCAACGGCGTTTGCCAAAGCGTCCGTAACGCCGTCCTTTCCGATTTGAAAAACCGGTTCTATTGTATGCGCTTCTTTTCTCAAATACGCTCTTTGCTTACCAGTAATCATTGATTTCTCCAATCCACAAACAAACTTATATACGTCATATTATACCATTTTCCGTATAATATGTCAACATCAGGCTCGCAAAAAAACGCGCCCTTACCGGTCCGCGTTTCTGTTCTCCATTATATCGAGTATCTCCATAGCGTATGACTTGGGCGTTCTTCCTGTTACGACTTTGATTTTAAAGTCGCAGTTATCGTAAAACGGTTTGCGCGCGTCAAAGCGTTTTTTTACCTCGTCTATGCTCTGATTTTTAAGGAGCGGTCTCGTTGACGCGGCCAACTCAAGTCTGTCCTTTATAACCGAAAAATCGGGCGCGAGGTTAAAGATAACCCCCGTTTTCCTCAGCTCGTCGATATTGGCGCCGCTGAGAACCACCCCGCCGCCGGTCGAGATAACCGCATTATCGCCTTTGGCGGCGTCTTTTACGATTTCGCTCTCCAGCTTTCTGAAATACTCCTCGCCGTATTCGGCGAAAATCCCGTTTATCGTCATTCCCGCCTTTTTAACTATCATATCGTCAGTGTCGAGAAGCGTGTATTTTGAAATTGACGCTATAGCTTTTGAAATTTCCGTTTTTCCGCTCGCCATAAAGCCGGTAATAACTATATTCATCGCCCGAATACCTCTTTTCTTATAACGTCCGCCATATTTTTCGGGAGCTTAGCGTCTGTAAAAAGCTCATACGCGAGTATTCCCTGATATATAAGCATACCGAGTCCGTTCACGGTTTTCGCGCCCCTCAGCCTCGCTTCTTTTAAAAATAATGTTTCGTCCGGATTGTAAATCATATCGACCGCCGCCGTATTTCGGTCTATAAACGACAAATCGTCAAGCCCGTCAATCGCGTCTATCGGCAGCACGTCAAGCTGGGGCGGCATACCTGCCGAGGTGGTATTTATAACTATGTCAAAATTCTTATCGTTAATTTCCGTATCTATTTTAAATCCCGTTTTGTCGTTTATCGATTCCGCCAGCGCCATAACCTTCGACTTTGTGCGGTTTACGACCGTTACCGACCGCGGTTTTTCCCGCACGAGGCGCGTAAGCGTCGGTTTTGTCACCCCGCCCGCGCCGATGATAAGAACACGCTTATCTTTTACGTCTATATCCTCGCTTTTCAGCGCGGCAATAAAGCCTTCCGAGTCGGTGTTATAACCGCAAAGCCTTCCGTCCCTGTTCACAACGGTGTTTACCGAGCCTAAAAGCCGCGCCTGCTCCGAAACCTCGTCAAGATATTGCATAACCTCGGTCTTATACGGCGCGGTTACGTTTATTCCCGCAATATTCAGCGCGCGCACTCCGTTTATCGCGGCTTCAAGCCTTTCGGGCGTAACAAGCCACGCGGAATACGTATAATTGTTTCCGAGCCGTTCCGATATAAAGTTGTGCATTTTCGGTGAAAAGCTATGCTCGACGGGATAGCCGATAATGCCGAGCTGCCTTGTGTGTCCGTTTATCAATCGTAATACCTCCGTTAATTTCCGTAAAAAGCCGTATCCGCCTTTTCCGCCGATATTATACCATATATTCCGCGTAAATTCAATAAATTTTTACCGAAAATCCCTCGCGAGCGCTCCGAAATAAGAGCAAAGGAGGCGGGCGGATTTTCACGGCAAAAGAAAAACGGAGCAAAGCAAGCTTTGCTCCGGTGTGGTACGCCCGAAGGGACTTGAACCCCCGACCTTTCGGTTCGTAGCCGAACGCTC
>CAYVUD010000166.1:0-2460 GCA_964454725.1 uncultured Lachnospiraceae bacterium
TGGGGCGGTATTTTGCTATTTTATATGTACCCTGTCGTAGATCAGGGACATTCTTCGGACAATTTCCATAGTTTTGTCCTCGGAGCTGTTGTCGGTGACGATTATATCGCTTTCGGGGTATTTCAGAAGAAGGGAGCGGATAGTGTATTCGATGTCGTTTTCCCTGTTTTTTACGGTCAGCAGTACAAAAGACGGCTCTTCCTTAAGAAGCGCTCCCGTTATCTCTCTGACGATATAATAAATTCCCAAAAGCGCGAAAAATGATACAACAGAAATTATTATAATATTTGACATAACATCATCTCCTTATATTTTATACAATAATACAATATGAGCGCTATTCCTGTTTGGTGTGTTAGCACAACGCAAATTACTTGACAACACTGTGAAATTTGTATAAAATATATATCAGATAAAATTAGCGGAGGTAATGACAATGGGACTGACATTAACGGAAAAAATCCTCTCGGCGCACCTTGTTGAGGGCGAAATGGTAAAGGGTCGCGAAATCGGCATAAAAATCGACCAAACGCTTACTCAGGACGCGACGGGAACAATGGCTTATCTTGAGTTTGAGGCAATGGGCGTGCCGAGAGTTAAGACGGAACGCTCGGTCGCGTATATTGACCATAATACGCTTCAGAGCGGCTTTGAAAACGCGGACGATCACCGTTTTATCGGCAGTGTCTGTAAAAAACACGGTATTTACTTTTCGCGTCCCGGCAACGGTATCTGCCACCAGGTTCACCTGGAGCGCTTCGGCATACCCGGAAAGACGCTCATAGGCTCGGACAGCCATACGCCCACAGGCGGCGGCATAGGTATGATCGCCATAGGCGCGGGCGGTATGGACGTCGCGGTGGCGATGGGCGGCGGAACGTATTATATTACGTGTCCCAAGGTCGTTAAGGTGGAGCTTACCGGCAAATTGCCGCCGTGGGTTGCCGCTAAGGACGTTATACTTGAGGTTTTAAAGCGTTTATCCGTTAAAGGCGGCGTAGGCAAGGTCATAGAGTACGCGGGCGAGGGCGTAAAGACGCTTTCCGTCCCCGAGAGAGCGACAATAACCAATATGGGCGCGGAGCTTGGCGCCACAACCTCGATTTTCCCGTCTGACGATGTAACGCGGGAGTTTTTAAAGGCTCAGGGCAGGGAAGAGGTATTTACTCCGCTTTCTGCCGATGACGACGCGGTTTACGACGAAATCGTCAAAATTAATCTGAGCGGGCTTGAACCGCTGGCGGCTTGTCCGCACTCGCCCGATAACGTAAAATCGGTAAGCGAGATTGGCGCGATGAAAATAGACCAGGTTTGCATAGGCTCGTGTACCAACTCGTCGCTTCTCGATATGATGAAGGTCGCGCATATTTTAAAGGGCAAAACCGTTCATTCCGACGTATCGCTTGCTATCGCGCCCGGCTCTAAGCAGGTGCTTACAATGATGGCGGAGCTTGGACTTCTTGAGATTATGATCGACGCGGGCGCGAGAATTTTGGAGAGCGCCTGCGGACCGTGTATCGGAATGGGTCAGTCGCCCAACTCCAAGGGCATATCGCTTCGTACCTTTAACCGAAACTTTGAGGGCAGAAGCGGTACAAAGGACGGTCAAATTTATCTGGTATCGCCCGAGGTTGCGGCCGCGTCGGCTCTCGCGGGAGTTTTAACCGACCCGAGAACGCTCGGAGAAATGCCCGATTTTAAGCTTCCGGATAAATTTACCGTAAACGATAATATGATCGTACCGCCCGTAAGCGCCGAAGATATGGACAGCGTAGAGGTATTAAGAGGCCCCAATATCAAGCCGTTTCCGGTATCCGAACCGCTACCCGAAACAATCGAGGCGGGCGTAAGCCTTAAGGTCGGCGACAATATAACGACTGACCACATTATGCCCGCGGGCGCGAAAATTCTTCCGCTGCGCTCAAACATTCCGAAAATTTCCGAATACTGTTTCGCGGTGTGCGACGAAAAGTTTCACGACCGCGCGCTTGAAATGGGCAAGAGCATTATTGTCGGCGGCTCAAACTACGGTCAGGGCTCCTCGCGCGAACACGCGGCTCTCGCGCCGCTGTATCTGGGCGTTAAGGCGGTTATCGTAAAGTCGTTCGCGAGAATCCATATGGCAAACCTCATTAACGCCGGTATAGTTCCGATGACGTTTGTAAACGAGGCGGACTATGACGGAATTGACCAAACGGACGTGCTGAAAATCGAAAATATCGGCAAGCAGATCGCGGCGGGAAGCGCGATTAAGGTGCAAAACGTCACGAAGGGCAACGAGTTCGAGGTAAATGCCGATTTATCCGAGCGTCAGAAGGAAATGCTCTACGCCGGCGGACTCTTAAACTATACAAAGAAAAACGCGTAGGTTTGTAATAGCGTGACCCCAAGGCTTGGATAAAATTAAATATTAATTTGCTTGTGAATGAGTTCGGTATTGCGCCGGACTCATTCCTTTTG
>CAYVUD010000167.1:0-2452 GCA_964454725.1 uncultured Lachnospiraceae bacterium
CCGCGTCAAAGCAACTCCCGTTGCTTGGCAAAGCTCCGTAACTCTTTTTTTACATCAAATCTGTCAATTCGGAATAACTATACCGTTTACACGGCGGATTTCGTCAGGAATTAATCACAACCGTTCGCGTATCGCCGTCCCATTCAACCTCGCAGCCGAAGCTCTCGCTTACGGCGCGCACGGGTACGAGCGTGCGGCTGTTTACAATCTGCGCCGGAACGTCAAGCGTCTTTTCGCTGCCGTTTACCGTATAGCTCGCGCTGTCTACGGTAAGTACAACGGTCGTTTTGCCCTTTGAGGCGGTAACCGTTCGCGTATCGCCGTCCCAGTCCACTTCCGCGCCCAGAGCCTCAAATATCGCGCGCAAAGGCACGAGCGTGCGGCTGTCTTTGATTATCGGCGGCTGGTCAAAGCTCAGCTCGCCGCCGTTTACAAGAACCTTTATATCTCCGCCGCCGTTTGACGCGGTGTTATTTTTCGCCCATTCAACCGTAGACGCGTCCGGCTCCAATCCGAAGCGTATGCACGGACCCGATTTATAGAACGTATACGCTTTCGACATATTTCCCGCCCATATCGCAAGCTCGTGGCGTCCGTCGGCAAGAGCGGAAATATCAAGCCGGCAAATGTACGGTATTGTGTTTGACGAATGATACCACGTTCCGTCTATGCTGTAGTTCACGGTTAAATCCTGTGTTTTTGCCTGATACGCGAGAGCGTAGAGCTTTACGATTCCGTCCTCGGAAATAAGCGTTTCGCCGGCGTCGGCGGACGCGAACACAAATTCCGGCGAGCCGTCGGCTTGTCTTATATACGCGCCGCTTGCCGCCGCCTCCTTGAATATATCCTTGGCGTAGTCGTAATTATCCATATCGTAACGCTCGTTTTCGTTTTCCATACGTTTATTGAAATAATTTATCATTTTTATCTGCGGATATTTCATCACCAGATACCAGAGCATATTTCTCATTCTCGGCGCCGACCACCACTGCAGGTCCTCGCCGAACTTATTATTTGTCGGTACGCCGCCCTCGCTTATCATAACGGGCTTGTTGATGTTGTTTTTCGCCATAAACTCCATCATAGGCTTTACGCGGTTTGTCGCCCAAGCGTAGTCGCCGGTCATAAAATACACGCTGTCATTATAGCTTGTACTCTGATTGCCGAGGAAATACTTAATCGGATAACAGCTAAGTCCCACCCAGTCAACATATTCGTCGCCCGGGTAATAATACTCATACGGTCTGTCCAAGGCTCCCAAATCTATCGGCGCCCAGACAACCGCGAAATTGGGATATTCGTGTACCATATTCGCTACCGTTCTGAATACCTCGACATATCTGTCGGGATCGTCGCCCAGAGCCGACTCGTTCATTTCGTTGGCGAAGCGTATATACATCGGGCAGCTGTAGTTTTTGCTCAGATTGTCGAGAGTCGCGCGGATTTTATCGTAATTTACCTCGTCGAGGCTTCTTACCGTCCAGCCGACCATCGCGGCGGCGTTATCGGTTTTAAGCATACTGTTTGCCGGAATATACAAATCCTTCTGATCCATACTCTCAATATAGGTGAGATAGCTTCCGAGCGGCTTGAACTCGTTCGACTTTTCGGTTATCATTCCGATATACGTTCCGCCGCGCGGCTCAAGCCTTGCGCCGTAATACGGCGCCGACTCCACTCGTCCCTCGGTGTAGAGCTCCAGCTCATTCTGATTTACAAGTTTTTCGCGTTCGCGCAAAAGACTGCCCCAGTCCGGTTCGGGGAAATAATACGCCCCCGCCGTGGCGACGCTCATACAAAGCATAATAACCGCCGATACAAACGCAATAATTTTTTTCATAATGTTTTCCTCCTGTTGTTATAATTAATTTTTTATTTCAACCGTTCTCGTTTCGCCGTTCCAGTCCACCGTACAGCCCAAGGCTTCGCATACGGCGCGCGCGGGAACGAGTGTACGGTCGTTTACAATTTGTGCCGGAACGTCGAGTGTAACACTTTCGGTACCGGTGTATTTTACCGTCTTTTCCATTTTATCCGAACCGATTGTGAGCTTTATTACCGATTTATCCGAATTATATGCCGTAACGGTTTTCGTATTGCCGTCCCATTCAACCTCGCAGCCGAGCGCCTCAAATATCGCGCGGAACGGCACAAGCGTGCGGTCGTTTACGATTATCGGCGGCTGATCACATTCTATTTCCTCGCCGTTTAAGAGGATTTTTATTTCCGGCTCGCCTGTTGACAGATGAATAATACTGAGCGAATTTGCGGGAGCGTTATACGCTCCGGTTACCGCGTTTGTAACCTCGCCCTCTTTGGGTACAATCGCGTTTTTGTTTTCAAGGCTGTTTTCAAGGCTCGTGTCGCCCGACATAACGGTAACCTTCGCCGTATCGCTTACGCTTATGCCGTCTATGTTTAAGCCGACGTTTACGTCGGAGTCCATAGTGTT
>CAYVUD010000168.1:0-2383 GCA_964454725.1 uncultured Lachnospiraceae bacterium
TGCAGTTCAAACAACCAGAAGGTTTCTTTGTTCTCGGGGGAATAATCCTCGGATTTGAATATTTTCACGTTTATGGTATCGCCGTTCGGCTTGCTGTACACTATTTCGGCAGATCCGCCGGCAAGCGTGCGTTCTATCGCCGAATAATCGAAAAGCTTCAGAAACTTATCGCTGTCCTCGGCCACTACATATTCGTCGGCATACAACCTCAGCGCTTTGCTGAATTTGAAATCGGTGCGCCGCAGCATTTTTTCAAAATAATCCGGCATATAAATGGTACGCATATTGTCCGTTGCGAGATTTACAACATAAACGCCCAGAAAATATGATGATATAATCTTTAAAAAGTTGTCGGAGTCATTCTTTTCCAAAAGAATTTTCTCGAGCTTTTCATTCATCTCACGGGCTTTCTCGACATTCCTGCTCTCGCTGTAATAACTGTGCTTCGCGGCGTACATATTCCGCTCCGCGGCTTTTACCAGCTTGTCGGCGCGTATTGGCGCTTTCTGAAGCGAATATCCTACCGAAACACTGTAGCCGCTGCGCTCTGTATCCTCCGTAAACGCGCGCATAATCTCCTCGATTTTTTTGGGCGGCGTGTCGAAAAGGAAAGCCGTAAACTCATCGCCGCCTATCCTGAATGTGTTTTCTCCGAACGCGGCTTTCATCTTTGCCGCGACATATTTCAGCATCGCGTCGCCCGACGCGTGTCCCAAGCTGTTGTTGAGGTCGTGCAGACCGTTTGCGTCAATGTAAACGCAGCAGACCGTTCCCTCGTCTATCTGCGCGAGCTTCTTGAGAGCGTCCTGATAAGCGGCGCGGTTTTTAAGCTGCGTTAAGGAGTCTACTGTACCCATTTTCACTATCAGCTTGTGAGACTCCATATCGCGCAGCGCCATCATAAAGTCTCGCGATACGGACTTAAGCAGCTCGACGTTTTCTTCGTATTCGTACCGCAGATTTGCCACGCCCAGTATTCCGACAAGCTCCTCGTCATTATCCGTCACCGGAGTAAGCAGCGTGTTAATTATCCCTTCGGTTTTATCACCGTCAATATTTCCGTCTTTCAGCGCTACGGTTTCGCCGCGCTTCAATTTATCGATTATTTCCTTTTTTAAAATAATTTCCTTGGAGGAAATAATATCGTTCAGCTTTGACTTTTCGGAGTGCCATACGAAAACATCGTTCTCTGAGGACGAATTGTACGAAACCAGCATCGCTCCCTCCGCGCTCACCGCCTCGGCGGTCTTTTTCAGCGCCTTTACCATAAGCTCGGGATTTTTGTACGCCTCAAAAAGCGTTTTCTGAATATCGTACATATAAACTGTTTTCGCAAGCTGCATATCGTTTTTGCGTTCACGCTTACGCACTCCCGCCAGAAGCACAAAGAAATATACTGACAAAACCGCAATATCCGCCGCGGCAACAGCAAGAAAAATGTGCTTTATTTTATCCGCTTTGGCAAAAACGGCGCTCTCGGGCGCCGTTACCATCACCGAAAATCTCCCGTCGCCTACGGGACGATAAGCGGAATGAAAAAAATCGCCGCCGGTCTCCGAGCGGAATACCACATATCCGCCTACGCCGTTCGCCATATCTTCGCTTACTTTGATTAAATCGTTGCCGTAACCCGGCTTCGATTTTCTTTCGCCAAGCTCGTTCACATTTCCAAGCTCCTCGTGCCAAGAATCCATAAGAAAATCGCCGTTGCCGCTGTCGATTATATATTCCTGACACTGACCGTTGTAAGCCGATGTGGAAAACAGCGACGATAAAGCGGAAAGATCGAGAAATCCGTACAAAATCCCGCTAATATCATCGTTTTCGGTCAAAAATAACGGCTGAGCGAAATAAATATATTTATTTTCTTCGCCGCGCCGCTCGGAAATATACGGCGCGAGCGCTTTTTCGCTTTCAAAACTCGGTACGCTGTCAAAAACAAATTCGGGACTGTCGGGATATATAATTTCGTCCCCCGGCAGAAGCACCGCAAGCGAGGACATTTGACTGCGCCGCTTGAATGAATTAAGGTGCGCGGCTATGTCCGCCGCGTCGGTCGTATGATGAGAGGAGATAAGGTCCGCCACTATCTCCAGATCATCAATGTTGCTTTGCAAACTGTTTTCCGCTCTTAACGCCATATTGTCGGCAATATCGCCAAGCGTTTCGGCGCAGGATTTTTCGGCAATTTTATTTACCCCGACGAACGCCGTCGCGAAGCAGATTGCGAGCATAATTACAAGAATTATTGTATATTTAATGCTTTTGTCGATTTTTGATTGCTTTGACATTAGATGAAACCTCTTCATAATGATATTATAGATAAATATAACACAGTTCAGTGCTTTTGTCTATGGATAAAATATACAATATTTTTCAATAT
>CAYVUD010000169.1:0-2364 GCA_964454725.1 uncultured Lachnospiraceae bacterium
CGGTCGTGTCGTCGCCGACACTGAGTCTTAGCGAGCCGTGCGCTATCTCGTGCGGCAGACCTATCGCCAGAAGCACGTGCGACGGGTCAAGCGAGCCGGAAGCGCACGCGCTGCCCGAAGAAGCCGCGACGCCCTTCATATCGAGCATCATCAGTATTGACTCGCCCTCGATATATCTGAACGAAAAGTTTACGTTGTTGCACAGTCTGTCCGCTCCGACGGCTCCGTTTAAGCGGCAGTACGGTATACGCTCCTGTATGCCGTTTATGAGCCTGTCGCGAAGCTTGGTCATTTTCGCGACGTTCTCGTCAAGCTCGTCCGTCGCTATCTCCAACGCCTTCGCAAGTCCGGCTATACCCGCCAAATTTTCGGTAGCCGCGCGTTTTCCGCGCTCCTGACCGCCGCCGTGGATAAGATTGTCTATCTTAACTCCGTTTCTTATATACAACACTCCCGCGCCCTTGGGACCGTGAAATTTATGCGCCGAAAGCGAAAGCATATCCACTCCCAAATCCTGCACGTTAATCGGCATATGACCTATAGCCTGAACCGCGTCGGTATGGAATATAACCTTATGTTTTTTCGCTATCCCGCCTATCTCCGCTATCGGCTCGATCGTGCCTATCTCATTGTTGGCGGTCATTATGCTTATAAGTATCGTGTTTTCCGTAATCGCGCTCTCAACCGCTTCGGGGCTTACTCTGCCGTACTCGTCAACGTCGAGATACGTCACCTCGAAACCGTTCTTTTCAAGGTACTCGCACGTGTTTAAAACGGCGTGATGCTCTATTTTAGTGGTTATGATGTGATTTCCCTTGCCGCGGTTGGCGGAGGCAATTCCCTTTATCGCCCAGTTATCCGCCTCGCAGCCCGAGCCGGTAAAGTAAATCTCGTTCACGTTCGCCGCGCCGATGTTTTTCGCGACGCTCTCGCGCATCTTATACAAAGCCTGCTCCGCGTCGCGTCCGACTTTATAGAATTTTGAGGAAGCGTTTCCGAAAATGTCCGTATAATACGGTATCATCGCGTCAAGCACTTCCTTCTTCATATATGTCGTAGCGTTATTATCCATATAAACGCCCATTTTTATCATCTCCCGTCCTATGTCTATTGTATGAATGGTTATTCATATGTTATATTCTACTCCACAATTCATACTTTGTCAATAGGTTTTTACTATTATTTACTTTTTATTATTATTTTACTCGACATATTCTCCGTTTTGAGGTATAATATACGCGAAACGGAGGAGATTAAAATGAAAATTACGGGAATTGTCGCCGAATACAACCCGTTTCATACGGGACACGCTTATCAGCTTTCAAAAATAAACGCCGACGCTGTCGCGGCGGTTATGAGCGGAAGCTTTGTTCAGCGCGGCGACGTCGCCGTCGCGGACAAATGGACCCGCGCGGCGCTGGCGGTAAAGAACGGAGTAGACCTTGTAATAGAGCTGCCGGCGGTTTTTGCTCTCTCTACGGCGCAGAAATTCGCTCTGGGCGCGGTTTCGCTTTTAAACGATATGGGAGCCGACGAGATATGCTTCGGCTCGGAATACGGCGATACGGACGCGTTAAGGAAAGCGGCGGAGCTTCTGGAAAACGAACCGTCGGGAGTTTCCGAAAAGCTCAAAAAGCTCATATCCGGCGGAATGACCTACGCCGCCGCGCGCGAACGCGCGTATGACGGCAAAATCGCAAAAGGCGTACTCTCCTCGCCCAACAACATTTTGGCGGTAGAGTATATGCGCGCGCTTATACGGCTCAACAGCAAAATCGTACCGTTTGCCGTAACGCGCGCCGGCGGCGGCTATAACGAGCTTTCGCCGCGCGATGGTATCGCGAGCGCGTCGGCAATACGCGAAATACTGAAAAACGGCGGCAGCGCGGCGGAATTTACGGAGTTTTCGGGCGCGTTAAACGACCTTTCGCGGCTCGACGCGGCGGTTACGGCGAAGCTGCGTATGATGACAAGCGATGAGCTTAAAAAAATCGCCGACGTTTCGGAGGGGCTTGAAAACCGCGTACTCCGCGCGGCAAGGGATTGCGCGACTATAGACGAAATCGCCGCAAGGATAAAAACCAAGCGCTATACCATGAGCCGCATAAAACGCGTACTCATATGCTCGCTTCTCGGAATAACGTCGGATATGGCGTCTCATATGCCGGACTATATACGCGTTCTGGCGATGAACAAAAAAGGTCAAACCGCGCTTAAGGAGATTAAACGGCGCACATCTCTTCCGATTATCGTCAAGGCCGCCGACTACAAGGGAAACAGTCCTCTTTTCCAAATGGACGCGCGCGCGACCGACACGGCGGCTCTGTGCGAGCCGCTGAACCGGCAGGGCGGCAGGGATTTCAC
>CAYVUD010000170.1:0-2321 GCA_964454725.1 uncultured Lachnospiraceae bacterium
CGTATATATTAATTTCCGTTTTTCGGTTAATCACCCTACCGCTATTGACAAATTATACGAATTGATTTATTATGTAAGTATATATTCGGGAAGGGTTGAGGCGTGTGAACTTATCAAAAGAAAACGTCAAAAAAATATGCGGTATAGTCCTGTTTACCGTCGTTATTTTTATCGCGGTGCAAAATTACGAGAAGGTTTTCGCCGCGCTCGGGTTCGTTTGGGGAATAATATTCCCGTTTATCCTGGGCGCGGTAATAGCGTTTATAATAAACATACCGATGCGCTCCATAGAAAAACGGCTCTTCAAAAACGCCTTTAAAGAGATAAAAAATGAGGACGGCTCTGTAACGAGAGTACGCAAAAAATACGTAAGACCCGTAAGCCTTGCGATAACGCTTATGCTTGTCGCGGTCATTATCGCGGCGGCGGTTTTGATAATCGTTCCGCAGATAGGCGCGACAACCAAGGAGCTTATAAAAACCGCGGAAACGTTTTTCCCCAAGGCGCAGCAGTGGGCGGAGGGAGTTTTTCGCGGCAACCGTAACATATACGCGTGGATAGAAAACCTCGATATAGACAAGGTTATTACGGAAATAATCGGCTTTCTCAAAAACGGCGTAGGCGACGCGGTTACCGTTACATTTACCGCGGCGAAGGCGGTCGTTTCGGGCATAACATCGTTTGTTATAGGACTTATTTTCGCCTGCTACCTCCTTGCCAAAAAGGAAACGCTTTCCCGTCAGGTCAATATGCTTATGAGAGCCGCGTTTTCCGAAAAGACGGTCGATAAAATAACGCGCGTGGCAAAGCTCAGCAACTCTACGTTCTCAAGCTTTATCGCGGGGCAGTGTATCGAGGCGCTGATTTTGGGAACGATGTTTTTCATAACGCTTTCGATTATTCGTATGCCGTATCCGTTGCTTATAAGCGTCCTGATCGCGTTTACCGCGCTTATTCCGGTTTTCGGCGCGTTTATAGGCTGCGTTGTCGGCGCGTTTCTTATAGTAATGGTAAGCCCCGTTAAGGCGCTTATATTTGTTATAGCGTTTCTTGCGCTTCAGCAAATCGAGGGCAATTTCATTTACCCCAGAGTTGTCGGAAGCTCGGTCGGACTGCCGTCGCTGTGGGTACTCGCGGCGGTGACGATAGGAAGCAGCCTTATGGGAGTCGCGGGTATGCTTTTCTTTATACCGCTTACATCGGTTATTTACACGCTCCTGAGAGAATGGACATATAAGCGTCTTGCGGAAAAAAAGTCCGCCGCGGAAAGCGCGGCCGGCGGCGAATAAAATGTATAAAAAACGGTGGAGGAACAATGATTTTTAAGACTAAGGAAACCGCTCGGGAAAATACGGAGCGGTCGGAGCTGGAGGTCAAAAGCGGCGAGCTTATAAAAACCGCGGAGGACGCGAAAACCGAGCTTGAAAGCTATTACGTGCGGCTCGCCGAGGAGAGCGGGGAAAAAACAGAGGATTTGGCGCGGTTTCACCTCTTTTTAAGAGGTAAAATAGCGTCCTTTAAAATCGTGTCCTCAAATTTAATGAAAACGTATCTGAGCGTGCTGAAAATGACCGACGAGCTTGAAACACGCCTCAATGAAACGGAAAACAGCGAGAAAAAGCATATTATTCCCGCCGCGCCCTCAAATTCGATGATTGATTTTAAGGAAAAAACCGAAAACCGTTTTGCGCGCGGCTTAAACCCCTATAAGCTTTTTATTATATGCTTTGTCGGCAGCTTTGCCGGAGTTTTGATAGAGCTTTTGTGGTGCTTTATCAGAAACGGTCATATAGAAAGCCGTTCGGGTCTGGTTTACGGACCGTTCAATCTGATTTACGGCTTGGGCGCGGTGGCGCTTACGCTCGTGTTATATAAATTCCGCAACAGAAGCGGGTGGTTTTCGTTTATCGGCGGTATGGCGGCGGGCAGCGTAGTGGAATACCTGTGTTCGTTTGTGCAGGAAACGGTATTCGGCTCGCGGTCGTGGGATTATTCGGATATGGCGTTTAATTTGAACGGCAGGATATGCCTTATGTATTCCTTATTCTGGGGATTTTTGGGATTAATTTGGATAAAAAACATATATCCGCGTATCGCGAAGCTTATACTGCGTATTCCCAACCGCGCGGGAAAAATAGCGGTGTGGGCGCTGGCGGCGTTTATGGTTTTTAACACCGTCGTGTCGGGACTGAGCGTCCGGCGCTGGTCGGAGAGGATAGACGGAGCCGCGCCGTCGGGACGGATAGAGGAGTTTTTCGACAGGCACTTTCCCGACGAGCGTATGGAAAAAATATACGCGAATATGAAATTTTCATAATTGA
>CAYVUD010000171.1:0-2315 GCA_964454725.1 uncultured Lachnospiraceae bacterium
TTTTATGATATATTCGGACGAAATAAACCGCGTGTGCGGACTTTGCGAGTATGCTTCGCCGACCGCGGACGGCGGAATTATGCGCTGCGCCAAAAAACGAAAGGACGTGGAAATAAACCGCGCCGCCTGCCGTAAGTTCCGGTACGATATTTTAAAAAGAACCGCGCGCCGCGCCAAAAAACAGCTTAAATCATATTCTCCGTCTGACTTTGAGTTAATTTAGGCTTGTGCGTATGGCTGAAGCCGCTCTCAAATTCCGGCTGTATGACCAGTAGATCAAGCCGCACATTCAGAGCCGCCGCGATTTTTGAAAGCGTGTGCATATCGGGGAGCGTTACGCCGTTTTCGTAGTTTGAAACGGTTGAAACGGTAACGCCGATGATATTTGCGAGCTGCTTTCTGGAAAAACCGTTTCTTCTGCGGTAAATTAAAATCTTTTCACCGATCGTTAATGAAATATCCGCCATATCCGACGCACTCCTTTACGCGCCGCGTTTTTTCGCGGAGCGTTATTTTTTCGCGAGCTTATCCGCGAGAGCGGCGAACTCGTCAAGACTAAGCGTCTCGCCGCGGCGGCGCGGGTCTATTCCTATACCTTCGAGCGTATCCGCAAGCTCGTCCTTTGACATTGAAAAATTCGACGCAAGGCAGTTTAAAAGCGTTTTTCGCCTTTGCGAAAACGCCGCCTTTACAACCCTGAAAAACAGTTTTTCGTCCTTTACCCCAACGCTCGGCTCGTCAAGCACGCGAAGCCTTAAAACCGCGCTGTCCACCTTCGGCGGCGGCACGAAAAACGAAGCGGGTACGGTTGTTATAATTTCCGGCTCGCAATAGTAACGGCACATAACCGTAAGCGCGCCGTAGTCCTTGGAGGACGGCTCTGCCCGAAGCCTTAACGCGACCTCCTTCTGTACCATTACGACTATATTTTTTACCGGCAGCCTGTCCTCGAGAAGCTTTGCGATTATAGGAGTTGTGATGTAATAGGGCAGGTTTGCCGCCACGCTTACGGCTTGCTCCGGAAACTCGTCGGCGAGGAGCTTTGGCAGGTCAAGCTTTAAGACGTCCGCGTTTATGATTTTTACGTTGTCAAAATCGGAAAGCGTGTAATCTAGTACGTTCAAAAGCCGTTCGTCTATCTCTATCGCGACTACCTTTTTTGCCGCGGCGCAAAGCTCGCGCGTAAGCGCGCCGAAGCCCGGGCCTATTTCTATTACGCCGTCCTCGATTTCGGCGGCTTCGACTATGCTGTCAAGCGCCGCGCCCGAGGTCAGGAAATTCTGCCCCAGACCTTTTTTAAAGGTAAAGCCGAATTTTTGCCGGAGGCTGTTTATAGTTTTTTGCGATGTTAAATCCATAGCCGTTTCCTTTCGGTTTTTATTTAAAGCGCTCGCGGCGCGGGCGGCTTTTTATTTATTATACCTCGCAAACGGAATTTAAGCAATATAAAAAAGGAAAAAGTTTCCTGAATATATATCCCGCGTTTTCACATAATAAGTGTGTACCGAAAAGGTTTCAAAAATGATGGAGGTATAGAGATATGGCAGATTGTAAATGTAACGCAAACAAGAGCATTAAGTGTACTGTAACTCAATGCCGGAACCACTGCGGGACAGAGGACTACTGCTCGCTTTCAAGCATTCAGGTAGGCACTCACGAGGCTAACCCGACAATGGTTGAGTGTACGGACTGCAACTCATTCCGTCTGAAGAGCTAAGGTTAATTTCAGAACCCGCAAAAAGGCGGACACGGCGGCTTGGAACGCTGTGTCTGTCTTTTTCTTTTTCGGAAAGACCGTCAGCGGTATGTATCCGTGATATTTTCCGCTATTTTAACTATAAGCTCCTGCGTTGTCGGCGAAGCGTTGTCAAAGCAATAATTAAGCTTGTCCTTTAAACGGTTTTCTTTGCACGCGTAAACCACCTCGGAGGTGAGAACATCTAAGGTTACATGTAAGGCGTTGGCAATATTTACATATGTTTCAAAGCTGCCCTTTTTAATTCCGACCTCGATACACGCCAAAAAATTAGTGCTTATTCCCGCTTTTTCCGCCAACTGCTCCTGTGTAATATTACGCTTGCTTCGCTCTGTTTTTATATTTGTCCCTATTGCCGGATAATTCATTTTATCACCACTTTCTTATAATTTTATCAAAATCCATATGTCAATAACATTTCCCAATAGGATAATAATATTACGTATAAACATTGACAAATAGGAAATAAAATGCTATAATCTTTTCGTAACAGTCAATGTTTGGCGGATTGAGCGAAAAGGGGGAAATGAAATTGGGAGCAAGCAAAGAGCTAAAGCTT
>CAYVUD010000172.1:0-2302 GCA_964454725.1 uncultured Lachnospiraceae bacterium
TTAATACTTTTAAATATATGAAAAAGGTGAGAAGAAATGCTTCAGACGGGAATTATAGCAAAACAAAACGGCAGTCTTGCCGAGGTGGAGATCACGCGTTCCTCCGCGTGCGGCGAAAGCTGCGCTTCGTGCGGACTGTGCCCGGGTCAGACGTCGCAAGTCCTTGCCGTAAACAGCGCCGGCGCGAAAACCGGCGATACGGTTATTATAGATATGGAGGACAAAAAGGTTTTGGGCGCGGCGTTTCTGGTGTATATTGTACCCGTTATAACGCTTATCGCGGGCTATTTCATAAGCGACGCTCTGTTTCACAGCGAGGGACTTGCGATTTTGACGGGATTTATCTTCTTAGCCGTCACGTTTATCGTACTTATGCGCCTTGACAGAAGGCTGAAACGCAAATACACGCCTCGGATAGTTGAGGTAAAGGAGCGCGCAAATAATGGAACCGCGTAAAAATTTAAAATGGGCGGCGGTGTTTTTACTGATTATCGCGGCAAGTATCGCGGTTTGGTTTCTGCACAGGTCGTTTGCGAAGCCGCCGAAAACCGCGCAAATACTTCAAAACGGCGTTGTTATACGGACGGTGGATTTGGAAAATGTCGCCGAGCCTTACGAATTTGAATTGGTATCCGAAAACGGCGGTCACAACACAATTCGCGTGGAAAACGGCAGAATAGGCGTTGTCGCCGCGGATTGCCCCGACAAAATATGCGTGCGTCAGGGATTTATCGAAAGCGGCGTTTTGCCGATAGTTTGTCTGCCGCACAGACTGTCTGTTGTGATTACGGACGAGGGCGGGGTTGACGCGGCGGCGGGAGGTATGCGATGAAAACGAAAAAGCTCACGCTTATGTCGGTACTCTTGGCGCTGTCGCTTGTAATTTTTATTTTAGAGGCTCAGATTCCGCCGCTCGCGCCCATACCGGGAATTAAACTCGGACTCGCCAACATAATAACCTTAATGGCTGTGTATACGCTCGGACGCAAGGAGGCGTTCGCGATTCTTGTTTTAAGAATTGTAATCGGCAGTATATTTACAGGCAATTTTTTGGGGTTTGTTTACAGTATGGCGGGCGGACTTACGGCTTTTGCGGCTATGAGCGCCGCGGCGGTTTTTATAAAGGAAAACAGAATGTGGGTAACGAGCGTTTTCGGCGCGATAGGTCACAACATCGGTCAGACGGCTGCGGCGGTTTTTATTATGAAAACCGCTCAGATAGCGTGGTATCTGCCCGTTTTAACCGTTTCGGCTGTCGTCACCGGTGTTTTTACGGGTATCGCCGCGCAGTCAACGCTCGCGCGGCTTAAAAAAATCAGGGAGAACAAAAATGCGTAAAATGTTATTTGCCGCGTGCGTTTTGGTATGCGTTACACTCTGCGGCTGCGGAAAACGGGAATATACAAGCAGTTTTTTCGCTATGGACACCGTAATGGATTTAAAGATTTATTCCGAAAACGACGCGCCCATAGCAAAAGCCGAGGCGGAAATAAAGCGCGTAGACTCGCTTCTTGACCGCGGAAACGAGGAAAGCGAAATTTACAAAATCAACAGCGAAAAAAGCGCCGCCGTGTCCGCGGAAACGGCGGATTTGATACGGACGGCGGTTGATATAAGCGAAAGAACCGGCGGCGCGTTTGATATAACGACCGCGCCCGTTTCGGATTTGTGGGGCTTTTACGGCGGCAGCTTCCGCGTGCCGTCGGACGGCGAGATACAAAGCGCGCTCGAGGGCGTGGGGTATGAAAAAATACGAATCGACGAAAACACTGTTTCCGTGCCGGAAAGCACGTCGATAGACCTCGGCGGCATAGGCAAGGGCTACGCCTCCGACCGCGCCGCGGAGGTTCTCAGGGAAAACGGCGTTGCCTCGGCGATTTTGTCGCTCGGCGGAAACGTGTACGCGCTCGGGAAACGTCCGGACGGCGGCGGCTGGACAGTCGGCATAACCGACCCCGCGGACGAGTCGGGGCTTATAGGGACGGTAAACGTAAGCGATAAGGCTGTCGTAACCTCCGGCGGCTACCGGCGTTATTTTGAGCGGGACGGAAAAACCTATCACCATATAATAGACCCGAAAACCGGAAAGAGCGCGCAAAGCGGACTTTCGTCGGTCACGGTCATATCCGAAAACGGCGCGCTCGCCGACGGACTTTCAACCGCGCTGTTTGTTATGGGGCTTGACGAGGGAATTGAGCTGTGGCGCGAGAGCGGCGGTTTTGAAGCCGTTTTCGCGGACGATAGCGGGCAAATTTATATTACCGGCGGTATCGCCGGCGCGTTTAAAAGCGAAAGGGATTAT
>CAYVUD010000173.1:0-2301 GCA_964454725.1 uncultured Lachnospiraceae bacterium
CCGCGCATAACTCTTCTGTATTTAACTCTTTTAGGTAGTAACATTACTGTCTGCCCCCTCTCGGTCTTCTTTCGCCGCGGTTACGGTTGTCGCGGCGTCCGTCGCGCCTGTTGCTTGCGGCCTGCGCGGCGGCTTCCTTCTGTCTGCCGTCCGCGACGTTGAGGATCTCACCCTTGTAAATCCAAACCTTAACGCCTAAGATACCATAGGTAGTCTTTGCCTCGGCAAAACCGTAGTCGATGTCGGCTCTCAGTGTCTGAAGCGGAATCGTACCCTCGTGATAGCTCTCGGTTCTCGCGATTTCCGCGCCGCCTACGCGACCCGCAACCGCTGTCTTTATTCCCTTCGCTCCGAGGCGCATCGTTCTGCCCATAACCTGCTTCATAGCGCGTCTGAACGATATACGTCTCTCAAGCTGCGACGCGATGTTTTCCGCGACGAGCTGAGCGTTCGTGTCGGGCGACTTAACCTCCATAATGTTTACGTTGACAGTCTTTGAGGTAAGCTTTTCAAGCTGCGCCTTAAGCTTGTCGATTTCCGCGCCGCCTCTGCCGATGATGATACCGGGCTTCGCGGCGTGGACTGTAATATAAACCTTGTTCTGCTTTCTCTCGATACCGATTTTGGCAACACCGGCCTCGTAGCAAGTCTTTTTAACAAACTTTCTGATATTGTAGTCCTCAACCAACTGGTCTCCGAACTCCTTCTTTCCGGCGTACCATTTAGAGTCCCAATCCTTTATAACTCCGACTCTCAGTCCGTGCGGATTAACCTTCTGTCCCATTAATTAGCCTCCTTTTCCTTCAATACTAAGGTGATATGGCTGGTTCTCTTTAAAATCTTGAACGCTCTGCCCTGAGCGTGCGGTTGAATTCTCTTTAAAGTCGGACCGGCTGTCGCGTAACATTCTGCGACATACAGCTTGTCTTTGTCCATATCATGGTTGTTCTCAGCGTTGGCAACCGCCGACGCAAGAAGCTTCAATAATAACTCGCTCGCCGCTTTGGGCGTGTTGTTTAAGATACCCTTGGCGATGTTGGCGGGCTTGTTTCTTATTAAGTCAAGCACGATTTTGACCTTTCTCGGCGAAATACGTGCGTAACGTAACGTAGCGCGTGCTTCCATTTCGGAATTCCTCCTTCTGCAATATTAGTAAGGGGTCAGCCCCTTGATTAATCAATGTTTTTAAACAAATGAAATAATTTCGATTTTGAGTTCAGTCCGGTTATTTTCGCGGGCGGCGCCATACGAAAGTATTGCACCGAGCGAAAAGAGCCGAGATAAAACGAAAGCGGAATTATTTTGTTGTTTTCGCACCGGCGTGGCCCTTAAACGTCCTCGTGGGAGCGAACTCTCCGAGTCTGTGGCCTACCATATCCTCGCTTATAAATACGGGAACGTGCTTTCTGCCGTCGTGAACGGCGATAGTGTGACCTACCATTTCAGGGAAAATTGTGGAAGCTCTTGACCATGTTTTTATGACCTTTTTCTCATTTGCCGCGTTCATCGCGTCAATTCTGCTCATAAGGCGCTCCTCAACAAAAGGTCCTTTTTTAAGTGATCTGCCCATTAAATCTTCCTCCTTTCAATCTATTAATTATTTCGCGTTTCTTCTCTTAACGATAAACTTATCGGATCTGTTCTTATGCTTTCTTGTCTTAAGACCAAGCGCGGGCTTACCCCAAGGAGTAACCGGCGCGGGACGTCCGATAGGCGACTTGCCCTCGCCGCCGCCGTGCGGGTGATCGTTCGGGTTCATAACAACGCCTCGAACCGTCGGTCTCCAGCCCATATGACGCTTTCTGCCCGCCTTGCCGATAGAAATGTTTGAATGTTCCTGATTGCCTATGACGCCGATCGTGGCCTTGCAGTCAAGTCTTATCATTCTGACCTCGCCCGAGGGAAGCTTAATCTGCGCGTACTTGCCCTCTTTTGCCATAAGCTGAGCGCTGTTTCCCGCGCTTCTTACAAGCTGACCGCCCCTGCCCGGATACAATTCGATGTTGTGAATTAACGTACCGACGGGAATGTCCTTTATAAAGAGCGCGTTGCCCGGCTTTATGTCCGCGCCCTCGCCCGATACTACGACGTCGCCGTCCGTAAGACCGAGGGGAGCGATGATGTAAGCCTTCTCGCCGTCCTCATACTGAATAAGCGCGATGTTCGCCGTTCTGTTGGGATCGTACTCGATTCCGATAACAGTTGCCGGCATACCGTCCTTATTTCTCTTAAAATCAATTATTCTGTACTTTCTTCTGTTGCCGCCGCCTCTGTGACGAACGGTAATTCTGCCGTAAGAGT
>CAYVUD010000174.1:0-2223 GCA_964454725.1 uncultured Lachnospiraceae bacterium
CTTATAGCGACGGTATTGATAATCGCGATAAACAGAATACGCTCGCGATATAAGGACGAGGAGTTCGCGGAGTTTTTCGGAAAAATTATGTTTTACGCGGTTATGCTTACGACAATCGCCGGACATATCGTCCTACCGCTTTCGGCTTATAAATTCTGAATAACGCTCTTTTCTTGAATAAGCTGCCGGCGGTCGGCGGATTTTTGAAAAGGCAAAAATAATAAGAGCGAGGTGAAAAAATATGATGAAAAGCAAATGGGTATCGTTCTTTTTGTGTTTGTTTTTGGGCGTTCTGGGCATACACAAATTTTACGAGGGCAGAATTATCATGGGGATTTTGTATCTCTGCACCGGCGGACTGTTCGGTATAGGCGTTATAGTTGACCTTATAATACTCCTGTTTAAGCCCAACCCGTATTATCCTTAATCAGAAAACGGTTGCGCGTAACGGAAAAAGGTGGTATAATATACGCGTGCGGCGCAAGCTCGGCACACATAATAACCCGATTAGGAGACAGAAAGATGAAATTTAAGGAATATGTAACCGATAAGCTCGCCGAGCTTACCGGTTTGGAAAAATCGGTAATCGACAGCTCGCTTGAAACGCCGCCCGAGGAAAAGCTCGGCGACTTGGCGTTTCCGTGCTTTCCGCTCGCGCGCGTTATGCGTAAGGCTCCGCCGTTAATCGCGAAGGAGCTTGCGGAAAAGTTCGGAGAGGACGAAAAGCTCGACCGCGCGGAGGCGGCGGGCGGCTATCTTAACTTTTTCTTCAACCGCGCCGCGTTTGAAACGGAGACGATAAACGCGATAAACGCCGCGGGCGATTCGTGGGGAAAGTCGGATACGGGGAACGGCAAAACCGTTCTTGTGGAGTATTCCTCGCCGAATATCGCGAAGCCGTTTCATATAGGACATCTGTTCTCGACGGCTGTCGGCAACTCTCTTGCGCGTATTTACAAGCATTTGGGTTATAACGTACAGTCTTTGAACCATCTCGGCGACTGGGGAACGCAGTTCGGAAAGCTCATAAGCGCCTATAAACGCTGGGGCGACAGGGAGGTAATCGAGAAAGACCCGATAAACGAGCTTTTAAAGATATATGTAAAATTTCACGAGGAAGCGGAAAAAAATCCCGAGCTTGAGGACGAGGCGCGCGATTATTTCAAGAAGCTTGAGGACGGCGACGCGGAAACAACGGAGCTATGGCAGTATTTCCGCGATATAAGTCTGGTTGAATACAAGACCGTTTACGACCTTCTCGGAGTCGAGTTCGACTCCTATAACGGCGAGGCGTTTTATTCCGACAAAATGGACGAGGTAGTGGATATTCTTCGCGAAAAGGGTCTGCTTAAAGAGAGCGACGGCGCGCAGGTTGTGGATTTGTCGGAAGAAAATATGCCGCCCTGCATTATACTCAAATCCAACGGCGCGACAATTTACGCGACGCGCGATATTGCCGCCGCGCTGTACCGTCACAGGACGTATGATTTTTATAAGAATATCTATGTTGTCGGGAACCCTCAAAAGCTGCATTTTAAGCAGTTCTTCACCGTTATGAAAAAGGCGGGCTGGGACTGGGCGGACGACTGTGTTCACGTCGGTTTCGGTCTTGTGAGATTTGGCGGAAAGAATTTATCCACGCGTCACGGCGACGTCGTTTTTCTTGACGACGTTTTGAGAGAGTCAATAGACAAAACGCGGGAAATAATCGAAAAGAACGGCTCCGCCGTTGAAAATAAAGAGGACGCGGCAAGAAAAATCGGAATAGGCGCGATACTTTATACGTTCCTGCACAGTACGCGAGAGAAGGATATTGACCTTAGCTGGGACACTATGCTCGATTTTGAGGGAGAGTCGGGTCCGTACTGTCAGTACGGCTACGCGCGCGGCAGAAGCATACTGCGCCGCGCGGCGGGTATAGACTACAGCGGAGCGGATATGTCAAAGGCGACCTCGGACGAGGAATATTCGCTTGTTAAACAGCTTAACGCGTTCGGCGGCGCGGTAAAGGACGCGGCGGATAAATACGAACCGTTTTACATTAACCGCTATGTTACGGATTTGACAAAGGCGTTTAATAAATTTTACAACACGCACCCGATTTTAAAGGACGACGTTGACGACGAAACAAAGAAGGCGAGACTTGCTCTTGTAGACGCTTCAACGCGGGTTATAAAGACCGCGCTCGGACTTTTGGGAATAGAAACGGTAGAGAGTATGTAA
>CAYVUD010000175.1:0-2178 GCA_964454725.1 uncultured Lachnospiraceae bacterium
ACGCATTTAATAATATATTAATACCGTTTACAAATAATTAAGAATTAAGCGTCTTGATTTTTAATATAGGTTATGGTACAATGGAAAAAGCGAAACGAAAGGAATTTTAACAAATGAACGATATATTAAACGACGTCGCGGCGGCGCAGAGGATAGTTGTTAAGGTCGGAACCTCCACTCTTACCTACGGCACCGGCAAAATGAACCTGAAGCGCATTGACCGTCTGGCGATGATTTTAAGCGACTTGAGAAACCAAGGCAAGGAAATAATCCTTGTTTCCTCCGGCGCGCAGGGAATAGCTATGGGAAAGCTCGGACTTAAGGAAAAGCCCTCGGACATAAAGGGAAAGCAGGCGATAGCGGCTGTGGGGCAGTGCGAGCTGATGTTTTTGTACGATAAGCTCTTCTCCGATTACAACAACACCGTCGCGCAGATTTTGCTTACGCGCGAGGACATCGCCGTACCGAGGCGCAAGCGCAATATCCAGAACACCGTTACGACGCTTCTCGAAATGGGAGTTATCCCCGTCGTAAACGAAAACGACACCGTTTCCTTCGACGAGATAGAGATAGGCGATAACGACACGCTCTCGGCAGTCGTCGCGGATCTTTTGGACGCGGATCTGCTTATCCTCTTTTCCGACATTGACGGTCTTTACGACGGCGACCCGCGCAAAAACAAAAACGCAAAGCTTGTGCCGGTTGTCTATGATATAGACGAGGTGCGCTCTCTCGCGGGCGGCGCGGGAACAAACCTCGGCACGGGCGGTATGGTTACCAAGCTTGACGCCGCCGAGCGCGCGACAAACGCCGGTATACATATGATTATCGCCAACGGCAACCATATGGACTCGCTCTATGATATTTTAAACGGAAAACCCGCCGGAACGCTTTTTGTTTCCAAAAATTTTGAAAAGGAATGATATAAATGAATGACGAGCTTTTAACAAAGGGCGCGCTCGCCAAGGACGCGTCATACAAGCTTGTATCGGTATCGTCCGATACAAAAAACAAGGCTCTTGACGCAATCGCGACCGCGCTTACCGTAAAGGCGGACGAAATTATCGCGGCAAACGCGATCGATATTGAGAACGCGCGTAAAAACGGCACGCGCGAGGCTATGATAGACCGCCTTACGCTTACAAAGGAGCGTATTGAAGATATTGCCGAGGGAGTGCGTCAGGTAACGGCGCTCGACGACCCCATCGGTCAGACAATAAAAACGTGGACGCGTCCCAACGGTCTTAAAATAAGCCAAAAGCGCGTCCCTATGGGCGTTATAGCCATTATTTACGAGGCGCGCCCCAACGTCACCGTTGACGCGGCGGCTCTGTGCCTTAAGACCTCGAACGCCTGTATTCTACGCGGCGGGAGCGAGGCGATAAACTCCAATAAGACGATTATGAAAATTATGCGGGACGCGGCGTATATGTCCGGCATACCCGAGGGAGCGCTAAACATCATAGAGGACACGTCGCGCCAAACCGCGACAGAGCTTATGAAAATGAGGGGCTGCGTTGATTTGCTTATTCCGCGCGGCGGCAAGGGACTTATACAAAGCGTAGTCGATAACGCCGCGGTGCCGGTTGTGGAAACGGCGGCGGGCAACTGCCACGTTTACGTTGACGCGGACGCGGATATAGATATGGCGCTTAAAATCGTCATTAACGCGAAGGTACAGCGTCCGTCGGTGTGCAACGCGGCGGAAACGCTTCTTGTGGACAAAAAAATCGCCGATAAGTTCATTCCCACCGTATTCACCGCGCTTAAAGCGCACAATGTGGAAATACGCGGCGACAAAGCGTCGGCGGAGATTGACCCCGACATAATTCCGGCGACCGACGAGGATTATTACACGGAGTACAACGACTACATTATAGCCGTTAAAATCGTGAACGGAGTCGATGAGGCGATAGCGCATATAAACAAGTACAACACCGGACACTCCGACGCGATTGTAACCGAAAACGCGGCGGCGGCGGAGAAATTTTTAAACGAGGTTGACGCGGCGGCAGTTTACGTGAACGCCTCGACGCGCTTTACCGACGGCTTTGAGTTCGGCTTCGGAGCCGAAATCGGCATAAGCACCCAGAAAATGCACGCGAGAGGTCCTATGGGACTTGAAGCTCTCACGTCGTATAAATACACGGTTGAGGGAAACGGTCAGATAAGAGGATA
>CAYVUD010000176.1:0-2124 GCA_964454725.1 uncultured Lachnospiraceae bacterium
GCTTACGCCCAGAAGAACCGTTTTGCCTGTCAGCATATTCTCATTCTCCTTTTTTTGTATTTTAGGATTATTTATCTATTTTATCATAAATACGGCTGTTTTGCCGATATGAACGCGGCTCTTATGAGCCGCGTTTATTCTCCTATCCCAATATTGCTTTTGCCTTAAGAATGGCGATCGCGGTTTTCGCGTCGTAGATTTCGTTGTCCATAACCATTCGGTAAAGCTCGTCGAGGTCGTATTTTTTTACGTTTAAAAACTCGCCGTCGTCGAGGTGCTGACCGACAAACTCAAACCCGCGCGCGAGGTAAATATTGAGCTTTTCCTCGCAGTAGCCGGGCGTGGCGTAATACTCGCCGAGGAAGGTGAACTCCTTCGCGCTGTAGCCCGTTTCCTCGATAAGCTCCCTCTTTCCGCATTCAAGCGGGTCCTCGCCGTACTCGAGCTTACCGGCGGGGATCTCAAGCATCATCGACTTTGCCGCTATTCGGTACTGGCTCACCATAAACACACGGCGGTTTTCATCTACCGCGATAACCCCGACTCCGCCCGGGTGCGCGATAAGCTCGCGCATAGCCTTCCTGCCGTCCGGGAGCGTTACCGTTTCCTTTCTGACCTTTATGATTTTGCCGTCGTAAATTTCCTCGCTCGCTATTGTCTTTTCTTCAAAATCCATAACCGTTTATTCCTTTCACAATATTAAGGTTGAAAGAAAATTGTTCGGATTGCCGCTTTGAGGAGCGCCGTCGTACTTGTGTGCATCAAGCTCCGAAAAGTGGTGATATGGGCAATTTTATTCAACCGTTTTCACGAATTTTTCCACTCTATAATTTTATCGAGATATTCCTTAACCTTTTTCTCGCGTCCCTGCTCGCCCGGGCGGTAATACCGCCTGTGAGAGAGCGAGTCGGGGAGACATTTCATTTTCGCCATTTTCTCCTCGGTGTCGTGCGCGTAAACGTAGCCCTTGCCGTAATCAAGCTCCTTCATAAGCTTTGTCGGGGCGTTTCTTATTTGCAGAGGCACAGGCTCGGCGGGCATAGAGCGTATATCGCTCTTGCTCTCTCCGCACGCCACATACACCGCGTTCGACTTTGGCGCTATCGACATATATACGACCGCGTGGCAAAGGATAACGTCACATTCGGGCATACCGATAAAATGACACGCCTGATACGCGTTCACGGCGACGTTTAACGCGTTCGAGTCCGCCATACCTATGTCCTCGCTCGCGAACCGCACGACTCTCCGCGCGATATAGAGCGGGTCCTCGCCGCCCTGAAGCATACGCTCCGTCCAGTAAACCGCCGCGTCGGGGTCGCTGTTACGCATAGACTTATGCAGCGCGGAAATAAGGTTGTAATGCTCCTCGCCGTTCTTGTCGTATAGAAGCGAGCGCCTGTTCATACACTGCGAAAGCGTTTCGTCGGTCACGGTTATTTTGCCGCTTTTGTCAACCTCGCCGTTTAACACCGCCATTTCAAGCGTGTTTAGGGCGGTGCGCGCGTCGCCGTTCGAGAAACGCGCAATCGCGCCGAGAGCGTCGTCGGCAATATCTATTTCCGTATCGCCGAAACCCTTGGGGCTTGTCAGCGCGTGTTCCAAAAGCTCGCGTAAATCACTTTCCTCAAGCGCCTTTAAAATGAACACCTTGCAGCGCGACAGTAAAGCGGAGTTAAGCTCAAACGACGGGTTTTCCGTCGTCGCGCCTACGAGAATAACGCTGCCCTTTTCCACATACGGCAAAAACACGTCCTGCTGCGCCTTGTTGAAACGGTGTATCTCGTCGGTAAAGAGCATTGTGCGCTCGCCCATCTGACGGTCGCGCTCCGCCTGCTCCATTATCGCCTTTATTTCCTTAACGCCGCTTGTAACCGCGCTCAGCTCCACAAAAGCCGCCTTCGTTTTCGCGGCTATAATTCTCGCCAAGGTCGTTTTCCCGACGCCCGGCGGACCCCAGAAAATCATTGAGGAAATCTGGTCTTTTTCTATAAGACGGCGCAAAACCATACCCTCGCCTATAAGGTGCTTCTGACCGACATATTCGTCAAGCGTCCGCGGTCTCAGGCGCGACGATAACGGCTCGCTCTTTTCGCGGTCGTCGAACATATTTATTTGCTCCAT
>CAYVUD010000177.1:0-2114 GCA_964454725.1 uncultured Lachnospiraceae bacterium
AACCCCGGACACCCTGATTAAGAGTCAGGTGCTCTACCAACTGAGCTAATAGCGCGTATTTACCCGTGAACCTCGCCGGTCACGAGTAATATGATACCATATTCGCAGGTATTTGTCAACACTTTTTTTAATTTTTTTGCGTTTTTTAATTAATTCGCGCAAAGCTCGTCCGCAAGCTTTTCAAGCTGCTCCGCGCTCGTTTTATCGAGCGCGGATTTAATCTGTACCGTTGTTTCGGTAAAGGTTATATCCTTACTGCCCTCGAACATCTTTTTAATCGTTTTCGCCGCCGCGGGCGCCCACGAACCGTTTTCAACAATACCGACAAGGCGCTTCTGATAATTTCTCTCGGTGAGGTCGTTTATAAACTCGCGCATAAACGGGAACACTTCGTTATTATATGTCGTTGTCGCCAAAACTATTTTGCCGTAGCGGAACGCGTCCTCGACCGCCTCCGCCATATCGCAGCGCGCCAAATCATTTACCGCAACCTTCACACAGCCCTTTTCCTCAAGCTTTTTCGCGAGTATCTCAACCGCCTTTTTCGTATTGCCGTAAACCGATGTGTACGCTATAACGACTCCCTCGCTCTCAACGCCGTAGGACGACCATATATCGTAAAGTCCGGTGTAATAGTCCAAATTTTCCGTTAAAATCGGTCCGTGGAGCGGGCAAATAGCCGCTATGTCGAGATTAGCCGCCTTTTTAAGCACGTTTTGCACCTGCGCGCCGTACTTTCCGACAATGCCGAAATAATAGCGCCGCGCCTCGCAAGCCCAGTCCTCGTCGGCGTCGAGCGTTCCGAACTTACCGAAAGCGTCCGCGGAAAAGAGAACCTTGTCCCTGCTGTCATAGGTCATAATAACCTCGGGCCAATGCACCATAGGCGCGGTAATGAAATTAAGCGTATGCTCTCCCAAATCAAGCGTATCGCCCTCGCCGACGGTTATCGTTCTGCCGGCAAAATCCGTGTTGTAGAACTGCTTCATCAGCACAAACGCTTTAGCGCTTGATACAATAGCCGCTTTAGGGTACGTCTCGGCAAATTTAACGATATTTGCGCTGTGATCCGGCTCCATATGATGCACAACAAGGTAGTCGGGCGTTCTTTCGCCGAGAGCGTTTTTGATATTTCCGAGCCACTCATCGCCGAAACGCGCGTCAACCGTATCCATAACCGCGATTTTATTATCCGCTATAAGGTACGAATTATACGCCATACCGTTCTCGACCTCGTACTGACCCTCGAAAAGGTCTATATCGCGGTCGTTCACGCCTATGTATTTAATGTCGTTTGTAATATTCATTTTTTATCTTCCCTTCTGTACTTATTCCCTATATTGTACCACGAAACAACAGCAAAATCAACACCTATTTTCCAACGCAAAACTTATGGAAAATAGTATTTACAATATCCTCCGAGACCGTTTCGCCCGTGATTTCGCCGAGACTCGCTATAGCCATATTAATATCTATCGACGCTATGTCCGAGGGCATTCCCGAATCTATCGCCTCAACCGCGCGCGAAAGCGACGCCGAAGCGTCGGCAAGAGCCGACTTATGCCGCAAATTCGTTATTACCGCGCCGTCGCCGCCGGTAATTTCGCCGAGGTTATACATTTCCTTTATGACCCCGCAAAGTCCGTCAAGTCCCGCGCCGGTTTTGGCGCTTACCTCCAAAACGGGACTGTCTCCCGCCTTCGCCTTTACCGACTCGGTATATTTCGCCTCGCCCAAATCGGTTTTGTTAATAAGTATTATCCGCTTTTTACCGCGCGTCGCCGCGAGAACCTCCCTGTCCTCGTCGTCTAAAATACCGCTCGCGTCGAGTACCGCTATTATAAGCTCCGCGTCCGCTATAGACCGCCGCGTCCGCTCCACTCCTATCTTCTCGACAACGTCGTCCGTATCGCGTATTCCCGCCGTATCGGTGAGAATAACCGGTATTCCGTTCAGGCTTATACTTTCCTCAATCGCGTCGCGCGTGGTACCCGCCACATCGGTTACTATCGCGCGTTCCTCTCCGGCAAGACTGTTTAAAAGCGACGATTTTCCGACGTTTGGCTTGCCGACTATCGCCGTTTTTATTCCGTCGCGGATAATCCTGCCGCTGT
>CAYVUD010000178.1:0-2096 GCA_964454725.1 uncultured Lachnospiraceae bacterium
GGAAAGAACCAAAAAGCCCAAAGGGGGGATTTCGTTTCCCCCCTTTGGAAACCCCCTTAAAACGACCAAGGGGGACTTATCCCCCATTGGAACCCCCTGCTTCTTCGGAAACGGCGGGAAGGGCGGCAAGAGAGAAATTATTAATTAACAAGAAAGGAATGATAATATGGCAAGTAAAATACAGCTAAGACGCGGACTTAAGTCCGATCTCCCGACTCTTTCTTCCGGCGAGCCGGCTTATACTACAGATACGCGCGAGTTATATGTAGGCACGGGCAGCGGGAACGTCAATATGGGAGGAAGCCATTGGTATATGGGTACGGCGATGAGCGGCACGACGACAACGGCGGACTATTACAGCTACAGCGAGTGTCCCGAGGTCAAGATTGACGATATGTACCTCAACACCACATACGGCTACATTTACGCCTGCACGACAGCCGGAAGCGGCGCGACGGCAAAGTGGACGTACAAGTGTACTGTTAAGGGTTCGTCGGGAACGGGCGATAGCGGCACGGATTCGCAGGCGATATATTCCGCAACACCGACGAAGGTAGGAGAGTGGATAGACGGCAACTCGATATACCGTATCGCGTGGCAGTTTACAGTTGCCAACTACAAAAATATCGGCGTAGCGTATTCGTTTTTCGAGCTGCCGAATTGTCCGTCGGTAAGCAGCGGCACGGCGAAAGGAACGGTAAGGGAATTTTATTGCCATTCGCCGTATGGCAACGCGACCGAAACGCGATGCTTTTCAAGCGTATCGACTTTGCACAGCTATTTGGTGGAGCGCTCGTCAAGCGCTACGATCGTTTACTGCGTGGTTGAATATATCGCCGCTTAACGGAGGCCGCGGAATGGAGAAAATATTTAACGCGGTAAGCATAGCCGCGGGTATCTCCGGCGGTATAGCGGCGGCGGTTTTCGGAGTGTGCGACAAGCTTTTGTGGGCGCTTTTGGCAGTTATGGCGCTCGACTATATTACCGGTGTCATAAAGGGTGTTTATACAAAAACGCTTTCAAGCGAGCTGGGATTTAAGGGACTTCTCAAAAAGGTCGAAATACTGATAATTGTCGCGCTCGCGAATATTATTCAGACAATAATCGGAGAAAATATCGCGATACGCGAAATCGTTTTGATGTTCTATATAGCAAACGAGGGCATAAGTATATTAGAGAATGTAACGGCTGTTTCGCCGAGAATACCCGATAAACTTAAAGAAATTCTTTTGCAGATTAGGAGTGACGGTAATGATAATAGGGATTAACTGCGGCCACACCGTGGACGGTCAGCCGGGAAGCGGCGCGGTAGGACTTATAAGCGAGAGCGCTCAAACGAGAGCCGTGGGGAAGCGTCTTATGACGCTTCTCCTCGGTATGGGGCATACCGTTTATGACTGCACGAACGATTACGCTCCCTCTACCGCCTCGAACCTGAGTCAAATCGTTGATATGGCTAACAAGCAGACGCTTGATTTGTTTGTGTCGATACATTTTAACTCAGGCGGCGGACGCGGTACGGAGGTGTTTACCTACGGCGGAAAGGAGTTTGAAGAGGCGAAAAACGTCTGTTCAAAGCTTGCCGCGCTCGGTTTTGTAAACCGCGGAGTTAAGGACGGCTCGTCGCTATACGTTATAAGGAACACAAACGCGAAGGCGATGCTTATAGAGGTGTGCTTTGTCGATACGGAGTCGGACGTTGAGCTGTACAAGCAAGCCGGAGCGGGAAATATCGCGGCGGCGATAGCGGCGGCATTGACCGGACAGAAAATCGAGGAGGATATTGATATGACGAAATATGAGGAATTGAGAGCCGAAAACGAGGCGCTTAAGGAAAGAGTCGCGAGGCTTGAAAATCCGGTAATTTATAATTACATTGACGATAATATGCCCGAATGGGCAAGAGACGCGGTAAGATGGTGCGTTGACAACGGAATTGTGCGCGGTACCGACGCTAACGGAAGCTTGGGACTCGATTACGATAAGCTTTGGTTGTGCGTGGTGATATACCGTCTGGCGCAAAAAGGCTGAAAAGAGTGAATATTAAAAAGCATACTGACGTCGTTTTTAAACGACGTCAGTTTTGCCGCGCGCAA
>CAYVUD010000179.1:0-2085 GCA_964454725.1 uncultured Lachnospiraceae bacterium
ATGGGACTCGAACCCGCGGCCTGCGCATTACGAATGCGCTGCTCTACCAACTGAGCTACACCAGCAAATTTTACAAAAGAGAGACGCGCTCTCTTTTGTATATTCGTTTTTAACTCAATAATTCTCTCGCGATCGCGTTTATTTCCTTACCGTCGGCTCTGCCCTTGGTTTTCGGCATAACCGCCGCCATAACCTTGCCCATATCCTTTACGGACGACGCGCCGGTTGTTTCGACGGCTTCTTTAACGATCGCCTCAAGCTCCTCGTGTGAGAGCTGAGGTGGGAGATATTCCATCAGAAGTTCCATTTCTCTCTTAAGCTCGGCGACCAAATCCTCGCGGCCGCTGCGCTCATAATCCGGAAGGGAATCGCGGCGCTGTTTCAACTGCTTGGCAATTACGTCCAAAACACCGTCATCATCAAGAGTTATCCGCTTGTCCTTTTCAATCTGCAGCACACCGGCTTTAATAAGCTGCACTACATTCTTACGGACGGAATCCTTATCCTTCATAGCCGACTTTAAGTCATCTTTAAGTCTATCCTTTAACGACATTCTAAAGTCTCCTCTTATTTTTCAGCTTAATACTTTCTCTTTCTCGCAGCCTCAGACTTCTTCTTACGTCTTACGCTGGGCTTTTCGTAATGCTCACGCTTTCTGACCTCGGCCATAACGCCCGATTTCGCGCACTGGCGCTTAAATCTGCGAAGAGCGCTGTCAAGCGATTCATTATCCTTTACTCTTACTTCTGACATTTGTTTCCCCTCCCTCCGGCAAGTCAATTATGAAAACGGACTTGATGGAAGCCGTACGGCTTTTCCCGTACAACATTATCTATTATACCTTATTTTACATATGATTGTCAAGATATTTTATAAATTTTTTGTATATTTTTTTAAAACGCGCGTATTTTTTCGCTATATTTCCCGCCGCGTCAATGAGGGCGAAAATGATTTTACGGCTTGAAACGGCAAGATTTTTTTGCTATAATGGGCAAAGAGGTGAAAATAATGAAAATCAACAGAATATACAGCGGCGGGGGCTGCTCTCTTTTGGGTATGAACGGCGGCTGTCCGGAAAGTCCGGACGGCAGGCGGATTATTTACGCCGTTAAGCCGTCGCTTGACGAAACGGAAACCGAAATTATGGTATGCGATTCGGATACGGCGAAGAGCAGGCGTATTTTTACCGTAAGCTGCGGCAACCACAACGGTCCGTCGGCGACGTTTATCGACAATTCAACCGTCGTTTTCCGCGACAGCGAGAACGATCTTCCGGTTTTCCGCATTATGAATGTTGACACAGGCGAGGTTTTATACAAAATCCGCGCCAAGGAGAGCCATTGTGCCGAAAACGGCAAGTATCCGTTTTCCGTTTCGACGGAATTTCTCGGCAAAAACCCCGATTATCCGCAAATTAACGCCTGCGGGATTTACATACTCGACGTAAAATCCGGCGAAATCACTCTCGCGGTCACGGAGGACGAAATACGCGAAATGGTCGCTTCTCACGGTCTGACCGCGAACGAGCGTACCGCCGCGGTAAGCCACGTTCAGCTTAACCCCTCGGCGACGTCGGTTATGATGCGTCTGGGCGTTCCCGAATGTCCGGTGTTCGGCGCGCTGGGCTGCGTTGACTTATTGACCGGAAAAACCCATATTATTCCCGACAAGCCGGTACACCAGCTTTGGTTTGACGATGACACTTATATGGCGACGCGCCAGTTTAACCGCGGACGGCGCATTGAAATGGAAACGAGCTATATAGCGCGGTTTTCCAAGGACGGCGAAGAGCTTGAGGTTTTGGGCGGAATTTCCAACCATATGGACGGCAGTCCCGACAGACGTTTTTTCGCCGGCGACCGCTGTTATCCCGACTTTTCTCCGGACGTGTATCTGTACAAGCGCGGTATAAAAGAGCCGATTGCGGTGTTTGAAATACCGGACGAGCGGGAAACGGTATGGAAAAAGCAGGTACACCCAAATCCGTCGTTCTCGCGCGGCGGCAAACGTCTGTATTTTAACCGTCCGCGCGAGGGCGGCGGCACGGACGCGGTGTTTGCGGATATAAGCGAATTTGTGAAATAA
>CAYVUD010000180.1:0-2040 GCA_964454725.1 uncultured Lachnospiraceae bacterium
CTGTAATTTATTATACCTTACCTATACAGTATTTTCAAGCGAAATATTGAAAAATAAAATTGTTTGTGATATAATAGCTTTTAAATTCGACAAAAAACGCTGAGAAAGGAAGTTATACAAATGGCGGCAACTTTTAAAGGCGGCTTTCATATCCGCGGTCATAAGGAATTAACCAAAGCTGTTCCCACAGCCGTTCTGCCGGACTGCGAAACGCACATTTTCCCTATGCGCCAGCATATCGGCGCGCCGCTTCGCCCGCTTGTCGGTATAGGCGACAAGGTAAAGGTCGGTCAGAAGATAGCCGACAGCGCTGAGTTTGTGTCCGCGCCGGTTCATTCGTCGGTTTCCGGCACGGTTACGGATATAAAGCCGTATTTTCACGATTCGGGAACGATGGTTGAGGCGATATTTATAGAAAACGACAGGGAGTACACCGTATCGGATACGGTCTGTCCCAAGGACTATACGAAAATGACAAAAGAGGAGCTTTTGGCGGTTATCCGCGAGGCGGGTATAGTCGGTATGGGCGGAGCGGGCTTTCCGACTCACGTCAAGCTTTCTCCCAAAACCAAGGTCGATTACATTATCGTAAACGGGGCGGAGTGCGAGCCGTTTATAACCTCCGACCACAGGTATATGCTCGAAAACGCGGACGATGTTATATACGGTCTTAAAGTCGCGATGAAAATTCTCGGTCTTTCGGACGGCTATATCGGAGTCGAGCTTAATAAAAAGGACGGTATCGAGGCGTTAAAGGCTTCGGGTGAGTTTAACGGGAATATACATATTACGGAGCTTAAAATAAAATACCCGCAGGGCGCGGAAAAACAGCTTATAAAAGCCGTTACGGGGCGAAACGTCCCCGCCGGCGGACTGCCCGCCGACGCGGGAGCGGTCGTTATAAACGTCGCGACGTCAGCCGCGATAGCGAACGCGTTTAAAACGGGTATGCCCGCGATAGAGAAAAACGTCACCGTATCGGGCGACGCGATAGCAAGTCCCTCGAATTTCAAAGTACGGACGGGCGTTCCCGTGTCGTTTCTTATCGAGCGGGCGGGCGGCTTTAAGGGCGAGCCGGAAAAGCTGATTTCGGGCGGTCCGATGATGGGTATTACGCAGTACAACACCGATTATCCGGTAACGAAAACAACGTCGTCGGTTCTGGCGATCCTTGACGCGCCCGACACCTACGACGCGGACGCGCCGTGTATCCGCTGCGGCAGGTGCGTTGACCGCTGTCCTATGCGGCTTATGCCGTTTAAGCTTGCTCAAGCCGCCAAAAAGGACGATTTGGAAACGGCGGAAAAATATAATATACTTGAGTGTATAGAATGCGGACTTTGCTCGTACATTTGTCCGGCGAATAAAAATTTATTGCAGTTTATACGTATGATAAAGCCCGAGGTAATGCGTAAAAAGAGGGAGGCTCGGAAAAATGGAAAATAAGTTTATAATGTCCTCTTCGCCGCATATGCACACCAATTCCACGACGCAAAAGATTATGCTTGACGTCATAATCGCGCTTTTGCCGGCGGCGGTTATGGGCGTGTTCTTCTTCGGAATTAACGCCGCGCTTGTTATCGTAACGGCGGTCGCGGCGGCGGTCGCCTCGGAATGGGCGTTTGAAAAAATCACAAAAAGGCGCGTGACAACCGGCGATTTGAGCGCGGTCGTGACGGGACTTTTAATAGCTCTCAATATGCCGCCCGGAATACCGTTATGGACGGTGGTAATAGGCTCGGCTTTCGCGATTATAATCGTAAAGCAGATGTTCGGCGGACTCGGCAAAAACTTCGTAAACCCCGCGCTCGCGGCAAGGTGCTTTATGCTTATCGCGTGGACGGGCGCGATGACGACGTTTTGCGAACCGCTTTCGGACGCGGTTTCGTCCGCGACGCCGCTCGCGATTATGAAGGACGGCGCGGCAGGCGCGCTGCCGTCGCTTTGGCGGTGCTTTATAGGCTTTAAAGCCGGAACGATCGGCGAGGTCAGCGCGATCGCGCTTATTATCGGCTTTGCGTATCTTCTTATAAGAAAAGT
>CAYVUD010000181.1:0-2035 GCA_964454725.1 uncultured Lachnospiraceae bacterium
TCCTCGTCCGTAAAGCCCGCCGCCTTAAACAGCGAACGGTGCGGGGTTTTTTCAATCCCCTTTTTAACTAAATCACTGTACATCTTAAAAAACCTCCTTTTAAATTTTCATAATAAGCTGCAGTAATATATTATAATTATAAAAATATTTAACAATGTACGATTGCTCTATAAGCCCGACGACGCCACTCTCCGCGAAAAGCGAAAGAAGCGCGCAGGCTATGTAAACGACCGCGAGAATATTGACAACCCCCAAAAGTCCGCCCAGAAGGACGTTTGCCTGATTGATAACGGGCAGCTTCGACATACCGTCAATAATCATAAACGCCGCCATCAGAAATAATCGTATTACGATAAACAGTCCGACCGCCGCGATAATCTGAATTGCCAAATCGGTAAGCTTTTGGGTCAACACGGAAATTCCATAATCCGCCGCCGAAACGGCTTCCGTTTCAGCCGGCTTTATTATATCAACTATAAACTCCGGAACATAAAATTTTTTTTCGCCTTCCGTGTTTTCTTTTTCTTTATTTCCGGTAATAGCGGAATAATCGTCAATAGATAATTTATACGATATTGACTGCTCGATTTTATCGTAAAGCCTCGTCTGCTTCAAATATTCGACCGTCGGGGTTTTAAGAGCCGTTACCAGCGCAATCGTAATCACAAGCGCGGCTATCTTCCAGATCGACTTGACAAGTCCTTTTTTCGCGCTTATTATAAACGCGAGAACCGCCGCGCCGATAACGATAATGTCTAAAATCACTCAATCACTTCCCAACAATCTCGATATTGTTTGAATACACGATCGCGAACGCGTCCTCGCCGAGCATAAGCAAATCCTTTATATCCATTGACGCGACATACTTTGAAAGCTGCCGGTTTCCGGCTTTGCCGTAAATAACGTCGCGGCCGCTGTTGTAAACGATATATTTCCCGAAAATATCAACGTATTCGGGAAGCTCGTCCGACGTAAGCTGATATTTTAAAGATCCGTTTTGCGCGTATATGTTTATAAGCGGAATATTCGTATCGTCGAACAGCAGGATTTTGTTGCCCGACTCGTCAATTCCGTAATGAACAAACTCCGCGCCGTCAAAACGCTTGTCATAAATCAAATCGCCCTTAACGGTAAGCCCCGCCATACAGTTGTCGCCAAAGGCGTTTACGGTATCGCCGGCAAAACAAATATCAAAAAGAATGGTATCCTCAAATATTGCCTGTACCTTGCTCTCCGTTTCGTTCATATCAAAAAGCTGAATGGTTGACTTAACCTTGTCGTCGGTATTTAAAAGAGCGACCGCCAAGCGTCTGGACTCGGAGGAAATGTCCGCGCTTAAAATATCGTCGCCGCCCGACGACCACGCGAAAATCCGGTTTCCCTCGCGGTTGTAAACCGCCACGGCGCCCTTGTATGAGGCTTTATCCGTAACAATAACCGCGTCGCCGTTCGACGACAGATTGCACGTTAAGATGTTATCCTCCGTTTCCGCCTCGTAAACAAGACGGCTGTCGTTATAAAGGCAAAGCTTTTTACCGCCGTTTTCGGCAATAAGAATATAATTTCCCGCGCTTCTTAAAATAGGATCGACTATCGTCGTCGTGTTTTCCCATACGGTTTTACCGTCGCTTCCTATAAGCGACAGATAATTCGTATACGCGCAGACAAGCGAGCCTTTGTAAGAGGCAAAAACCGACTTGCCCGCCGTTTCCATCGGAACGGTAACGGCGTTCTCAGAAGGGGTTTTATATTTTTCGGCGGTCTTTAAACCGCTTCCGTCCGTTTCGTCCCTGCTTATATCAATTCCGAATTTTGCCAGAAGCGACGTTATATTTTTCACCGCGTTTTGCTTATAAACGCCTATCGGACCGGAGTCAACCGCGACAAAAACCGCAATCAGCGCCGCGATTACGGCGGTTATCACGACCGCGATTAAAATGTGCTTTTTCCCTATTTCATACTCTTCCTCGCCGTTTTCGTCGTCCTCAAGCTTGGATAAGTCGTAAACGGGCTTTATGGCAAGCTCGGGTTCTTC
>CAYVUD010000182.1:0-2016 GCA_964454725.1 uncultured Lachnospiraceae bacterium
TAACGCTATCGCCAAGCCGGAAAACAGCTTGCCCTCTTTTTCAGCGCAAGCCATTTCAAGCGATTTCGCCGCGATGTTTTTCCTGTCAATTTTTCCCTTCATGATAATCCCTCTCGGCGTTCACATTCCATATTTTATCCTTGCTGTAAATTCCTTCTTTCGCGCGCTCTATCTCGTCAACCGTTTCAAACGCGGTGAGCATTGAATGATCCATATTGTTATATCTGTGCTGTCCGTTTCGTCCGATACAGAACAGATTGTTAAAGCCGTTCAGATATTCTTTTATATCGTCCATTTGCGCGTATGTGTCGAAATAAGCCGGATAAGCCTTTTTTATATGCTCTATATGGGAATCGATAACGTCTTTTTTATCTATTACCCCTATTTTTTCAAGCTCCTCGGCGGCAAGGTCAATAAACTCTTTATCGCTCATATTCCACATATCGTCGCCCTCGTCGCAGAAATATTCAAGTCCGAGCCATACCGTATTTTTGAAATCCTTGACCATATACGGCGACCAGTTGTTGAAAATCTGTATGCGCCCGAGTTTTACCGAGCAGTCCTGAACATAAATCCAGCAATCCGGAACAAGTCCGTTAAATGTCGGAATATTCGTGTCGTTCCTGAGCTTTAGCCGAGGAACGAGTAAGCCTACCGTGATAAAATCACGGTACGGCAGTCCGTCCGCGGCGCGGGCGATGTTATCGGGAACGTCTGTATCAAGCGCTTTTACAAGCTCCTTTACGGGCATCGAGGAAATAACAATATCCGCGTCGAAGTATTTCTCCTCCCCGTTTTCAACATATGTTATTCCGCCGACTTTCCCGCCGGAGACGGCAATTCCCGTTACGGCGCAGTTCATTTTAAGCTCCGCGCCCATTTTTACGGCTTTATCAAGCGCGGTTTCCCATAGCTGCCCGGGACCGAATTTCGGGTAATAAAACTCCTCTATAAGCGAGGTTTCAACCTCCTTGGAGCCGTGGGTGATTTTGCCGAGCATATCCTTTAAGACTGCCCTTACCGACAATCCCTTGACGCGCTGCGAACCCCAATCCGCCGATATGAGCGACGGCCGTCTGCCCCATACCTTTTCCGTATAGCCCTCAAAAAACATCGAATACAGCTTCTTGCCGAAACGGTTTATGTAAAAATTTTCAAGCGATGTTTCGGGAAGCTTATGTATACACGCCGACAAATAGGAAACGCCCGCGCCGAAGGTTGAGGCGAAGCCCATATTTTTTATCGTTTCAAGCTTCAATGTTACCGGATAATCAAAAAATTTGTTTTGATAATATATTCTCGATACTCTGTGCCGTTTGAGCATTACATCGTCGGACGTCTGCGGATCGGCTCCGTTGGGGGCGTATGACATTTCACGCCCGAGCAGCTTGTCGTCTATCGACGGCTTGCCCTGCGGACGCATAATTTCATACCACCAGTCGGTCACCCGCTTGCTTTTTGAAAAAAATCTGTGTCCGCCTATATCCATACGGTTTCCGTTATATTTCACCGTCTGAGATATTCCGCCGATTTTATCGGAGGCTTCAAAAACGGTTATTTCATATCCTTTGTCTTTTTTCGCCAGCTCATAAGCCGCCGTAATTCCCGCCGGACCCGCGCCGATTATCGCGATTTTCATATACATTCACCCCTATGTAAAATATTTTCCTATTAAAGTGTACCTTAAAGCGCGCCTTTTGTCAAGGATATTTTGCGAAAGCGTTTCGGCGCGCCCGCGGATTTGTCAATGACGCGCCGCGAAACATTTTCAAAAATTCGCCGTCACTTAAAAAGCAGCGCGAACGCGCTGCTTTTCCTTACTTTAACACAACTCTGTGGAAGGTCTTTTTGCCCTTTTTTATAATCATACCGTCAGCCTTCATCATATCCGCCGTTACCGTGCCGTTTACGTCGGTGTACTTCGCGTCGTTTATCGTCAGACCGTTCTGCTGAACAAGACGTCTCGCCTCGCCCTTTGACGGAAGAAGTCCGGTTTTTACGAGCATATCCAAAACG
>CAYVUD010000183.1:0-1977 GCA_964454725.1 uncultured Lachnospiraceae bacterium
ATAAAATTCATTAAATCTAATATTGCAATTTATCCGCAACTGTGGTATGATAATATAAGATTGGTCTAAGATGAGATGAGATTAGAGGAGGAAAAACAATGAAAGAATTACTGAAAAAGGTAGTGGACGGCAAGGACCTTACGCGCGAGGAGGCTTCCCGCGCGATGGATATTATGCTTGAGGGCGCCGCGTCGCAAATGCTTGTGGCGGCGTTTTTAACGGCGCTTCGTATGAAGGGCGAAACGGTGGACGAAATCGTGGGCTGTACGGAAATGATGAAGGCCAAGGGCGGCAGTGTAAAGCTTAACACCGATGATTATATAGAATTTGTCGGTACGGGCGGCGACGGCACGAATACCTTTAATATTTCCACAACGTCAATATTTGTCTGCGCCGCGGCGGGCGTTACCATCGCCAAGCACGGCAACAAGGCGGCAACCTCGAAAAGCGGCGCGTCGAACCTTCTTGAGGGACTTGGAGCGAACATTAATCTTTCGCCCGAGCAGGTTGAGGACTGTATAAACCATACGGGTATGGGCTTTATGAACGCTATGATTTTCCATAAGGCTATGAAAAATGTCGCGCCGATACGCTCGGAGCTGGGAATAAGAACAATATTCAATATGCTCGGCCCGCTTTCAAACCCGTCAAACGCCAAGCATCAGGTTATAGGCGTGTTCAGCCGCGATATACTTCCCGTTTTCGCGAAGGTTATGCGGACTATGGGCGCGGAGCGCGCTATGGTTGTGTGCGGCTCGGACGGTATGGACGAGATTACCGTTACCGGCAAAACGTATGTCAATGAAATAAAAGACGGTGAAATTATTGAATACGAAATAGACCCGAAGGACTACGGGATTGAATACGCGTCCATTGATGATTTGCGCGGCGGTACGGGCGAGGAAAACGCTAAAATCACCCGCTCGATTTTCGAGGGAAAAGAAACCGGCGCGAAGCGGGATATAGTCGTACTTAACAGCGCCGCGGGAATTTATATGGGCGGCAAGGCAGGCTCGTACAAAGAAGCGATTGAAATCGCGAAAGAGATAATTTCAAGCGGAAAGGCGCTTAAAAAGCTTAACGAGTTTGTCGAGTATACAAATAAGTTCTGAGGTGCGCGCAATGATTTTGGATACGATTATCGCCTCGACGAAAAAAAGAGTTGAAAAAGCGAAAGAAACGCTTTCTCCCTCGGCGCTTATAAAAAAGCTTGAGAAAACGGAGCTTTCGCCGCCGCGGTTTAAAGACGGTTTAGTGTCCCTTGACGGTGTTTCGATTATCGCCGAGATAAAAAAAGCGTCGCCCTCAAAGGGACTTATACGCGCGGATTTTTCTCATATGAAAATCGCGGAGGAATACTCCGAATGTGGGGTTCAGGCGCTTTCGGTTCTTACCGAGCCGGAGTTTTTCAAGGGGGACATAAAATTTGTTTCGGATATAAAATCAAAGTTTAGTGTCCCCGTACTGCGTAAGGATTTTACGGTTGACGAGTACCAGATTTACGAGTCCAAGCTTTACGGCGCGGACGCGATACTGCTTATAATGGCGGCGCTTACGGACGCGGAGTATAAAAAATTCCACGCTCTGGCGAAGGAGCTGCGGCTCGACGTTCTTGTGGAAACTCACAATGAGGAGGAGGTCAAAAGGGCGGTCGAGTACGGCGAAATAATCGGCGTGAACAACAGGAACCTTTACACCTTTGAGGAGGACATAACAACCTGTGAAAAGCTTCTGCCGCTTATTCCCGAGAGCAAGACCGCTGTCGCGGAGAGCGCGGTCAGGTCGCATAAGGATTTTGAGTATCTCGAGAGCCTCGGATTTGACGCGGCGCTTATAGGCGAGGCGTTTATGCGCGAGAAAAATATTAAAGCGGCGGTGGACAGGCTCAGATATGGAAATTAAAATTTGCGGCATACGCCGCGCGGAGGATATTGAAATTATAAATAAATACCGTCCCGAGTATATCGGCTTTATATT
>CAYVUD010000184.1:0-1929 GCA_964454725.1 uncultured Lachnospiraceae bacterium
TTTGTATTTTATTCCGCCTTTGTGTTGTTCAGTCTGTCTATAACTAAATTATAGCCGTCCTTGCCATAGTTGATACATCTGTTCACACGGCTTATCGTCGCGGTTGACGCGCCCGTTTTTTCGGCGATTTCGGTATAGACGCGCTTGCCGCGGAGCATCAGCGCGACTTCCATTCGCTGCGACATAGACTTAAGCTCGGAAATGGTGCATAAATCCTCAAAAAAGCTGTAACATTCGTCAACCGTTTTAAGCTCCAGAATTGCCCGAAACAGATTGTCAAGGCTGTCTTTGTTGATATTTTTCACGTTAATCACCTCGATATAAATTATTATACCACTTTAACGTGTGAAAGTAAACAAAAAATTAAAAAGAAGTAAAAATAAACCGCCCCCCCCGCGAGGGGGACGGTTTATTAAAGAAAAAGCATTATTTTAATTATACATATGGCTCGGCAAGCCGTCAACCATAATCGGGGACAGCTCCGCCTGAATGAGCGGGCGGGCATAGGAAAGAAATTCGGGCGATACGTAAGTGCCGTCGTTTATAATCCACTCCTTGGGGACCTTGCGCTCGATATTCGCGATTTTATTAATGTCAAACGGCTGAGTCGTGCATTGATACGGGTTATTGGTGACGCGGTTAAAAATAATCATCTTTGCCGTTTCGCCCCTGAATGACGCTTCAACCGCGTGACCGCCGGCGACAAACGCCTCGGTGATGTCAACGCGCGAAACCATATGCGAGCTGCAGCGCTGAAGTATGCTCAGGTCGATCGCGCGGCTTTTGCAGCCAAATTCCTGCGTAACGCGGTTCGCCAGATACTGCGCCGTACCGCCGAGCGTCGTATGACCGAACGAGTCCTTGAACTGCGCCTGACTCGAGATGAGTTCGCAGACGTAGCGACCGTCCTTAAGCTTGATTCCCTCCGAAACCGCGACAACGATTGACTTTTTCTCCTTTCGCAGTTCGCCGATAGTCGTGAGGAACCGCTCAACGTCAAACGCGTTTTCGGGGAGGTAGATAAGGTCGGGACCGATACAGTCCTCGCCCTTGCTCAGAGCCGAGGAAGCGGTGAGCCAGCCGGCGTTTCGTCCCATTATCTCGACAATATGTATGTTCTGATTGCCGTAGACGTTGGCGTCTTTTATAATCTCCTTCATCGCCGTGCCGATAAACTTTGCCGCGCTGCCGTAGCCCGGAGTGTGGTCGGTTTCGGCGAGGTCGTTGTCGATGGTTTTGGGCACGCCCATAAAGCGTATGTCGCTATGCTCCGCCTCGCCGTATTGCGACAGCTTTTTAATGGTGTCCATAGAGTCGTTTCCGCCGATGTAGTAGAAATGCTTGATTTCGAGGTTGTTGAGCTTTTGGAATATTTTTGAATAAATCGCTTCGTTATCCTCGATTTCGGGCAGCTTGAAACGGCACGAGCCAAGGTATGCCGAGGGTGTTCGTTTTAACAGCTCGATGTGCAGATCCGTCTGAATATGCTCCGACAGGTCTATGTAACGATCCTCAAGGAAGCCTTGTATTCCGTTACGCATACCGTAAATTTTGCCGGCGCCGCGGTCGCGCGCGGTCTTGAAAACGCCGGCGAGACTGGAGTTTATGACCGAGGTCGGTCCTCCGGATTGACCTACAATAACATTTCCGTGATTCATTTTGTTCCGTCCTTTCTTTTTTGTTTTATTATATAACAGTTTGCACAAAAAATCAATAGGCGTAAAGTATTTTTTGGTAAAAAAATATAAATAAATCGCGGAAAAATTGCGTGAAAAAAGCCGGTAAACAGAAGCTTTCCGCGCCGCAAAAAGCGGGCGGAGAGGTTTTTTTGGTTTTGATATTGACTTTTCGCGGGATTTATGGTATTATATTCAGGTGATATTCGCCGATGTGGTGGAATTGGCAGACGCGCGGGACTCAAAATCCCGT
>CAYVUD010000185.1:0-1908 GCA_964454725.1 uncultured Lachnospiraceae bacterium
CTCCGTATTTTATTATTATAAATAATTACGGCGATTTTATTCTTAAAAGGATATTGCGGGATTACTTGACTTGCGGCGCTCAATATGCTACAATATGTGTACGAAAGGACTGATATTTATGCCGATAAAGCTTCCGGATAAGCTGCCCGCTACGCAGCAGCTTCGCAAAGAAAATATATTTGTTATGAGCGAAAAAAAGGCAATGCATCAGGATATACGTCCGCTTAAAATCGTAATCGCCAATTTAATGCCGACAAAGATAACAACGGAAACACAGCTTTTGCGCCTTCTTTCAAACTCTCCCTTGCAGGTGGAAATTGATTTTCTGCAAATGGACACGCACGAATCCAAAAACACGCCGCGCGAGCATTTATCAATGTTTTACAAGACGTTTGACGAAATAAAAAAATCAAAATACGACGGTATGATTATAACCGGCGCGCCCGTGGAAAACCTCGATTTCGAGGAGGTAGACTATTGGGAGGAGCTTGAGGAAATAATGGACTGGACAAAGACAAACGTCACCTCCACGCTCCATATCTGCTGGGCGGCGCAGGCGGGACTTTACTACCACTACGGCGTGCCCAAATACCCGCTCAGCGAAAAATGCTCGGGAGTTTTTAAGCATAAAATAACGCGCCGCACCGCGAAGCTTATACGCGGCTTTGACAATGAATTTTACGCGCCTCATTCACGTCATACCGAGGTCAGAGCCGAGGATATAAAAAAGGTTAAGGAGCTTGAAATTCTCGCCTATTCCGAGGAGGCGGGCGTTTATATAGTATTCACAAAGGGCGGACGACGCATTTTCGTAATGGGTCATTCGGAGTACGACGCAAATACGCTCAGAGATGAGTATTTCCGCGACTTGAAGAAAGGAATGAACCCCGCGGTTCCCAAGCACTATTTCCCAAAAGACGACCCCACAAAGCGGCCGATAGTGCGCTGGCGTTCGCACTCGAGCCTTCTGTTCTCAAACTGGCTCAACTATTTCGTTTATCAGATTACACCGTATGATATTGACAGCATTAAGTAATCAGCCTTCCGAAGGCGCGTGCAAAAGCGTAAATTTACCGTTTCGGGAAAATCAGTCCGATAAGCGACGTCGTGATATATCCCTCCGACAAGGCGGAAACAAGAAATACCGCTAAAATAAGAAATGAAAAAAGTATGTAAAACCCAAGCATACTTTTTTTATTTTCCGTCATTGAAAACCCCGCGCTCACAGCCGCGAATATCAAAAACGCCGGTACAGCGACGAGTACCGACGGCATCGTCGCGCTCATCGCGAGAAAACCCTTCGCGCCGTAGTATTTCACAAACGACGCGGTGGTAAAGCCGATTATAAACCCGCGCCTTACAACCGCCGCGGCGGTAAAAACAATTCCGAACTTAAAAAAGCCCGCCGCAAACACCGCCGCGAGAGTAATAAGGCTCTCGCGCGCCGCCTTTTTAAACACCATAAACTTGTCCGCCTCCGCGCCCGCGGCGGTAAAGCTCTCCAGATACGCCCTTATCCCCTCGCCCGAGCTTGCGGCTGTTTTTGCGAGATACACGCTCCCCGCTATAACCCCCGCGGTCAGCGCGAAAAACGCGGCTATGCGGAAAAAATCGTTATTTTTTAATCCATTCCCTGTCGGTTTGTTTATTGCCATTTCCCTACCCCCCGTTTCGGTCTGTTTTATGTCTATGAAAACGCTTTTCGGATTATTACATAAAAACAAAACTGTTGAAAACCGCCGAATATAATGGTATAATAGCCTTGGAGGGGTTAATATGAAATTAAAGAGAATTGAATACGATTTTTCCGTGTGCAAGGTGAAGGATATAACGGAAATTAATTTTAAAAGTCCGTATTGCTTCGTCGGAAAAACAGACGAGGAGCTGTCGCTTGTTTGTTTAACGTCC
>CAYVUD010000186.1:0-1859 GCA_964454725.1 uncultured Lachnospiraceae bacterium
ATACGGTAAAGAAGTTTTATCTTTCCCGTGTTTTTTTTGACGATTTTTATTGATTTTATTGTATTTTTATTATATAATAGTTAGTTGTATACTGTATATAATTTGAAAGGAATGATATAAATGGAAAAAAGAGAAATGCTCTACGAGGGTAAGGCGAAAAAGGTTTATAAGACAGACGACGAAAACCTTTATATCGTTGACTATAAGGACGACGCGACGGCGTTTAACGGCAAGAAGAAGGGTCAGATTGCCGGCAAGGGCGTCGTGAACAACAAAATGTCAAACTTTCTGATGCGGATTATGGAAAAACACGGTATCCCGACGCATTTTGTGGAGGAGCTTTCCGACCGCGAGACGCTCGTTAAAAAGGTTACTATTATTCCTCTCGAGGTCATTATCAGAAACATCGCCGCGGGCAGCTTCTCGAAGCGTTTCGGCGTTGAGGAGGGCAAGGCGCTTCTTAACCCGACTCTCGAATATTGCTTAAAGGACGACGCGCTCGACGACCCGATGATTAACGATTACCAGATTACCGCCATCGGCGCGGCGACAAAAGAGGATTTGGCGACGATCGCGGATTTGACGTTCAAGGTAAACGACGTTTTAAAAGCATATTTCGCGGGCGTTAATATCGAGCTTGTCGATTTCAAGATTGAGTTCGGCAAGACCCCCGACGGTCAGATTATACTGGCGGACGAAATTTCGCCCGACACCTGCCGTCTGTGGGACGCGGCAACGCACGAGAAGCTTGATAAGGACCGTTTCCGCCGCGATTTGGGCAACGTAGAGGAAGCCTACGCGGAAGTGTTTAAGAGATTAGGACTGTAACAAAGAAAGGGAAAGCATATGGCAACCGATACTTACGAAAGTCCGTTAAACTCCCGCTACGCGTCAAAGGAGATGCAGTACATCTTCTCGCCCGACAAAAAATTTTCGACGTGGCGCAAGCTTTGGATCGCGCTTGCCGAAAGCGAGCAGGAGCTGGGACTTGACATAACCGACGAGCAAATCGCTCAGATGAAGGAGCATATTTACGATATAAATTACGACGTCGCGAAGGCGCGCGAAAAAGAGGTGCGCCACGACGTTATGTCGCACGTGTACGCCTACGGCGTGCAGTGTCCGCTCGCAAAGCCGATAATTCATCTGGGCGCGACAAGCTGCTACGTCGGCGACAACACCGATATAATCATAATGACCGAGGCGATGAGGCTTGTAAAGAAAAAGCTCGTATGTCTTATAGGCGAGCTTGCGAAATTCGCCGAAAGGTACAAGGATCTGCCGACTCTGGCGTTTACGCATTTTCAGCCGGCGCAGCCGACAACGGTCGGAAAGCGCGCGTCGCTCTGGCTCGAGGATTTATTAATGGACTTGGAGGACGTTGATTATCAGCTCTCCAAGGCGAAGCTTCTCGGCTGCAAGGGTACGACCGGCACTCAGGCGAGCTTTATGGAGCTTTTCGAGGGCGACCACGAGAAATGCAAGGAGCTGGACAGAAAAATCGCCGCGAAAATGGGCTATGGCGACGTATTTCCCGTAAGCGGTCAGACGTACCCGAGAAAGCTTGACTCTCAAATGCTCAACACCCTGAGCCTTATCGCGCAAAGCGCGTATAAGTTCTCTAACGACATCAGATTATTGCAGCACCTGAAGCAAATCGAGGAGCCGTTTGAAAAATCGCAAATCGGTTCGTCGGCGATGGCGTACAAGCGCAACCCGATGCGAAGCGAAAGAATAGGCTCTCTGGCGCGCTACGTGATTGTGGACGCTTTAAACCCCGCAATTACGGCGTCGACGCAGTGGTTCGAGCGAACGCTCGACGACAGCGCCAACAAGCGTATATCGGTTCCCGAGGCGTT
>CAYVUD010000187.1:0-1848 GCA_964454725.1 uncultured Lachnospiraceae bacterium
CCGCCAAAAAGCTTTTCGCGTCGGCTATGGCGTTTTCAACAGCCTCTTTTGCCGGACCGCCGATTACTTTGCGGTCGTTTACGCAGGTTTCCATACTTATGGCATTGTAAATATCGTCCTCGATTATATCCGAAAATGTTTTAAACTCGTCCAAGCTCAGATCGTCAAGAGCCTTATCGTTTTCTATACAGTAGAATACCATTTTGCCGATAACGGCGTGCGCCTCGCGGAAGGGGAGACCCTTTTTAACGAGATAGTCCGCCGCGTCGGTGGCGTTTGTGAAGCCGCCCTTCGCGCCCTTTAGCATATTATCCTTTTTAACCGTCATAGCCGCGATCATATCGCGGAACACCGGCAGACAAAGCTTCACGGTATCAACCGCGTCAAATATCGGTTCTTTATCCTCCTGCATATCCTTGTTGTAGGCGAGGGGAATACCCTTCATAGTCGTTAAAAGCCCCATTAAATGACCGTAAACACGCCCTGTTTTGCCGCGTATAAGCTCCGCGACGTCGGGGTTTTTCTTCTGCGGCATAATGGACGAGCCGGTAGAAAAAGCGTCGTCCATTTCAACGAACGCAAACTCGTTGCTTGACCACAGGATAAGCTCCTCGCAGAAGCGGCTCATATGCATCATAATAATGGAAAGACAGGAAGCAAGCTCGATTACAAAATCACGGTCAGACACACCGTCAAGCGAATTTTTTGTAACCGCGTCAAAGCCCAGCTCGCGCGCGACAAACTCGCGGTCCAAGGGGTATGTCGTGCCGGCGAGCGCGCCAGAACCCAAAGGCATTACGTTGGTGCGTTTGCGGCAGTCGTCAAGACGCGATAAATCGCGCTTAAACATCTCAAAATAAGCCATTAAATGGTGCGCGAACGTAATCGGCTGCGCCTTCTGCAAATGCGTGTAGCCCGGCATAATCGTTTCCGTATGCGCGGAGGCAATATCGACGAGCGTATTGAGCGCGTGAATGAGCATTTCGCGGATTTCGCCGATTTCGTCCATAAGATACATTCTTATATCGAGCGCGACCTGATCGTTGCGGCTCCTGCCGGTGTGCAGACGCTTGCCCGCGTCGCCTATGCGCTCGGTGAGGATTTTTTCTATGTTCATATGAATATCCTCGGCGTCAATCTCAAATTCAATCTTGCCGTCCTCGATGTCTTTAAGGATACCTTTAAGACCTTCGATTATTTTATCGCTGTCCTCGCGCGGTATAACGCCCTGTTTACCGAGCATTTTCGCGTGGGCAATACTGCCCTTTATGTCCTGTCTGTACATACGCTTGTCAAAGCGAATGGACGATTGAAAATCGTCAACCTTTTTATCGGTGCTTTTCTGAAAGCGACCGCCCCATAATTTTGCCATTTTCTTTCTCCTTTATTTTGTAATGTAAACGCATTTGATTTTGCCGTCCCATTCAACCCGCGCTCCTACCGCTTCGGATAAGGCTCTCAGCGGCAGCATTGTTTTATCGTTTATAATCTGAGCGGGAACGTCAAGCGTTTTTTCTTCTCCCGCAACGGACATAATACGCGAATTTATAGCTAAATCTATGCTTTTACTGTCTATTACCGCGTGAACGGTTTGGTTTTCGCCGTCCCATTCAACCGTGCCGCTCAGTCCTTCGACTATCTCGCGCATAGGAACAAGAGTTCTGTCGTCGCGTATAACGCCGTCAAAATCGAGATATCTGCCGTTGAGGTTAATTACCGCAAAGGCGGTGTCAATCTCTATTTCCTTCGGCTCGGCGGTGACAAATTCGGTTGCCATAAATTTGCCGCCCTCATAGTATATGGACGCGTACTTTTTGTCTGCGAGACTGTGACCGGCGTAATTTACAA
>CAYVUD010000188.1:0-1842 GCA_964454725.1 uncultured Lachnospiraceae bacterium
AAAATCCGTCGCGTATATATAGTTTCCTGTTGTTTTAAGGTTATTGTAAAGCGGCAAAGTCTGATAAACCTTACCCTTTACATAAAGGTTCACGTTACCCGTAAGACCGCCCTGAACCTCGTTAAAGTCCTTTGTGTTCCACTGGTAACCGTTGCCGTCAGCCGCGCCCGGAGTGCTGCCCGGCTTTGTTTCGTGGGTCACCTTCGTCGCGTCAGCCTGTCCTCTGTCAGCCGCGTTATCGGTCGCGACCGCGATAAGGTTATCCTGACCCGCTACTACATAATTTGAAATATCGAAACCTATCGGCGCGATACCCGCCTCGTAGTAGCCTACCATTTCTCCGTTTACATACAGATAAACCGACTGTCTTACAGCCTCAAATTCAAGGAACATCTTCTTTCCCGCGTCCTCTTCGGGAATTGTGATGTGCTTTCTGTAGAACATAAATCCGCGGTAAATACCGCTTTCGCCCGTGTCATAACAGTTATCGTCAAAAGAATCCTCCGCGTTTATGGGGTGCGGCACCGACACCGTTTCCCAATCGCTGTCGTCATAATCCGCGTCATAAAAATTCTTTCCGTCCTTTGCGACGCTTGCCGCCGCCGACGCTAACGGATACGTGGCGCTGTCGGACGCTTTTTTGAATTTCCAGTCAATATTCATATTATATGTGACCGCGGGACTCTCCGGCGCCGTATACACGTCGCTCTCCTCTGCCCACACCGGCGCCGCGCCGAGCAATAATTGCAAAATCATCGCCAGTGAGCAGATAATCGAAACACCTCGTTTCATTGTAAATCATTCCTCTCTTTAAATTTTTTTTGGGATTTTCACAAACATTCCGTAGAAAATCCACATTCTATAGTTAATTTTAACATACGCCCGAAAAACATTCAATAGCGGAAATTGCTTAACATATTGCAAAAATTGCGGTTCTGTGTTATACTTATAACGAAGTTGTTCCACGGAGGGTGATAAAATGGAAGGTATTTCTTTTCGCTGCGATAATTATATGTACAGCTATGCCAACGCCGCCTCGCAGGGTCTGGCGGTACATTCGCATAAATACTACGAATTTCTTCTTTTTCTCGACGGGGACGCGAAATATATCGTCGAAAACTCCTCCTATAAGGCGCAAAGCGGCGATATTTTTGTCACAAACCCCGGAGAGCTTCACACCATATCCTTTAACTCGCAGGGACGCTACGAACGGCATTTTATACAGGTAAGCCGCGGCTGGCTTTTGTCGCTGCCGTTTGACCTTGTAAAAAGGCTCGACCGCCGTCGCGCGGGCGAAAACAACCGCATACCCGCCGCCGTCGCGAAAAAGTACGGGCTTTACGAGTTCTACGACAAGATAAGCTACTATATAACGCATAAGCTTCCCGAAAGCGAAATTATGGTTCAGACGTATATTATTCAGTTTATCGCCAAGCTTAACTCCGTTTTCAAGCTGGAGCTGTCGGTACTCGACGAGCCGGCGGAAAGCAAAACAGTCGCGAAGATAAAGGATTATGTAAACCAAAATTTCGTAAACGGAATATCTCTCGACGAGCTTGCGAACAAATTTTATATGAATAAATATCATCTATGCCACATTTTCAAGGAGGAAACAGGTCTTACAATAAAGGAATTTACCAACACGCGCCGTATCGCGCGGGCAAAAGAGCTTTTGCCGGAATATAAAGCGGTAAAGGATTTGTATGCCGCCTGCGGCTTCAACGACTATTCGACGTTTTACAAAACCTTTAAGCGCTTTACCGGCGTTTCGCCGACGGAATTTCTGAGCTGATATTGTTTTTTCGCGGGATATGTGGTATACTACTAAAAAAAGCATCGGAG
>CAYVUD010000189.1:0-1810 GCA_964454725.1 uncultured Lachnospiraceae bacterium
GCTTTTCAACGCCCTCGACAGGCATCGCGTTGTAGATGCTCGCTCTCATACCGCCTACGGTTCTGTGACCCTTAATGTTTATAAAGCCGTTAGCCTTCGCCTCGGCGACAAATTTAGCGTCAAGCTCCTCGTTGCCGGTTACGAACGGAACATTCATAAGCGAGCGGTCCTCGGGAACGACCGTACCCTTGAACATCTCTGACGAGTCGAGAAAATCGTATAAAAGCTTTGCCTTTTTCTCGTTTATTTTCTGCAGCTCCTTAACGCCGCCCTTGTCCTTAATCCACTGTAAAACAAGACCCAGCATATAAATGCCGTATGTGGGCGGTGTGTTATACATTGAGCCGTTGTCCCTGTGGACCGAATACTTAAACATTGTCGGTGTGCCTTCAAGCGTGTCGCCGATAAGGTCGTTTCTGACAATTACAAGCGTAACTCCCGCGGGACCGAGGTTTTTCTGCGCGCCCGCGTACAAAATACCGAATTTCGTAACATCGATTTCCTCAGCCATTACGCAGGAGGAAATATCCGCGACAAGCGTTGACTTTGTGTCGGGGAGCTTCTTTTCCGTGTAGTGCGTGCCGTAAATCGTGTTGTTGTAGCAGATGTAGCAGTAATCCGCGTCAGGGTCGAACATACTGCTGTCCGTCTGCGGAATATACGAGAAGGTTTTATCCGCCGACGACGCGACGCGGTTGACCTTGATATATCTCTCCGCCTCGGCTGCCGCCTTCTTCGCCCACTGACCTGTTATAATATAGTCCGCCTTCTTGTTCTTCGTGCCTATATTCATCGGAATAGCCGCAAACTGCGAGGACGCGCCGCCCTGCAAAAACAATACGGTATAGTTATCGGGCACATGCATAATCTCACGCACAAGCGCCTCCGCGTTGTCGATAATTGCCTGATATTCCTTTGAGCGGTGGCTCATTTCCATAACCGACTGTCCGCTTGTTCCGTACTCCGTCATTTCAGCCGCCGCCTTTTCAAGCACCTCAAGAGGAAGCATCGAGGGACCTGCCGAAAAATTATAAACTCTGCTCATTTTGATATTAACCCCTTTCAAATATTCAAATTACATATTATTATACCACCCGTTGGGTAGTTCGTCAATAATATTTTTTGGCTTTAACAAGATGTAGTGTTAGAAATTTATCAAGGTTTTAACGGGGTTTTTCATCAATTTGTATAATTTTTTATTGAATATTGTAATATTTTATAACCTCGCCGGCTATCGCCCACGCTATTTTTGACTGATATGTTTCATCGGTAAGCTTTTTCTCCTCCTCTGGATTTGAGAGAAATCCGCACTCGACAAGGATTGACGGCACGGGCGGATTTTTCATCAGAAACAGCTTTTCGTCCGCGGTTTTTACCGTGTGCGCCTTCGCGCCGGTGACCGCGCCTATGCCGTTTTGAATATTTTTGGCAAGCTCCTCAATGTTGGGGTGTTCCCTGTCGTAGAAAATATGAAGTCCGCTCACGTTTTTGTCGGAAAACGAGTTCATATGTATGCTTAAAAACAAATCCGCCTTGCTTTTTTTGATTATTTCGCGGCGGTTTTTCATATCGGAGACCTTCATCTCCCGTATGGTGTCCGCGCCGTCGTCATATATGGCGCTGTCGCCGGTGCGCGTCATTATAACCGACGCTCCGCGCCCCTCAAGGACCTCGGCGAGCTTTTGAGCTATGGCGAAATTGACGTCCTTCTCAACCGTGCCGCCCGCCCCAACCGCTCCGCCGTCCGGCTCGCCGTGTCCGGCGTCAACGACCACCTTCAGGCTGTCAGGCGAAAATGTCTGTATGCTTG
>CAYVUD010000190.1:0-1804 GCA_964454725.1 uncultured Lachnospiraceae bacterium
TTACTTATCCGTCAATGCCGCGATTCCGGGCAATTCCTTGCCCTCCAAAAATTCCATACTCGCGCCGCCGCCGGTTGAAATATGGCTCATCTTATCGCCGAGTCCCGCCTGATTAACCGCCGCGACGCTGTCGCCGCCGCCGATAATGGTTGTCGCGTCAAGGTTCGCGAGCATAGCCGCTATTTCGTTTGTACCCTTCGCGAAATTGGGCATCTCAAACACGCCCATAGGTCCGTTCCACACAACCGTCTTTGCGTCCTTTAAAACGCTCTTAAACAGCTCGACCGACTCGGGTCCGATGTCAAGACCCATCCAGCCGTCGGGAATATCGCCCTCCACAATCTTTGACGGAGCGTCGTTGTCGAATTTCTCCGTAATAACCGTGTCAACGGGCAGAACGATTTTATCTCCCGCCTCGTCGAGCATTTTCTTGGCGTAGTCGATATAGTCGGGCTCAAGAAGCGACGTGCCTGTTGTCTTGCCCTGCGCCGCGAAGAACGTATACGCCATACCGCCGCCGATAATAAGCTTGTCTACCTTCTTCAGAAGATTTTCGATAACCGAAATCTTTGACGAAACCTTTGAACCGCCGAGAATTGCGACCAAAGGTCTTACGGGGTTGTTTACGGCGTTGCCGAGGAAATTTATTTCCTTTTCAATCAGATAGCCCGCGACAGCCGGCTTTAAAATCGACGATACGCCCACGTTTGAGCAGTGCGCTCTGTGCGCCGTACCGAACGCGTCGTTTACAAACAAATCGGCAAGCGACGCAAGCTCCTTTGAAAACGCTTCCTCGTTTTTGGTTTCTTCCTTTCTGTAGCGCGTGTTCTCCAAAAGAACAACGTCGCCGTCCTTCATAGCCGCAACCGCCGCCTTCGCGTTATCGCCCACTACATTATCGTCAGCCGCGAAAACAACCTCCTTGCCGAGCTTTTCGGTAAGGCTCTTCGCTACGGGCGCGAGCGAAAGCTCGGGCTTCGGCTCGCCCTTCGGTTTACCCATATGCGAGCAGAGAATGACTTTCGCGCCGTTATCTATAAGATACTTAATCGTGGGAAGCGCGCCCACAATACGGTTCTCGTCCGTAATATTGCCGTTCGCGTCAAGAGGAACGTTAAAGTCGCAGCGGACCAGAACCTTCTTGCCCTTTACGTCAACGTCTTTTACCGTCATTTTGTTGTACATAGCTTTTTCTCCTTTTTAACAGGCAAAAATGCCCAAATTTTCTTGTATATATTATACCCGAAAACCTCGGGTTTTTCAAGTAGATAAAGGAAATTTGTTAAAAATTTACCGATTGTATCAGAAGAACACCGACGAGCAGCCCGACTATATCGCCGATAACGGCGCAGGGAACGGCTCTTAAGGTGTATTTTACCTTCGTTTTGGCGAAATATACGCACAAACAGTAGAACGTCGTTTCGGTCGATCCCATAATAACAGACGCGATTTTTCCTATAGCTCCGTCCGCGCCGTAATTTTTGAGCAGGTCGGTAAGCAAACCCAGCGCGCCGCTCCCCGAAAAGGGACGTATTAACGCAAGAGGCATTACCTCTTTCGGTATTTTCAGCCAATCCGTTACGGGCGATAAAAAGCCTGTTATCAGGTCAATCGCGCCCGACGCGCGAAGCATCGCCGCCGCGGTAAGGATTGCCAGAAGCGCGGGAAAAATGCCGAGTACGATTTTTAAACCGTCCTCCGCGCCGCTGATAAAAAGCTCGTAGGCGGGTTGTTTGCGAAACAGCGCCGTTAAAATTATCATTATTATCAGCGCGGGAATTATATATGCCATCTTTTCCTCCTT
>CAYVUD010000191.1:0-1764 GCA_964454725.1 uncultured Lachnospiraceae bacterium
GTAGCAACTATACTATATCACATACGCGAAAAAATTACAATAATTTTATAAAAATATTCACAATCCGGTATTTTTGTGGTAAAATAGAGAAAACGGAAGGAGAATATAAATGAGAAAAGCAATAGTTGTATTATCGGGCGGTCAGGACAGCACGACGTGTCTGTTCTGGGCGATAAAAAAATTCGGGAAGGAAAACGTCTCGGCGGTCGGCTTTGACTACGGTCAGCGCCACAAGACAGAGTTGGAGTGCGCGGCGGAAATTTGCGCGGACGCGGGCGTTGATTACGAGGTTATCCCTACCCCGATCATAAACCGGTTAAGCGCCAATTCGCTCACGAGAGCGGACATTCCCGTTGAGGAAACGAAGCCCGAGGGCGCGCCGCCCAACACCTTTGTCGAGGGGCGAAACCTGCTGTTTCTGAGCTATGCCGCGATTTACGCGAAAACGCGCGGCGCGGCGGACTTGGTGACGGGCGTTTGCGAAACGGATTTTTCCGGTTATCCCGACTGCCGCGATATTTTTGTAAAATCGTTAAATGTTACGCTGAATTTGGCGATGGATTACAATTTTGTAATTCACACGCCGCTGATGTGGATAAATAAAGCCGAGACGTGGAAAATGGCGGACGATTTGGGAGTTCTGGATATTGTGAAAAATAAAACGCTCACCTGTTACAACGGCGTTAAGGGCGAAGGCTGCGGACACTGTCCCGCGTGCGCTCTGCGCCGCAGGGGATACGAAGAATATATGGAGATGAAGAAATGTACGAGGTAAGAAAAAGATTTGAAATAAGCGCGGCGCATTTTCTGACGCTCGATTACGAGTCGAAATGCTCCAACCCACACGGTCATAACTGGATAGTTGACGTGTATCTGCACAGCGAAACGCTTGACAGTAACGGTATGATTATGGATTTTACGCATATTAAGAATAAAATTCTTGATAAATTCGACCATAAGGTTATAAACGAGGTCGTGGACTTTAACCCCACCGCGGAAAATCTGGCAAAGTACATCTGCGACGAGCTTCAGCCGTACTGCTATAGGGTTGACGTTCGGGAAAGCGGCGACAACGCGGCGAGCTATATCAGGGATTGAGAATATGAAAATAGTTGAAATTTTTGACAGTATTGACGGCGAGGGTCTGCGCGCCGGAAAGACGGCGGCGTTTGTGCGGCTTGCGGGCTGCAATCTGCGCTGTTCCTATTGCGATACGCTCTACGCGCTTTTCGGCGAGGACGAGCCGTGCGAGTATACGGAAATGACGGTTGACGAGGTGTTGTCCAAGGTCAACACCTCGTTCGGGCGCGCGACGCTTACGGGCGGCGAGCCGCTTTTATACGATGAGAGCGCGGATTTGGTAAATAAGCTCACGGCGCTCGGCGTTGAGGTGAATATCGAAACGAACGGCGCGGTTGATATAACGGAATTTTCAAAAAAGCTTGACGATACGGATAATATGTTCTATACTATCGACTATAAGCTGCCGTCAAGCAAAATGACGGACAAAATGCTTTGGAAGAACTTTGAAAATCTGCGTCCGCGCGACGTTGTGAAGTTCGTCGTCGGCTCGGACGGGGATTTGAATGTTATGAAGCGGGTCACGGAAAAGCTTTTAAAGCTTTACGATACCGTGCCGCACATTTACGCGGGAGTTGTTTTCGGCGCGTATGAGCCGAAAAAATTGGTTGAAAAGATAATGAGCGAGCCGGTTTTTAAGGACGTTGTTTTTCAGCTTCAGATACACAAAATAGTATGGAACCC
>CAYVUD010000192.1:0-1724 GCA_964454725.1 uncultured Lachnospiraceae bacterium
ATGATTACAGATTTTTGATATAGGTTTTTGCAAATTCTTCCAAAAGCTCGTCACGCTCAATTTTGACAATCAGACCGCGAGCGCCGTTATAGCTCGTTATGTAGGTCGGATCGCCCGAAAGAATATACCCCACTATTTGACTTATGGGGTCATAGCCTTTAATTTTCAGAGCTTCATAAACCTTCGCGACTATATCCCTTACCTCTTGTTCCTTGTCGAACTCAAGATTGATTTTCATAGTTTCGTTTAAATCCATTACACTCACCCTTTCATCAATAGCATATATATAGCATATTACAAAATTGTTAAAATTGCAAGCCTTTTCGTAAAAAATTTATAATAAATTAATAAATAAGGCTGTTTTTATCCGTTTTTTGCGCGGTATGGGAAAAATTACAGGTCAAACAGTCCGTCAACACTGTCTATCGGCCCTACGGCGGATACGCAGAGCGTATCGGTATCAAGCACTCTGTCGATTATTTCCGCGACAGAGTCGGTATTTACCGACTCGATAAGCGAAAGCGCCTCCTCCTGAGTGCGTATAGGCTTGTTTAAAAGCAGGGAGCGTCCCGCGCCCTGCATTCGCGCGCCCGTACTCTCATAGCTTAAAATATAGCTGCCCTTTAGCTGTTCCTTCGCGCGCGCGACCTCGCCGCGCGAGAGCTTCTCACGCTTTACCCTTTTTATCTCCTCCGATATAAGTCCGGCGACCGCGGGTACGTTTTTCGGGCTGATTCCGGCGGAAATATCGAACATACCGGTGTTTATATAGGCGCTGTGACCGGCGCTTACGGAATACGCCAGTCCGCGCTTTTCGCGGATATTCTGAAACAGCCGCGACGACATACCGCTGCCGAACACATTGTTGAAAACGAGAAGGCTGTAGACGCTCTCGTCCATAACGTCTATTCCCTTAAAGCCGGCGACAAGCTGAACCTGCTCAATATCCTTCGTTTTTACTATGTTTGACGGCTTGTACGACGCTTCGGGCAGCTCGATTTCGTTATCCGCGACAGCTCTGCTCCCAAAATAGCGTTCCAAAAGCTCGAAAAAGTCGGCGCCGTAATTTCCGGAAACGGAAATTATCATATTTTTCGAGGTATAGTGCGTTTTTATATAATTTCGCATTATATCCGGAGTTATCGTATCGAGCGTTTCCTTTGTGCCGAGTATCGTCCGTCCGAGCGGCGTACCGCCCCACGCGGCTTCGGAGGCGAGGTCGTAAACCAAGTCCTCGGGACTGTCCTCGTACAGGCTTATCTCCTCCATCACAACACGGCGCTCCCTGTCCATTTCATCGCCGTCAAGACGCGAGTCAAAGAGCATATCGGAAAGCACGTCAAGCGCGACGTCGGCGTGAGCGTCAAGCGTTTTTGTGTAAAAGCAAGTGTATTCGCGCGCGGTAAAGGCGTTTATCTGACCGCCAACGTCGTCTATGGCGCGGGCAAGCTCCAGCGCGTTTCTTTTGTTTGTCCCCTTAAACAGCATATGCTCAATAAAATGGGATATGCCGTTTTCTTCTTTTTTTTCGTGGCGCGAGCCGTTGCCGACCCACACTCCTATGGAAATCGATTTTAAATAGTCTATCCGCTCCGCGACGACGCGGATACCGTTTTTAAGTGTCTTAAACTCGTACATAATATCTCCCGTATTTTTCGTTTTATTTGATAATACCACGCGTCGGACAAAAAGTCAAGCGGACAAAAAAGGAACCGCCGCGCGGT
>CAYVUD010000193.1:0-1708 GCA_964454725.1 uncultured Lachnospiraceae bacterium
GACCCCATAACGCGCGAGGACGCGGCTGTAATAATATGCCGCGCGGGAGATTACGAGCAAAACGGCGGCGCAAATGATAAGTCCTCCGAGGGCTATCGTTTCAAGGACGACGACAGCGTTTCCGATTACGCGAAATTCGCGGTTTACGCGCTTAACGAACTCGGAATTGTGTCGGGTACGGGCGACGATATGTTTTCGCCCAAAAGCGGCGTTACTATCGAGCAGGCTATCTGTATGCTCTACCGTCTTTCGCAGTGTATGCCGGCGACGCCCAAGGCGGACGGCGCGAATATCGACGCAAAGGAGGAAACGGAAATCAAGTCGTTCGGCAACGGCTTTAGCGAAACAAAGCTCAACGAAACGCTCCTTATAAAAAAAGACGGCAAAACGGCTATGTCCTTCGACACGGACATTTACTTTACTCTCGACTGCGTTTCGTTCGAGGGGAAAGACTACATTCTTGCCCGCAATTTCAAAAAGCGCACCGAGGTCTACAACGCGGCGGACGGGACGCTTTTATTCACAATCCCCTGCCCCGTCAAAAAGGCGGAGAACGGCAAAATTTTCACCGTTTCCGACAACAGGGGTCAATACCTCTGCGGTCTGTACGATTTTGACGGAAACGAGCTTCTGCCAAACAAATACAGCGAGTACGAGGTTAGTTGCATTATAGAGAACGGAATGGAAATTCCGTCAGCCGAAAAGCGGGAGTCCGGCGGAGTTATATATTATTCCGACTGGCACGACGGCGGCAGAATGTACAAAATGGACGACGACGGCGAAAATAAAACGCTTATCGTTGACGCGGACTGCTACAACACCCACTATATCGACGGGCGGCTGTATTTCTCCATACGCGGCGAAACCGAGGACTGTCTTTACACCGTAGGCGCGGACGGCGGAGAGGTAACGCGGCTTACCGACAAGCCCGCGAAGCTCATTTCCAACACCGCCGACGGCGGCAAGACCGAATACGCGCCCGCGGACGACGGATATATCTACTACCTTATGTACACCGGCGACAGCGCCATTGTCCCCTTCTATGACGAGCAGGGGATTGAGCGGAGCGTCTACTCCAATTTATGGAGATGCCGTCTCGACGAAAACGGCGAGCCGGTAAACGAAAAGGTGTCTGACATAAACCTATATTTTTACGCAAATATGCGCGACGGGAACGTATACTTTATGGACGCTATGCAGCTCGACAAGGAGCAAAGCTCGTACCTTTACCGTTTCGACGGCTCGGAGGTTCAAAAGCTTTCCGATTTGAAATTTATGTCTTTTATGCTTGAAGAAAACAAAATCAGCGTTTATACCAAGGATACGCATTACGATATGGATTTCGACGGCTCCAATCTCCGTGAAAATCCGGAATACACAAATACGGCACCGTCGCAGCCGGAGGTTGACATTCCCGAGGGATACTACTTGGACGACACGGTAAGCGGAGACGGATATAATATATTTATAAATTTTTACAGCGGTACCTCGCATTTCACCGACCCCGAGGGCAACAAAACCGTAATAGAGGAAAATGATAAATATTCAAATTTCTACTACCGTATCGGCAATACGCTGTTTTACACTCTTTATCGCAGCGCGGACAAAAACGGACTTTATATGTACGATATGGAAAGCAAAAAACGCGTTAAGCTTACCGACAATATCCGCTATTATATGTATAGTCTGCCGGAAAGCGATGACAGCG
>CAYVUD010000194.1:0-1640 GCA_964454725.1 uncultured Lachnospiraceae bacterium
CAAGACCGCGGTTCAGCTCTTCCATTTGACGCGCTTTTTCCTGATACTGCGGCGTTTTCGCCTCCTCCGCGTGTACGGCAGCCGTCGGCATAACCGCCGCCGATGCAAGCATAGCAAGGCTTACCGCCGCGCTTATAACTCTTTTGTTCATTGTATTACCTCTCTCTCTGAAATCTATATATAATTATTTTAACGCATTTTTAATTTTTTCTCAATAAAAAAAACAGTATAAATGTTTAAAAACTGCACAAATTTTTTAAATATTTTTGTGCGGTTTTACTATTCACCGTTTTTCAAGCTTTACACCCGTGTAATAGCTTTTTAAAATTTCGTCGAATTTTTTCCCCTGCTTTGCCATATAATCCGCACCGTACTGGCTCATACCAACACCGTGACCGAAGCCCTTTACGTTCATTTTTATGTTGCCGTCCGCCTCGGTAAGCTCGACGTTGGTCGAGTTCAAATCATATATCCGCCTAAGCTCGGTTCCCTTTATATTAACGCCTCCCACATCGAGCGTTACGATTCCGCCCGCGCCGGAGCGGACTATGTTGCCGAAAAGTCCGTTTTCCCAGCTAACCCCTTCTATATTGCTCTCCGCAAGCTTTTTGAAGTCCTCCGCGCTCATTCTGACCTCGCTTGCGTATTTGGGCGAGTACAAATCGCCCTCGCTCTCGACGCTTTGCAGATACGGTATGTCCTCTCCCCAAACGTCGGCGGCGCGCTCGGTTTTCCCCGACGACGCGGAGTGAAACACCGCCGAAACCGGCTCGCCGCCGTAAGTCATAATCAGATTATCCGTATCCGTAACCGCGTCGGATATTTTCTTCCACGCCTCGTCCGCGTCAATCCCCTTCTCCGTCCACGTTTCACGGCGCGCCTCCTCGGTAATGTACGCCTGACAATGCGCCGAATCGGTGCAGACGTCCGCGCCCTTGTGTTCTTCGGCGGAATTGCCGTCTGCGGCGGCGTTCATACGCGATATAAGATACGTCCGCGCCGCCACAGCCTGCGCTTTGAGCGCTTCCGGCTCGAAATCGGCAGGCATTTCAGCCGAAACGACGCGCTTGAGGTACTCGCTTATGTCCATATCCTCCGCCCTGTCCTCGGATTTTATGTAAACGCTCACCGTTTCGGGCGGAACATCGTTTGTGCCGGAAAGCAGCGACACTATTATAAGCGGAATAAAAAGCGTCGCGAAAAGCACCGCCAAAACCACCGCTAAAATTCGTTTCATTCGTCCTCACCCCCGTTATTTCTATGAACGCGAGCGCAAAAAAAGAACCCCCGAAGGGGTTCTTTTTAATATCGGAATTATTCAGCAACAGATAAATCTGCTGAAATAATATTATAAAGCGTCTTTGCGATACCGTCGGCGCCGGGTCTTTCGCCTACAGCCTTATAGCCGTCTATCATAAGCGTACCCGCAAGCTCTGAATATCCGTTATCACCATAGTGGTTGTGGTCTTTGAAGCACGCGATAATCGCCTGAGCCGCAGCGTCTTCGTCATCATAGTTGTTAGCACTATAATCCGCCACATAAGCGTTAAATGCCGCGTCAGCCATTTTACCGATGTCAACAAAACCGACAACGTTTTCGTCATATTTTTCACCCGTGCTGTCGCTTCTCTCCGCATAGA
>CAYVUD010000195.1:0-1634 GCA_964454725.1 uncultured Lachnospiraceae bacterium
AGCACCCAGCGGTCAATCTGCGCGCCCTTTTCCTTCACGAGCTTATGATATATCGGCGGCTTTATATCGGTCAGCAAGCCGCGGTGAAAAAACTCAAATATTCCTCCCTCGATAAGCTTTATCATATCGACTTCCCCGCCCTCGCACTTGGCAAGCACATAGGCGTAAAACATCTTGTGCGCCTGCTTGTCAAGCTCGGTAAAGCCCGTTCCCGGGCGAATGTGGTCGTTCCAGCGGTGAATGGACGCCGCCTCGTACATAAGAGAAATCAGTGATTTTTTTACCATATCGCCAAACCTCCGTAAAAGCCGAAGCTATTCCTTTACTACCTTGTATCCGTTGTCCTTGAGCGCCTTCATTACTCTCTGACCGTGTTCGCGTCCGCCCACCTCGCACGCGATATGGATTATCGCCTCGTTGGGATCAAGCTCCGCGCTCCAGCGGTCGTACTGAACCATAATAATGTTCGCGGCGGTCTGAGCCAAGACGTTTGAAAGATGCTCCAAGCTTCCCGGTACGTCGGGAAGCGTCGCTCTGAACTTGAGCTTTCTCTCACGGGACACCAGACCCAAATCTATAATTCTCTGTATGAAGCTGACGTCTATGTTGCCGCCCGAGAGAATACAAGCTATCTTCTTGCCCTTAACGTCGATTTTGTTATTTAAAACCGCCGCTAAAGGCGTCGCGCCCGCCGGCTCGACAACCTGCTTTGTGCGCTCTAAAAGTAATAGTATAGCCTCCGAAATTTCCGCGTCCGACACCGTTACAACGTCGTCGGCATATTTATTAATAAGCTCAATGGTATTTTTGCCCGGTATTTTAACCGCGATACCGTCGGCTATGGTCGAAGCCGAGTCGGTCGAAACGTGCTTTTTTTGCTTAAACGACTCCGCTATCGCCGGAGCGCCCTCCGCCTGAACGCCGACTATCTTAACTCTCGGATTTATCTGCTTTACGCACGCCGCGACTCCCGCCAAAAGTCCGCCGCCGCCCGCCGGCACGATTACCACGTCAACCGTGGGCAAGTCCTCGAGTATCTCTATTCCCAAGGTTCCCTGACCCGCCATTACCTCTAAATCGTCGTAGGGGTGCAAAAATGTCGCGCCCTCCTTCTCCTGAATTTCAACGGCTTTATTGTACGCGTCGTCGTAGCAGTCGCCGTACAGCACGACCTTCGCGCCGTAGCCCTCTGTAGCCGAAACCTTTGCTATCGGCGCGGATTTGGGCATTACGATAGTCGCGGGTATGCCGTGTACGTGCGACGCGTAGGCAACTCCCTGCGCGTGGTTGCCCGCGGAGGAGGCGACAGCCGATTTTATCTCCCCTCTCTCCACGAGCGCCGCGATTTTATTCGACGCGCCGCGGATTTTAAACGAGCCGGTTTTCTGCTGGTTCTCAAATTTGAGATAAATTTCTCCCCCCGTCATATCGGAAAAAGTCGTTGACTTTTCTATTTTTGTTCTGTGAATAGTCGGCTTGAGTCTTTTGACGGCAAGCTCTATTTCTTTTAACGGTAAATCCATTTCTTTCGCATTTCCTTTCGCTTATAGTATTCTTATCATACTATTATATAACAATTTACAAGATTTTTCAATAGCTATACAAGAAAAATTCACGACCGGCTGTTTTATAAC